>NZ_FOIB01000007.1:0-300000 GCF_900111765.1 Myxococcus fulvus
GGCGTGAGGCGTGCGGAGGGCCTGGGCCTCGAAGAGGGAGTGGAGGGTGGCGTCCTCGGGGTAGCGGACGTGCTCGCCCTGGAAGTCGGAGAGCAACTGGACGTGCTCATCCTGGGTGAGCAGCGGCAGCTCGGACAGGCGGGTGTCCGGGTTGACGGCCACCGCGCCGAGCAGCGTGTAGAAGTGCCCACGCAGCCGCTGGACCGTCGTCACGTCGAAGAGGTCGGTGTTGTACTCGAGCCAGCCGAAGATCTCGTCGGGCCGGTCCTCACGCAGCTCCAGCAGCAGGTCGAACTTGGCCGAGCCCGGGTCCACGAGCAGATACGTGGACTGGAGCCCCGGCATGGACAGGTCCTGCCGCGGGGTGTTCTGGAAGCTGAACATCACCTGGAACAGCGGGTGACGGCTCAGGTCGCGCGGGGGCTGCAGCTCCTCGACGAGCTTCTCGAACGGCAGCTCCTGGTGCGCGTACGCCGCCATGCACACGTCCTTCGCGCGGCGCAGCAGCTCGCGGAAGGTGGGGTTGCCGCCCAGGTCATTGCGCAGCACCAGCGTGTTGACGAAGAAGCCGATCAACGACTCCAGCTCCGGCACGTTGCGGCCGGCGATGGGTGAGCCGACGGTGATGTCCGTCTGCCGCGAGTGACGGTGCATCAGCGTCTGGAACGTCGCCAGCAACGTCATGAAGAGGGTGGCGCCCTCCTGCTGGCTCACTTCCTTCAGCGCGCGCGTGAGCGCCACGGGGAGCGTGACGAACTGACGCGAGCCCCGGTACGTCTGGCGCACGGGACGCGGCCTGTCGGTGGGCAGCTCCAGCGGCGCGGGCAGCGTCTTCAGGTGCTGCTTCCAGAAGTCGAGCTCGACGCGCAGCCGCTCGCCCTGCATCCGCTCGCGCTGCCACTCCGCGAAGTCGGAGTACTGGATGGCCAGCTCGGGGATCGCGGGCGACTGTCCGCTGACCTCCGCGGCGTAGAACGTCATCAGCTCGCGCACGAAGACGCCCAGCGACCAGCGGTCCGTCACCAGGTGGTGCATGGTGACGAGCGCCACGTGGTTGTCGGGCCCCAGGCGCAGCACCTTGCCTCGCAGCAGCGGGCCCTTCGCCAGGTCGAACAGGCGCTGGGACTCCTCGCTGGTGCGGCGCTCCACCTCCGCGTCCTGCTCCTCCTTGGCCAGCGCGGAGATGTCCTCCACGGGGATGGTCAGCGTCAGCTCCGGCAGGACGACCTGCACGGGGAGCCCGTCGTCGCGCGCGGCGAACACCGTGCGCAGCGACTCGTGCCGGCGCACCACCTGGTTCACGCACCGCTCCAGCAGCGCGATGTCCAGCGTGCCGGTGAATTGCACGGTGATGTGGACGTTGTAGGCGAACGCCTGACCGCCCTCCAACTGGTCCACCACCCACAGGCGCTGCTGCGGGAAGGACGCGGGCGCGGGCTCGGTGCTGGCGCGACGCGGGATGGTCCGCTCGAGCGCCTGGGCCGACGAGGCCTGCAGCTGGCCCTTCTTCTCCTTGAGGAGCAACTCGTACAGCGCGCGCTGCTTGGGAGTGAGCTTGTCGAGGTTCTTGGAACTACCGCTCATTGCTGGACTCCGGGTCCTCCGGTGGCTGGGATGTCCCAGGGCGGAGGTAAGGTTCGAGAGGGCCGGAGCTCGCCGGCCCGAAAAGGGTGCAGGGCCGGCTATCGCGAGCGACGCGCGAGCTCGGCTTCGATTTCTTCGTCACTGAGGTTGGCCAGCTCATCGAGCGCGGCCTGACTGGCGGCCTCTTCCAGCGCCGCCTGATGGTCCGCCACCAGCTTCGCCAGCGAGGCCACCGTGGCGGCCTCGAAGAGCTTCGCCAGGGGAATGTCCAGGTCGAACTGGGTGCGCAGCCGTCCCGCCACGCGCGTGGCCAGGAGCGAGTGTCCGCCCAGGTCGAAGAAGTTGTCGTTGAGGCCCACGGAGTCGACGCCGAGGACCTCCTGCCAGAGCGCCGCGAGCTGCTTCTCCAGCTCGGAGCCGGGCGCGACGAAGGGCGTCTTCGAGCGCCGTGGCTTGCCGGCCGCGCGTGCTCCCGCGACGGGCTGTGACGTCTCGCGCTGAATCCACAGCCGCCAGCGCTGCGCCAGGTCACCGGTGGCGACCACCACCTGGCCGTCCACCCCGAGCGTCACCAGTCGGCGCACCGCCTCCGCGCCCTCCGCGGGCGTCATGGCGTACTGGTCCATGCTGGTGCGCACGTTCGTGTGCTTCGTCTCCTCGGGCCACGGGTCCCACGACGCGCTCACCCAGCGCGTCCCGCTGCGGCCCGCGCGCGCCTGCGCGAAGGCATCCATGAAGAGGTTCGAGGACGCGTACGTCAGGTAGCCCAGGCCGCCGAGCACCGCGGCGTTGGACGAGAAGAGCAGCACGAAGTCGGCCGAGCGGCGGCTCAGCACCTGCTCCAGCGCATACGTGCCATGGACCTTGGGACCGAACTGAGTCTCGGACTCGCTCCGGCCGATGTCCGTCAGCGGGTTGTAGAGCGACGGGCCCTGCGTGACGCCCGCGCAGTGGAGCACGCCGTTCAACGCGCCGAAGCGGGCCTCCACCTTGGCGACGGCGGCCTCCAGTTGCGCCGCGTCCGCGACGTCCGCGTGCACCACCATCACCTGAGCGCCTGCCTGCTCCAGCTCGCGCACTCGGAGGATGCGGCGCGCCACGGCGTCGTCCTCAGGATGCGTGGCCAGGTATCCGTCCCACTCGGACGGCGCGGGCAGCGCCGTGCGACCCAGCAGCGCGATGCGCGCGTGGAGCGTGCGCGCCAGGTGCTCGGCCAGCATCAGGCCGACCCCGCCCAGACCTCCGGTGATGAGGTACACGCCCTTCTCACGCAGCGGCGTGGGGGCCTCGCCCACGGGCTCCAGGCGCAGCGGCGAGTGCGTCTGCGCGTAACGGAGGCTGCCGCGCCACGCGACCACGGCGTCACGCGAGCGCTGGCTCAGCTCGGCGAGCAGTCGCTCCGCGAGCTTCTCCACCGCCGGGCTCCCGGGCGCGGGGGCGACGACGTCGAGGCAGCGCGTGGAGACGTGCTCCTGCTCCTGGGGAATCACCTTGCAGGGTCCCAGCAGCGTGGCCTTCTCGGGGAGCGCGGTGCCCTCGCCCGCGACGTCCTGCACGCGGTCCGTCACGATTTCGATGCGCACCGGGCGCGACGTGTCGCCCTTCGCGAGCGCCTGCCCCAGGTGCAACAGGCTGTAGTAGCCCGTGTCCTGGACCTTGCGGAACAGCTCGGGGCTGGACGGCTCCTCGCCCGAGGAGCCCAGGCTCCACAGGTGCACCACCACCGAGGGGCTCAGGTCCTGGTCGGCCAGGTCCTTCCACAGCGTCGCGTAGTCACCGCGCAGCCGCGCATCCAGCGCATACCGCTTCGCCGCGTCGCGCATGAAGGCGCCGCCCTGGCGCACGCGCACCACGTCCTGTCCGGCTTCCTCCAGTCGACGGGCCAGCGCCTCGCCGACGCCCAGGCCGTCCACGAAGAGCACCCAGCAGCGGCGCTCCTGCAGCGCCTTGCGGTCCAGCGCGATGGGCGCCGTGCGGTGCCACGCGGGGACATGGAACCAGTCCGCGACGTCCGCGAGCTTTCCTTGCGGTGCCTGGGGAGAAACGGCCTGCGTGGGCTCGGCGCGCGCGGCGGGGGCCACCCAGTAGCGCTGTCGCTCGAAGGGGTAGGTGGGCAGCGGCACGCGGCGGAGGCCACGGTCCTCGTTCACGTCGTCCCAGTCCACCTCCACGCCGTCCAACCAGAGCTGGCCCAGCGTGCTGAGCACGGAGGCCAGCGCGGGCAGCGAGTCCGCGACGCTGGTCCTGATGGCGCGCGTCCCAGTGGTGCCCGCCAACGCGCGAGCGCGCTCGACCAGTGCACCCGGGGTTCCCATCGTGAGGACGACGCGGGTGGGCTCCTTCACCAGCTCGCGCAGCGCATCGTCCAGGCGGGACGTGTTGCTCGCCGCGTCCATCCAGGTCTCCGGGCGCATGGCCTCGGCGTCCGTGACGAAGGCGCCCGTCGCCGCGGAGAGCAGCGGCATCTCGGGAGACTTCAGCCCCGAGCCCGTCAGTCCTCGACGCTGATTGCTCGGGTCACCGAGCAGCGCCATCGTCAGGGCCTTCTCCAGCGGGAGCGCACCGGAGAGCGCCGCCGCGACCCACGCGCCGATGCCCTCTCCGAGCACGGACTCGGGTACCAGGCCCCAGGTCATCCACAGACGCGCCAGGGCGTACTGTTCGACGAAGCGAGCCATCGTGCCCAGGGGCTCGGGCAGCGAGGGCCGGCGGCCGTCCTCGGGATACATCGCGGCGCTCAGGTCCAGGCCCAACGGCGAGCGCAGCCGCTTCGCGCAGGCGTCCACCTCCGCGCGGAACGCCGGCTCCGAGCGGTAGAGCGACTCCAGCGGCGTGCCCACTCCGGCATCGGAGAAGAGGAACGACACGGGCCGCTGGCTCGTCTCGTGCGTCGCCGTGAGGACGCGCTGGGGCTCGGCCATGCGCAGCACGCGCACGGCGTCCTGGACGTCACGAGCGACGAGGACCCTGCGGTGCGAGTGCGCCTTGCGGCCCACCTGGAGCGTGTGGGCCACGTCAGAGAGCGACAGCTCGGGATGGGACTCCAGGTGCTGCGCGAGCCGCGCGGTCGCCGTGTCGAGCGCCGTGTGGCTGCGCGCCGACAGCACGAGCAGCTCCCAGGGGCGGCTCGCGGAGGACGCGGGCGTGGCGGGCGCCTCCTCGAGGATGACGTGCGCGTTGGTGCCGCCGATGCCGAACGAGCTCACGCCCGCGCGCCGGGGCGTGCGCCCACGGGGCCACGGCTGGAGCGCGGTGTTCACGTAGAAGGGACCGCTGTCGAAGTCGATCTGCGGGTTGGGCGACTCGAAGTGGAGGCTGGGCGGGAGCTGCTGGTGCTTCATCGCGAGGATGGCCTTGAGCAGGCTCGCGCTGCCGGCCGCCGCGTCCAGGTGCCCCACGTTCGTCTTCACCGAGCCGATGGGGATGCTGCGACGCCCCTTGGTCTTGTTGCCGAAGGCCTTCGTCAGCGCGCGCACCTCGATGGGGTCTCCCAGCGCGGTGCCGGTGCCGTGCGCCTCCACGTAGTGGATGCTGTCCGCGGACACCTCGGCGGCGGCGAGCGCGTCCTTGATGACGGTGGCCTGCCCCTGCACGCTGGGCGCGGTGAAGCTGGCCTTCACGGCGCCGTCGTTGTTGATGGCCGAGCCCTTGATGACGGCGTGGATGGTGTCGCCGTCGGCGAGCGCGTCCTCCAGCCGCTTGAGGACGACAAGGCCGATGCCGCTGCCGAAGATGGTGCCCGCGGCCTTCGCGTCGAACGCGCGGCAGTGGCCGTCCGGCGAGACGATGCCGCCGTACTGGTACAGGTAGCCCACGTTCTGCGGGACGTTGATGGCCACGCCGCCCGCCACGGCCATCCGGCACTCGTCGGCGAGCAGCGCCTGTCCGGCCAGGTGCAGCGCGACCAGCGCGGTGGAGCACGCGGTGTGCACCGAGTAGGCGGGGCCGCGCAGGTTGAGCCGGTGCGCCACGCGCGTGGTGAGGAAGGCCAGGTCGTTGCCCAGGCCAATCTCGAACGGGTCCAAGCCACCCAGCGCGGCGGGGTTCGAGAAGAGGTTGAAGACGTACGTGTCCGTGCGCGCGCCCGCGTACACGCCGATGCGGCCCTTGAATCGCTCGGTGTCGTAGCCCGCGTGCTCCAGGGCCTCCACGGCGCACTCCAGGAAGACGCGCTGCTGCGGGTCCATCACCTCCGCTTCCTTGGGGGTGACGCCGAAGTAGCCCGCGTCGAACAGGTCCGCGTCCTCCAGGACGGCCGCGGCCTTCACGTAGTTCGGGTCCGAGCGCACGGCGGCGGTGTCGAGCGCGCTGGGCTCCAGGTCCGCGTCCTCCAGGAACCGGATGGACTCCACGCCGTCGCGCAGGTTCCTCCAGAAGGCCTCCAGGTCGCGCGCCCCCGGGAACCGCCCCGCCATGCCGATGACGGCGATCTCCAGTCCGGTGGTGTCCGCGTTGGACGAATCCGTGGCCATGTCTCTCTCCCGAGTCCCGCTCAAGTGTCGACCTTCCTCGCCCGCTGCTGCTTCAGCGCGCTCCTGCGCCGCTGACGCCGCCCCTCGTCTTCCGCGTCCTCATCGCCTTCGTCCCCGCTCACCGGGTCCGAGGCGAGCCCCACCCGACGGACCAGGTCCTCGATGTGGTGACGCGCCTTCGTCGTTCCGTGCTCTTCGCGAAGCTGCTCGCCCAGCCGCGCCGCCGTGGCGCGCGGGCCCGTGTCCTCGTGCGCCGCGCGCAGTGCCGCCGCGAGTCGCTCCACGCTCAGCTCGCCGATGGGAATCGCCGGTCCACCGCAGCCGCGCTCCTGGACGACCTCGCCCCAGGTGAACTGGTCATACGTGTGCGGTACGACGACCTGGGGGATGCCCGCGCGGAACGCCGCGCCCGTGGTCCCCGCGCCGCCGTGGTGCACCACGCACGACACCCGCGAGAACAGCCACGAGTGCGGCACCTGTCCCAGCGCGTGCACCGTCGGAGGCAGGGCGCGCTGGCCCAGGCCGCTCCAGCCGTGCTGGATGAGGGCCCGTCGCCCCGAGCGCTCGGCGGCGGCCACCAGCGTGTCCGTCAGCGCCGCGGAGTCCGCGTGCGTCATGCTGCCGAAGGTGATGCACACCGGCGCCTCGCCCTCCGCCAGGAACGCGGCCAGCTCCGCATCCGGCGTGAAGTCCGGCTCGTCGAGCAGGCAGTAGCCGACGGTGTGGTGATGCGCCGGCGCGTCGGACGCGGGCGGGCGCACGTGCCGGCTCAGCGCGGTGAGGACCAGCTGCGGTGAGAGTCCATCCACCAGCGGGTTGTCGAGCGGAGGCAGTCGCAGGGACTCGCGCAGGGGGTTCACCAGTCCGCGCACCGCGGCCTGGAACGCCGGGCTCCCGCCGCCGCTGCCGCTGTGCTCCACGAGCACCGTCACGAAGGGCAGGTGCGTGAGGTCGTGCACCATGCGGGCGGCGGGCTGGACGCGTCCACTGACGAGGACATCGGCGTTGCGGCACGCGGCGCGCAGGTCCTCCAGCATGAGGGGCACGGCCTCGGCGAGGGGCTGGAAGAGCTGGAGCATGCCTCCAGCGGAGTGGGCGACCGCGGGGTTGCCCATCATCGCCTGGGTGATGCCGCTCTGTGCGTCCCGCAGGTCCGGGCCCACGGGCGCGAACTCCAGGCCGTGGTGTCGCGCCAGGGCCTCGTACGAAGGCGCGGCGGCGAGCACCGGCTGATGGCCGTGTCGCTTGAGCTCGACGGCCAGGGCCACGAAGGGCTGGACGTCACCGAGAGACCCGAAGTTGGTGAGGATGACTCGCATGGTGCGGGGGCAGGGTCGACCGCGGGCCGACTCAGCCCTCGTCCTCCGCTTCCTCGTCGTCGGAGCGCCGACGGGAGCGCTGTCGCTGGAGGTTCTGCTTGCGGCGCTGCACCGTGGACTCGCGCTCGTCCGTCTCTGTCTGCACCGTGCCCGCCTCGGGAGGCTGGAGCAGGGCGGCCAGGGCCTTCACCGTGACGCCTTCGTAGAGGCTGGAGGCGGGCACGCTGATGTCCAGGCGCCGCTTGAGCCGATCACTGAGCTGCACGGCGATGAGCGAGTCGCCGCCCAGCTCGAAGAAGTTGTCCTGGATGCCGATGGGCGCGACGCCGAGCGTCTGCTGCCACAGCTCCGTGAGCGTGCGCTCCATCTCCGTCGTGGGCGCGACGTAGGCGCTGCGCAGGTTCGACGGCCGGGGATGCTGCGGCCGCGCGGCTGGGGTGGCTGAGTCCACCACCTCGACGGCACGGGGCCGCGCCTGACGCGCCACGGGGTCGTGCGTGGACACCACCCACCAGGCGCCCTCGGTCTGCGAGAGCACGCGCGCGAGGGCCTCGGCGCCCTGCTCGGGAGCGATGGCCAGCCGGTCCAGGGCCTCACCCCGTGCACCGGGGTGCGCGCCGTAGTCCTCCACGCGCACCACGTCCCAATCCAGGCTCACCCACCGCCGACCCGCGCGAGTCGCCGCCTGGGCGAAGGTGTCCTGCCACGCGCTCGCCGCCGTGTGCGCGACGGTGGCCATGCCGCCCAGCACGGAGGAGATGGAGGACGCCACCACGCGGAAGTCCAGGGGACGCTCGCCGAGCACCTGGTCGAGCAGCGCCAGTCCCCGCACGCGCGCGTCGAAGTGCCACGCGCTCTCGTCGGGTCCCGTCTCGGAGACGAGCCGCGCCACCTGCTCGCGCGGCAGCCAGGCCCCGTACACCACGCCGTGCAAGGCACCGAAGCGCGCCAACGCGGCATCCACCGCTTCGCGCAGGGACTCCTGCCTCGTCACGTCGACGGAGAGGACGACGACCTCGGCGCCCAGGGTCTCCAACTGACGAGCCCTCCGGATGCGCTGCGACAGGGGATGCGCATCCCCGTGCTGGGACAGGTGCGCGTCCCAGTGCTCGCGCGATGGCAGGTCCGAGGGCTCCAGGCAGACCAGCTTCGCGCCGGGAGAGATGCTCGCGAGGGCGCGTGCGTTCATCGCGCCCACGCCGCTGAGACCGTGCACCAGCAGGTACACGCCACCCGGGCGCGAGAGGACCTGTGCGCCCGTCGCATCGGGCAGCGGCAACGGCTCCAACGTGCGGACCCAGCGGTGCGGACCTCGCAGCGCGACCACCGTGTCCAGGGCCGTCGAGCGCAGCTCCGCGCGCAGGGACTGGAGGCTGGCGGGGGCCAGCTTGAAGTCCGCGTCCATCACCACGTCGACGTGGCGCAAGCGCAGGAATGGCTGCTCCTGCGAGACGACCTGACAGGGGCCCAGCACCGTGGCCTTGTCCGCAGAGAGGGCCTCGTCGCCCGTCACCTCGTGGACGTGGTTGGTCACCACCCAGATGGAGCAGGGCCTCTCGGGGGCGTGCTCGACGAGGGCACGCGCGAGGGCGACGAGTGAGTGGTACCCGCTCGCCTGCGCCTGCGCGAAGGACGTGGGGAGCCCGGGCGTGAGGCTCCACAGGTGCAGCACGGCGTCGGGAAGCAGGCCCGCGTCGCGCAGCGCGCCGAGCAGCGCGCGGAAGTCCGACAGGGAGCCGGGAGCGACGGTGAACTCGGAGTCCCCCGTGCGACTGAAGGCCGTACCCGGGCGCACGCGGAGGACTCGCCGCTCCTCGCCGGGGGCGGCCGACAGGAGCGCGTCGGTGGGAGAGGCCTCGTCCTCGAACACCAGCCAGACGCGAGGCGTGGCCCCTCGCGCGACGAGCGAGGACGACAGCGGGGCGCGCTTCCAGGACGGCACATGGAACCAGCGCTCCAGCGGCTCCTGGACGAGCGCGGTCTCCGTGGCGACAGGCGTGCTCTTCACTTCGGAGGACGTCGTGCTTCGCGTCTCCGGCTCCACCCAGAAGCGCTGACGCTCGAACGGGTAGGTGGGGAGGGGCAGCCGCTGGCGTCGCTCCTCGCCGTGGAAGCCCTTCCAGTCCACGGTGACGCCCGCGAGCCAGAGCCCACCCAGCGTCGTGTACGCGAGCGGCGGAGTGCCCGGCGCCACGGTATCCTGCGACGTCGGCATGGACGCGAGCACCGGGCGCGACGCGGCGGTGTCGGGATGCCTCCGCGCGAGCCTGCTGAGCACCTGTCCCGGTCCGCATTCGAGCAGCACGCGCTTCGGGTCCGACAACAGGGCGTGGAGCCCGTCGGCGAAGCGCACCGCGCCGCGCAGGTGCTGTGCCCAGTACCGCGGGCTCGTCGCCTGCTCGGTGGTGATCCACGTCCCGGTGACGTTGGAGACGAAGGGCAGGGTGGGCGGCCGCAGCGGCATGGCCGCCGCGCGCGCGGTGAAGGCGTCGAGGATGGGGTCCATCATCGACGAGTGGAACGCATGCGACGTGGCGAGCACGTGGCTGCGCACACCGGCCTCCTCGAGCTGGCGGCGCACGCGCTCCACCGCTTCGTGCGGCCCGGAGACGACACACTGCATGGGCGAGTTCACCGCGGCGAGGCTCAGCTCGGTGCCCAGGTAGGGGCGCACCTCGTCCTCGCTCAGCGGCACGGCCAGCATCGCCCCGGACGGGAGCGACTGCATCAGCCGTCCACGCGCCGCCACCAACTGGAGCGCGTGCTCCAACGAGAAGACACCCGCGAGGCACGCGGCCACGTACTCACCGATGCTGTGGCCCACCATCGCCGCGGGCTTCACGCCCCAGGACATCCACAGTCGCGCGGTGGCGTACTCGAGGACGAAGAGCGCGGGCTGGGTGAGCTCCGTCCTCGCCAGCGTGCGCTCGTTCTCCTCCTGCGTGCCGGACTTCGGATACAGCACGTCGCGCAGGTCCTTGCCGCCCAGGTGCGGAACGAGCAGCGTCGCGCACCGGTCCACCTCGGCCCGGAACACGGGCTCCGCGTCATACAGCGCGCGGCCCATGCCCACGTGCTGCGAGCCCTGGCCCGGGAACAGGAACGCCACCGGCCGGTCCACGCTGTCCTGGGACTCGGGGGCTGACGGCTCGGCGGGAGTCCTGGCCAAGGCCTCCACCGCGTCGCCCGCATCGCGCGCGAGGATGAAGCGGCGGTGCGAGAAGCGCTGACGACCCGCCTGGAGCGTCCACGCCACGTCCGCGAGCTTCGCGTCGGGCAGATTCTTCAGCGCCTCCGCCAACCGCCGCGTGCTCGTCTCCAGCGCGGAGGGCGTGCGGGCCGACACCGGGAGCAACTGCCACGCACGGCGCGGCGCCGCGCTGTCGAGCGGACGCGGCGGCTGCTCCAGCACGACGTGCGCGTTGGTGCCGCCCACGCCGAACGAGCTCACCCCGGCGCGGCGAGGCATGGCGGTGGCGGGCCACGGCTTGAGCGTCGCGTTGACGTAGAAGGGGCTGTTGTCGAAGTCGATGGCCGGGTTGGGCCGCTCGTAGTGGAGGCTGGGTGGCAGCTCGCCGTGCTTCACGGCCATCGCCGCCTTGATGAGGCCCGTGACTCCGGCCGCGGCGTCCAGATGGCCCAGGTTGCCCTTCACCGAGCCGAGCGCGCAGTAGCGCCGACGCTGCGTGGAGGCGCGGAAAGCGCGCGTGAGCGCCTCCACCTCGATGGGGTCGCCCAGCGGCGTCGCGGTGCCGTGCGCTTCCACATAGCCGATGTCGTCGGCCTCCAGGCCCGAGGCCGCCAGCGCCTCGGCCACCACCTGCGCCTGACCCTCGACGCCCGGCGCGGTGTAGCCCGCCTTGAGCGAGCCGTCGTTGTTGATGGCCGAGCCCTTGATGACCGCGTGCACGGTGTCGCCATCGCGCACCGCGGCCTTCAGCTTCTTGAGCACCACCACGCCCGCCCCGCTGCCGAACAGCGTGCCGCGCGCCTTCGCGTCGAAGGGCCGGCAGCGTCCATCCGGAGACGCCATGCCGCCCTCCACGTGGCGATAGCCGTGGAGGAAGCTCACGTTGACGGAGGCGCCGCCCGCGAGCGCCATGTCGCACTCGCCGTTGAGCAGGCTCTGGCAGGCCAGGTGCACCGCCACCAGCGACGTCGAGCACGCGCTCTGCACCGCGTGGCTCGCGCCCCGGAGGTTCAGCTTGTACGAGACGCGAGTGGCCAGGAAGTCCGTGCCGTTGCCGATGTTCACCTGCACCGGCTCCACCGACTCCAGCACGCGCGGGTTGCGCGCCAGGTTCATCAGCAGGTACGTGTTGAGCGTGGCGCCGCCGTACACGGAGATGGCGCCCGGGAAGTCGCGCGGCGAGTAGCCCGCGTGCTCCAGCGCCTCCCAGCAGACCTCCAGGAAGACGCGGTGCTGCGGGTCCGTCAGCTCCGCCTCACGGGGCGGCATGTCGAAGAACGCGGCGTCGAAGGACTCGGGCTCGGGCATCACCGCGGCGGCGCGCACGAAGTCCGGGTCCTCCACCTGCTCCGGAGCGACGCCCGCCGCGAGGCTCTCCTCGGGCGTGAAGAAGCGGATGGACTCCACGCCGCCGCGCAGGTTCGCCCACAGCTCGGCCGTGCTCCGCGCGCCGGGGAAGCGCCCGGACATGCCGATGATGGCGAGGTCCGCGTCGTCGATGTCTGACGGCTGCTTCACGTCCACGGCGTCCGCTCCTTCACTCACGGCGGCTGCGCCGCTCGCGTCGCGCGGCTCCACGGTTCTGACTCGACTCGAACCCGGGCGGATCCGACGGGGCGCCGAGCGCTCCCAGCTTCTTCGCCAGCGCGGCCACCGTGGGCGCCTCGAAGACGGAGGTGAGGGCAATCTCTCGCCCCAGCTCCCGCTTCAGCCGCCCGACGATCTTGAGCCACAGGAGCGAGTTGCCGCCCAGGTCGAAGAAGTTGTCGTGGATGCCCAACCGCGACAGCCCGAGCTGCTCCTGCCACACCTTCGCCAGCGCCAGCTCCAGGTCGTCGGTGGGCGCCACGTACTCGGTGCCCAGCTGCGGCCGCTCGTGCGTCGCGCCACCCGACGTGTCCTGGTTCTTCTGCGCGCCCTCACGCTTCAGCCAGCGTGCCACGCGCGCTTCCAAATCGCCGGTGGAGACCACCACCTGCCCGCCCAGCGAGGACTCGGCGACGCGGCGGAACGCCTCCACCGCCTCGTCCTCCGTCATGGCGAACGCGTCCAGGCTCGTCTTCGTCTCACGGGACTCCTCGTCCACCGAGGGCCACCCGTCCCAGTTCGTGCTCACCCAGCGCGTCAGTCCCTGCTTCGAGCGCGAGGTCGCGAACGCGTCGAGGAAGGCGTTCGCCGCGCCGTACGCCGCGAGCCCCAGTCCACCGAGCACCGAGGCGTTGGACGACACCAGCATCACGAAGTCGAGCACTCGGCCCGCGAGCGCCAGCTCCAGCGCGTACGTGCCATGCACCTTCGCGCGGAAGTGCGGCTCGCACGCGGCGGCGTCCAACCCGGACAGCAGCGCCACGGCGCCTTCGCCCGCGAGGCCCGCGGCGTGGATGACGCCGTGCACCTCGCCGAACCGCAGCGCCCCCTGGGTGATGGCGACGCTGAGCAGCATGTCATCCGCCACGTCCGCGCGAGCCAGCATCACCTCGGCGCCCGTCGCCTCCAGCTCCCTCACCGCGCGGCGCTTGTGGCCGCCGCGGTCCATCTCCAGGCCCCACCGGCTCACCAGCACGAGCCGCGCCTGGTGCTGGCGCGCCAGGTAGCGGGCGATCATCAGGCCCACGCCGCCCAGGCCGCCGGTGATGACGTAGACGCCCCGGTGACGGAAGGGGCGCGCGGGCTGGGTGTCCGCCTCCAACCGAACGGGCTCATGCGTCTGCACCAGCCGGTTCGTCCCGCGCCAGGCGACGACGGGCTCGCGAGCCTCGGTGGCCGTGCTCGTCACCTCTTGCCGCAGCGCCCGCGTGTCGAGCGCCACCGGGCCACGGCCCAGGTCCACGTAGCGGCAGGAGAGGAAGTCGTGCTCCTGCGGGATGACCTTGCACAGGGCCGGCAGCGTGGCGCGCTCGGGGGCGACTTCATCCGAGCTCTCCACGTCGAGCGCCTGACGACCGACGACCGTCAGCTCCACGGGGCCGGGGAGCTCCGCCTCCGTGAGCGCCCGCGTCAGGCGGAGGAGCGGATGGAACCCACGCGCCTGGGCCTGCTCGAAGCGCTCGTTGCCGAACGCGTCCTGCTCACCCTCGCGCGAATCCAGGCTCCACAGGTGGATGATGTTCTCCACCTTGAAGTCCTTCGACTTCAGCGCGAGCAGCAGGAAGCCCGGCTCGTCGGCATCCGCCGGGTCCAGGCTGAAGTGGTTCTCGCCCAGCTCCTCGAGCCTCGCGCCCGGCGTCACCCGCGCGACGCGATGTCCCTGCTCCTCCAGCTCCATCGCCAGGGCCGAGCCCACGCCGGTGGAGTCCAGGAACACGACCCAGTCCTTCGGCGTGACGGCACCGGCGCGCGGCGGCGCCAACGGGGCGCGCTTCCAGGACGGCAGATAGAACCAGCTGGAGACATCGGCGCTCTTGTTCGCCGCGGACCGCCGACGCGCGGAAGGGGCCTGGGGCGCGAGCCAGTAGTCCTGACCCTCGAAGGGATACGTCGGCAGCGGGACGCGCAGCCGCCGCGCCTGGCCTCGCACGGCCGTCCAATTCACCTCGACGCCCGCGGCCCAGAGTCGCCCGAGCGTCGCGGTGAGGTGCTCCTCGTCCGCGACCGGGTCCTGCGGATGGCGCAGGGAGGAGAGCACCGCCGGCGCGGAGGGGCCGTTGACCTGGAGCCGCGCGAGCGTGCTGAGCGTCCGGCCCGGACCGACCTCCAGGTAGACGTGCGCGGGGTCCTTGGCCAGCTCGCGGATTCCATCGCCGAAGCGCACCGTCTGCCGCAGATGCTTCACCCAGTACGACGGGTCCAGCGCGTCATCCAGGTCGATCCACGTGCCGGTGAGGTTGGACAGGAACTGCACGTTCGTCGGCGGGTTGAGCTTGATGGTGCGGATGAAGTCGCTGAAGCGGTCGAGGATCGGGTTCACCACGTACGAGTGCGCGGCGACGTCGATGGGGATGTGACGGAACTCCACCTCGCGACGGGTCAGCTCCGCGGCCAGGGCCTCCACGGCCTCCACCGTGCCCGCGACCACGCACTGCGCGGGGCCATTCACCGCCGCCAGGGACAGCGTCTCCCCGAGCAGCGGACGGACCTCCGACTCGGGCAGCGGCACGCTGAGCATGCCGCCACCGGGCAGCTCCTCGAAGAGCTTGCCGCGCATCACCACCAACGCGAGCGCGTCCTCCAGCGAGAAGATGCCCGCCAGGTGCGCCGCCATGTACTCACCCAGGCTGTGGCCGATGACCGCTTCCGGCTTCACGCCCCAGGACTCCCACAGCTTCACCGTCGCGTACTCGATGGTGAACAGCGCCGGCAGCGCCAGGGAGGTGCGCTTGAGGCGCTGACCCGCGCTCTCCGCCGCGGCCGCGTCCGGGTACATCACGGGCTTCAGGTCGAAGCCCAGCTTGGGCCGCAAGAGCTTGCAGCAGTGGTCCACCGCCTCGCGGAACGCGGGCTCGGCGTCGTAGAGGCCACGGCCCATGTCCGGATACTGCGCGCCGCCCCCGGGGAACATGAAGACCAGCGACGCTGACGTCGTGCCGGGCGAGTGCGTGAAGATCCGCTGCGGATCCCGCGTCTCCAGGACCCGCACCGCGTCCTCGCGGTCCTTGCACACGATGACCCGGCGCAGGTCCAGGTCCTTGCGGCCGGTCTGCAGCGTCCACGCCACGTCCGCGAGCTGCTGCTCGGGATGCGCCTTCAGATGGGCGAGCAGCGCCGAGGTCTGGGCCTCCAGCGCCGTCTGCGTCCGCGCGGAGAGCACGAGCGGCTGCCAGGCGCGAGACGCGTCGCCCGGCTGGGTGAACGGCGGCTCCTCCACGATGAGGTGCGCGTTGGTGCCGCCGATGCCGAACGAGCTCACCCCGGCGCGGCGCGGCGTCGGGCCCTCGGGCCACGGCGTGAGCTTCGTGTTGACGTAGAAGGGGCTGTTCGCGAAGTCGATGCGCGGATTGGGCTTCTCGTAGTGGAGGCTCGCGGGCAGCTCCGCGTGCTCCAGCGCGAGCACCGTCTTCACCAGCCCCGTCACGCCGGCCGCCGCGTCCAGGTGTCCGACGTTCGTCTTCACCGAGCCGAGCCCGCAGAAGCCGCGCTGCTCGGTGCTCCTGCGGAACACCGTGTCGAGCGCCTGCACCTCGATGGGGTCGCCCAGCGGCGTGGCGGTGCCGTGCGCCTCCACGTAGGTGATGGTGTCCGCCGGCGTCTCCGCGAGGCTCTGCGCCCGGGCGATGACCTCCGACTGGCCGTACTGGCCCGGCGCGGTGAAGCCGACCTTGAGGGCGCCGTCGTTGTTGATGGCCGAGCCACGGATGACGGCGTGGATGGTGTCACCGTCCGCGAGCGCATCCGACAGGCGCTTGAGGACCACCGCGCCCGCGCCGCTGCCGAAGAGGGTGCCCTGGCCCCGCTCGTCGAACGCGCGGCAGTGCCCGTCCGGAGAGGTGATGCCACCTTCCTGGTAGTGGTAGCCCGTGCGCTGCGGCATGTGCACGGAGACGCCACCGGCGATGGCCATGTCGCACTGGTAGCCGAGCAGCGACTGGCAGGCCAGGTGCGTGGCCACCAGCGACGTGGAGCAGCCCGTCTGCACCGTCAGCGCGGGGCCGCGCAGGTCCAGGTGGTACGCGACGCGCGTGGCGAGGAAGTCCTTGTCGTTGGCCACCATGGCCGGGAAGGTGTCCTCGGCCCGCTGGAACTCCTCGCGCGACAGCAGGTTGAAGAGCAGGTAGCTGCTGAGGCTCGAGCCCGCGAAGACACCCGTGGAGGTGCCCGGAATCCGTCCCGTGGAGTAACCGGCGTGCTCCATCGCCGTCCACACGCACTCGAGGAAGACGCGGTGCTGCGGGTCCAGCAGCTCCGCTTCCCGAGGGGCGTAGCCGAAGAGGCCCGCATCGAAGCGGCCCGGGCGCTCCAGCACCGCCCCGGCGCGCACGAAGTTCGGGTTGGCCAGGAAGGAGGGGTCGACCCCGAGGGACTTCAGCGCGTCGTCGGAGAAGAGGGTGATGCCCTCCACCCCGTCGCGCAGCATCCGCCAGAACGCGTCCACGTCCGCGGCGCCGGGCACACGCACGGCCATGCCGACGATGGCCACCGCCAGCCCCGAGTCACCCTCGTACTCCTTGTGACGACCCATGACGGACCTATCCCTGTTTCCTTGCCCGTTGCTGCTGTCGCTTCAGGCTCTCGAGCTGGCGTTTCGCGCGGTCCTGCGCCGTCTCCACCGGACTGGCCTGCGGCGTGGTGGAGCCCTGGCGCACGTGACGCGCGAGCGCGCTGACGGTGGGGTATTCCAACAGCTTGAGCAGCGGCAGCTCCTCACCGAGCACCGCCCTGAGCCGCGCGTGGACCTGGACCATGAGCAGTGAGTGCCCACCCAGGTCGAAGAAGTTGTCGTTCACGCCGACCTGCTCGAGCTTGAGCACCTGCTTCCAGATGTCGGCGATCTGCTGCTCCAGCTGGCCCTGCGGCGCCACGTAGGCCGCGCGTGAGGCCCGCGTCGCGCTGGGGGCGGGCAGGGCCTTGCGGTCCACCTTGCCGTTGGGCGTGAGCGGCAGCGCGGGCAGGTCCACCACCACGGAGGGCACCATGTGCTCGGGCAGCTTCTGCGCCACCGCGTCGCGCAGCGCCGTCGAGTCCACCGTCTGCCCGTCGCGCGCCACCACGTAGGCCACCAGCCGCACGTCACCCGGCGAGTCCTCGCGGGCCACGACGACCGCCTCGCGCACCTCCGGCCGCGCGCTGAGCACCGCCTCGATTTCACCCGCCTCGATGCGGAAGCCGCGCACCTTGAGCTGGTGGTCCACGCGGCCCAGGAACTCCACCGTCCCGTCGTCGCGCCAGCGGGCCCGGTCTCCGGTGCGATACAGCCGGGCGCCCGGCTCGGAGGAGAACAGGTCCGGCACGAAGCGCTCTGCCGTCAGCTCCGGCCTCGACAGGTAGCCGCGCACCACGCCCGCGCCGCCGATGTAGAGCTCGCCCGGCACGCCCACGGGCACCGGCCGCAGCCGCGCGTCGAGCAGATAGAAGTGGGTCCGGAGGAACGGCGTGCCGATGGACACCACCGGCCCCGACTCGCCGCGCACGTCGTGCGTGGAGGACCAGATGGTCGTCTCCGTGGGGCCGTACATGTTGAGCAGCCGTGCGTCCTCGGAGAGCACCTGTCGCAGCGACGTCGCCAGGGAGGAGGGGAGGGCCTCGCCGCCCACCATCCACCGCTTCAGGCCACGCAGGGCCTCGGTGGACTCGGAGTCCGCGAGCAGGGCGCGCGCCAGCGAGGGCGTGCACTGCAGATGCGTCACGGCGTGCTCGCGCAGGTTGAGCGGGATGGAGCGCGCGGTGCGCTGGCGCGCGCCGTCACGGTCGGCCTGGCACTTCACCTCGTGCAGGAGCGGCAGGCTGGCCAGCACGGTGTCCGCGGGGATGCCGAAGTCGATGAGGCAGCCCACCTCGTCCACGCCCAGGGCGCGCAGTTGCTCCATCCGCTCGCGCACGGAGCGCGGCGTTCCGAAGAGCCCGCTCGTCTCGAAGTAGCGCTCGAAGGCCTGCGCGGCCAGCCGGTCCAGGTCCGCCTCGGTGGCGGTGTCCAGGTCCACGCCCAGCGTGCGGCCCAATCCACGCATCAGGTCCGCGGAGCTGCGCAGGTAGTTCCGGAAGGGCTTCTCCACCACCGCGCGCACCGTCGCGGCGTCCTCGCCGATGAACGTGTGCAGCATCAGCGTGACGTGCCCGTCGCCCGCGTGCCCGGCCGCGCGCCAGGCCTCACGGTAGAGGGTCAGCTTCTTCTCCAGGTCCTCCCACGTCTGCCCCAGCAGGTGGGTGAGGACGTTGCAGCCCAGGCGCCCCGCGGTGACGAACGTGTCGGGGTTGCCCGCCGCCGTGAGCCACACCGGCAGCTCCTTCTGCACCGGACGCGGCCGCAGGGTGACGTCCACCTGGGTGTTCGCGCCTCCCGGGAAGCGCAGCGTGTCGCCGCGCCACAGGCGGCGCACCGTGTCCAGGCCCTCCAGCATCAGCTCGCGGCGCTGCTCGTAGCGCTCGGGCGCGAAGACGAAGTCGTTCGCGTGCCAGCCGGAGGCGACGGAGATGCCCACGCGGCCTCGCGACAGGTTGTCCACCAGCGCCCACTCCTCCGCGACGCGCACCGGATGGTGCAGCGGCAGCACCACGCTGCCCGCGCGGATGGCCACGCGCTCCGTCACCGCCGCGATGGCCGCGCCCGCCACGGACGGGCTGGGATACAGCCCACCGAACGCGTGGAAGTGACGCTCGGGCGTCCACACCGCCGCGAAGCCGTGGCGGTCCGCGAACTTCGCGCCCTCCAGCAGCAGCTTGTAGCGGTCGCCCGCGGAGGCCTCCGCGTCGTCCGCGAAGTAGAAGAGGCTCATCTGCATCGGCGTGGCGTGCGCCGCCGAGGCCCGGGCCGGCGCCTTGATGGACGCGCCCTCGCCCTGGACCACCACCTTGAAGCCGCGCGTGAGCGTCCACAGCAGCTCCAGCACGGAGATGTCGAAGGAGATGCTCGTCACGGCCAGCCACGTGCCCGAGGGTGGATGGCCGATGCGCGTGTCCATGGCCGAGAAGAAGTTGGCCACGCCCCCGTGCGGCACCATGACGCCCTTGGGGCGCCCCGTGGAGCCGGAGGTGTAGATGACGTACGCCAGGTGGCCCGCGCCCGTGTTCGACGGCGGAGGCGTGTCCCGCTGCGCGCCCTCCGTCAGGGACAGGTCCTCCAACGCGACGACGCGTGTGCTCCCCGTGGGGATGACGCCGCGCAGGTGCGTCTGCGTGAGCAACACCGGCGCGCCCGAGTCCTCCAGCATGTACGCCAGCCGCTCGCGGGGATACTCGGGGTCCAACGGCACGTACGCGCCGCCAGCCTTGAGCACCCCCAGCATCGCCACCACCATCGCGGCCGAGCGCTCCACGCACAGCCCCACGCGCGTCTCGGTGCCGACGCCCTGGGCGCGCAGGTGCCACGCCAGCGCGTTGGAGCGCGCGTCCAGCTCCGCGTACGTCAGCGTCGCGTCATCACCGGCCACCGCCACCGCGTCCGGAGTCCTGGCCACCTGCGCCCGGAACTGCGCGTGGATGGAGGTGTCCTCGGTGCTCGCGGGCGTGAAGTCATTCCAGTCCACCAGCAGCCGCCGCGTCTCGTCCGCGCCGAGCAGCGGCAGGTCGTCCACCCGCGTCTCCACGGTGTCGACCACCGCGCGCAGCAGCGTCTCCAGCTGACGGGCCAGCCGCGCCACGGTGGCGGGCGTGAACAAGTCGGTGCGGTACTCGAGCGCGCCGGTGAGCCCCTCCGCGCCCTCCGCGAGCGAGAGCTGGAGGTCGAACTTCGAGGTTCCCTCCACCGCGCCATCCGGCACGGGCAGCACCGGACGCCACTGCATGCCGGGCACCGACAGGTTCGTCGGGGGCAGCGCCTCCAGCAGCAGGGCCGTCTGGAACAGCGGGTTGTCCGCGCCGCTCCTCGGCGCACGGGCCGCGCCCACGACTTCCTCGAAGGGGAGGTCCGCGTGCGCCAGCGCCTCGTGGAACGTCTGCCGCGTGCGGGAGAGCAGCTCGCGGAAGCTCGGCGCGCCGGAGAGGTTCGCGCGCAGCACCAGCGTGTGCGCGAAGAAGCCCACCACGTCGCGCAGCTCCGGCCGCTCGCGGTTCGCCACCACGGTGCCCACGGCGAAGTCGGCCTGTCCGCTGTAGCGGTGCAGGAGCGCCGTCCACGCGGCCGTCAGCGTGACGAAGAGCGTGCAGCCCTCGCGGCGTCCCAAGGCGCGCAGGGACTCGACCAGCGAGCGCTCCAGCGTGAGGTGATGCAGCGCGCCCTGGAACCCGGGCTCGCGCGGACGCGGGAAGTCGGTGGGCAGCTCCAGCCGGGGCAGGCCCGCCAGCTGCTTGCCCCAGTACGCGCGCTGGGCGTCGAGCAGCGGCCCCAGGCCCTGCTGCCACCGGGCGAAGTCCGTGTACTGGAGCTTCACGGCGGGCAGCTCGGAGGCCGCGCCCGTCACCTGCGCGCGGTACAGCGCCGCCAGCTCGTGCGCCAGCACGCCGATGGACCAACCGTCGGTGGCGATGTGGTGCTGCGTCATCAGCAGCACGTGCTCGTGCTCACCCAGCGTCACCAGGGACGCGCGCACCGCGGGGCCCTCGGCCAGCCGGAAGGGCTCACGCGCCTGCTCCAGTGACAACCGGCGCAGCTCCGCGTCGCGTGCGTCGGGCGCGATGGATCGCAGGTCCACGACGGGGAACGACAGCTTCACGCTGGCGCGCACCACCAGCCGGGGCTGTCCGTCGACCTCCGGGAACGCCGCGCCCAGCACGGGGTGACGTTCGACGAGCGCATCCAGGCTCCGCGCCAGGGCCCCGGTGTCCAGTGCCCCCGTGAGCCGGAGCTGGAAGTGGAGGTTGTACAGCGCGGTGTCGGGGACCAGGCGGTCCAGGAACCACAGGCGGAGCTGCCCGGAGGAGAGGGGATGCTCGCCCTCGCGAGGCCCCGCGCTCAGCGGCGGTGCCACCAGCGAGTGCTCGGGCCGGACGCCACGCCACGCCTCCAGGAGCCGCAGGGCCGCGGCCTCCAGCGTGGGGCTCACCCAGAGGAACGCCGCGGGCAGCGCCACGCCCAGCTCCGACTCCAGCTGGCCGTGCACCTCCAGCACCATCAGCGAGTCGAGCCCCAGGCCCGCGAGCTCCGTATCGCCGGGGAGCGTCGAGGCATCCAGGCGCAGCGCGCGCGCCACGGCCCGGCGCAGGAAGTCCTCCACCAGCGAGAGCCGCTGGCTGTCCTCCGCCGTGGCCAGCTGCTCCTTGAGCGGGATGGTGGACTCGGGGACGCTCGGCGGGGGCTCCGCGGCGGCGACCGAGGCCTCCACGATTTCGAGCTCACCCGCGAGCCAGGCCGCCTTCGTGGCGCGGCGCTGGATCTTGCCGCTGGACGTCTTCGGGATGCTGCGCGCCTGGAGCAGCACGACGGCGTGTGCGTGGACGGCGTGCTGCTCCGCCAGCGCCTTGCGCACGGCGGCCACGACGACACCCGCGTCGAAGCCGTCGCGCACGTCGACCTCGGCCGCGAGCACCAGCCGCTCCTCGCCCTCCACCTCCACGCTGAAGGCGGCGCAGCAGCCCGCGCGGATGGCGCGATGCGCGCGCTCGGTCTCCAGCTCCAGGTCCTGCGGATACAGGTTGCGGCCGCGGATGATGAGCAGGTCCTTCAGTCGGCCGGTGACGAACAGCTGCCCCGCCTCCGACAGGAAGGCCAGGTCGCCGGTGCGCAGGAACGGCCCCTCGCCTGACGCGAGCCGCGCGTCGAACGCGTGCGCGGTCTCCTCGGGACGCTCCCAGTAGCCCGTCGCCACGCTGGGCCCGCGCACCCAGACCTCGCCCACCTGGTTCGCGCCGAGCCGCTCGCGCGTCTCCGGCTGGACGATGAGCACCTCCTGGTCCACCGCGCTCACGCCCGAGCCCACCAGCGTCCGCGCTCGCGTGTCACCGCTCTCCGGCGCCGCCGCGCGACCCTGCTCCAGCGCGTCCGCGGAGAAGTCTCCGTGGACGAACGCCTCGCCCTGCGTGCCGCCCGTGACGATGAGCGTGGCCTCCGCCAGACCGTAGCAGGGGTAGAATGCCGTGCGCTTGAAACCACAAGGCGCGAAGGCCTCCGCGAAGCGCTCCAGCGTCTCTCGCCGCACCGGCTCCGCGCCGTTGAACGCCAGCTCCCAGCTGCCCAGCTTCAGCTTCGCGCGGTCCTCGTCGGTGGCCTTCCGGACGCACAAGTCGTACGCGAAGTTGGGCCCGCCGCTGCACGTCGCCTGGAAGTGGGAGATGGCCTCCAGCCAGCGCAGCGGACGCTGGAGGAACGAGATGGGCGACATCAGCGTGCACGGGAAGCCCAGGTACAGCGGCTGGAGCACCTTCCCGATGAGCCCCATGTCGTGGAACATGGGCAGCCACCCCATCCCCGACGAGCGCGACGCATCCAGCCCGAAGCCCCGGGTGATGAGCGCCTCGTTGTGCAGGATGTTGGCGTGGCTGACCATCACCCCCTTGGGGTTGCCCGTCGAGCCGGAGGTGTACTGGAGGAACGCCGTCGTGCTGCCCTGAAGCTCCGGCCGCCGCCAGTCCGCCGCCATCGACTCCGGCACCGCGTCGCTGGCCAGCCACTGCAGCGCGGCGAGCTCCGGCGCCTGCGGCTTGAACAGCTCCGACATCTCCAGGATGAAGCTCGTGGTGAGCACGTAGCGCGCGCCGCAGTCCTGGGCGATGGCCCGCAGGCGGGGCAGGGTGCGCTCCAGCCGTGTCGGGTCCGGCGGATAGCACGGCACCGCGACGACGCCCGCGTACAGGCAGCCCATGAAGCCCGCCACGAACTCCATCCCCGGCGGATACAGCAGCAGCGCACGGTCTCCCGGTGAGCCCGAGGCCCGCAGCAGCGCGCCCAGCGCCCGCGCCCGCGCGTCCAGCCTCGCGTAGCTCCACTCCTCCACCGGGCCGTCCACGTCTCCCGTTTCGAGAAAGCGATACAGCAGCGCGTCGCCCTGGGTGCTCGCCCGATGGCACAGCAGGTCCACGAGGTGGTGGAAGTCCCCCGCGGACGTCTCATGGTGCTGTTTCATGCGTGCTCCCCGGCGGACGACTCGCGATGGTGGTACCGCGGGCCCGGGAGTGGCCGTCCCGGTACCGCTTCACGTCCTGGTGGCTGGTGGGGGTCTGGCGTCTAACAGCGACGACACGAAACGCCGCGGCGCCTCAGGGGGGACGCTGTCCCGATCCGCCCCTGGATCTGCCGCGAGTGGCCCGCTACCGCACGCCGGCACGGCACCGTCGTCCGGAGCCGTGAGTGAGGAAAATTAGGTCGAAGGTGAAGCATGCCCTCTGCCTTCATCCCTTGTTTTATCTGGAATGTCTAGTCAGCCACGAACCGCTCTAACTCCTTGGTTTGTCAGGGGGTCAGGCTCTTCTGATAAACTGGAGAACTTCGCTCCGAGACCTCATGGCATCGCCTCAAGCACCTTCGTCCGCCCCCGGCCCCCGGGGTCTTCCCGTCTGGCTCAATGTCCTGCGTCAGGAGCACGACCCGTTGGGTTACTTCACCCAGGGTTTTCGCAAGTATGGCGACGTGGTCCGCTTCGACACGGGCGCCTCGGCGACCTACATGGTGAGTCACCCGGATCAGATCCGGTACTTCCTCACCGAGAACGCGCCCAACTACTCGAAGCAGGAGCTGTCCGAGGACCCCTTCCTGGGCAACGGGCTCTTCGTGAGCGAGGGGAACTACTGGCGGCGCCAGCGCCGGCTCGTCCAGCCCTCGTTCCATCGGGATCGCCTGGCCGGCCTCCTGGGCGGCATGGTGGACCTGGTCCAGCGGACGCTCACCGCGTGGGAGGCGGACGCCACCTCGCGGCCGTTCGACATGGCCGCCCAGATGGGGAGCCTGTCGCTGCGGATGACCACGCGTGCGCTCTACTCCGAGGAGCCGGACGCGGCGGCGGCGGCGGCCGTCGGGCGGATGATGTGGATCATGAACGACCGGGGGACGTTCATGTCGCGGCTGCTGCGGCTGGAGCGGCTGCCCATCTACAAGAAGAAGTGGGCGGACTTCTTCGGCACCCTGCGGATGCTCAACGTCAAGGCGAAGGAGGTCATCGCCCAGCGCAAGGCCGGCGGTCCCCAGGACGACATCATGGCGATGCTGGTGGCGGCGAAGGACCGCGACACCGGCGAGTCGATGACGGACAAGGAGCTGCGCGACGAGTTCATGAACCTGTTCTCCGGCCACGAGGGACCGGGTGTGGCGCTCACCTGGGCCTGGCACCTGCTGTCGCAGAACCCGGACATCGAGGCGCGGCTCGCGTCGGAGTGCACCGCGGTGCTCGGTGGCCGCGCCCCGACGCTCGAGGACCTGCCCCGGCTGCGCTACGCGACGCAGGTGTTCGAGGAGACGATTCGCCTGTATCCCCCCGCGTGGCGGCTCTTGCGCACGGCGAAGGACGCGGACACGCTCGGGGGCTACCCCGTGGAGCCGGGCGCGTCCGTGCTCGCCGTGCCCTACGTCTTCCACCGTCATCCGGAGTTCTGGCCGCGTCCGGACGTGTTCGACCCGGACCGCTTCACGCCGGAGCAGAAGGCCGCGCGGCACAAGTTCGCCTACCTGCCGTTCGGCGCGGGCCAGCACATCTGCATCGGCAACAACCTAGCGCTGATGTTCGGCGCGCTGGTGCTGGCCATGGTCTCCCAGCGCTACCGCTTCCACGCCATCCCCGGCCGGCGCGTGGACATCTACCCGGGCATCGCCCTGTTGCCCAAGGGCGGCATGCCCATGCGTCCGGAGCGGCGCGGCTGACGCGTCTCGAAGGAACGCCGCGCGCGGCTCAGCCCACGGCGCGCGTGGCGTCCTGCTCCTTGGCGGCGTAGAGCGCCTGGATGTTGGCGCCGCCGAAGCCGCGCGCCTGGTGGCGCTGGATGACCTCGAAGAACAGCGTGCGCCGCGCGTGCTGCGAGCGGGTGAAGACCTGGAGCAAGAGCCCCCAGGCATCGCGGTCCATCAGGATGTTGCGCGACTGGAGCTGGTCGCGGCGGAACGGCCCCAGCGAGCCGAGCCGCGCCTCCAGCGCCTCGTAGTAGCCCCGGGGCGCGTCGAGCAGGCCCACGCCGCGCTGCCCCAGCGAGTCCACCGCGCGGACGATGTCGTCCGCCAGGAACGCCAGGTGCTGCACGCCCGCGCCGCCGTGGGCGTCCACGAAGTCCTCCAGCTGTCCCCGACGCGTGCCGGAGACGGGCTCCTGCAGCGGGAAGCAGATGCGCCCGCCAGCCGCCTGCACCACGCGCGAGCTCATGCCGCTGTACTCGGTGCGCACGTCCTCCTGGTGGGTCTGCTCGAAGCCGAGCACGTCCTCGTAGAAGGCCGCCGTGTCCAGCAGCGTGCCCGGCCGCAGGGCGAAGGCGAAGTGGTCCACGTCGCGAAACAGCGCGGCGCCTCCAGACGGCCCCGCGTCCACGGGCAGGTAGACGCCCGGGAGGAACGCGCCCCCGGGCGTGTCCCGCTGGACGAGCGAGTGCACCCAGCCTCCGGGCCCGGCGAGCGTGGCCTTCACCACGCGCTGTCCGTCCGCCTCGAAGACCTGGGGGCTGGCCACCGGACGCGCGCCCCGGCGCACCGCTTCTTCGAACGCGGCGACGACATCGGGGGTGCCCAGCGCGATGTCCCGCACGCTGTCACCGTGTTGCCGGACGTATCCGGCCACCTCGTCCTCGGAGCCCAGCGCCGAGGTGACGACGAGCCTCGCGGCGCCTTGCTCCAGCACGAAGGAGCGTCGCCCCGCGAGCCCCGACTCCGGCCCGCCGCTCGCCACCATCCGGAAGCCCAGCGCATGGCAGAAGTAGTAGGCGGAGAGGACCGCGTCGCCCACATACAGCTCCGCATGCTCCACGTTCGTGAGCACCACTCTCGGAACCTCGATTCAGTGGACCTGAGCAAACAGCGCTCAGTCCGGTGCACGTGCCAGGCGGTCACTCCGTGACAAAAATCATTATCACGGATTGCCGATGAAAGCGTGACAGTCGGGTGTCCGAGCAATGTGTCGGAGTCTGTATCACCCTGTCTTCACGCGGGCACGGCCGTCACCAGGGGCGCGGAGGAGGGCACGAGCTGCCCGGCCTCGAGCTTGAGCACGCGGTCCGCCAGGTGGAAGTAGCGGTCGTCGTGGCTGATGACGAAGACGAGCTTGCCCTGGTCCCTGAGCGCCGGGAGCATCTCGCGGTAGAACAGCTCGCGGAACACCGGGTCCTGGTCCGCGGCCCACTCGTCGAAGACGTAGATGGGGCGGTCCTCCAGGAACGAGGTGAGCAGGGCCAGGCGCTTGCGCTGCCCCTGTGACAGCGCCACGGTGGACAGCTTGCCGTCCTCCACCCGGACCTTCCGCTCGAGCTGCAGGCGGGAGAGGTACTGGCGGGCCTTGTCCTCCATGCCGGGGTGGTCCAGGCCGAGCATCCGCTCGAAGAGGTGGAAGTCGAAGAAGACGGCGGAGAACAGCTGCCGGTAGGCGCGCCGGGTGGCGGCGGTGACGGGGACGCCGTCCACGCGCAGCTCGCCCTGCTCGGGGGCGTAGAGGCCGGTGAACAGCTTGGCCAGCGTCGTCTTGCCGCTGCCGTTGCCGCCCACCAGGAACACCAGCTCCCCGCGCCGCAGCGTCGCGTCGATGGGGCCCAGCGTGAAGCTGGCGCCGTCCAGCTCGCGTCGGTAGGTGTGGCCAAGGCCGACCAGCTCGATGCGCTGGAAGTCGCGCGGCATGCCGTTGTCGGACGCCGAGGGCTCGGGGTCCTCCAGCGACAGGCCCAGCTTCTCCAGCTTCTTCATCGCCACGTGGCTGCGCGACAGGTTGGGCCACTGGTTCATCAGCCCGTCGAGCGGCTGCTGCAGGTAGAGCACCACCAGCGCGTACGCCGCCAGCGTGGACATCTCCACCTCCTGGAAGCGCGGCACGCCGAAGAGGATGAAGCCGATGACGGCCATCACCATGAAGCCGCCCCAGCTGCCGGTGATGATGAAGAGCTTGCTCGTCGTCAGGGAGATCCGTGAGACCTCCTCCGCCGTCGGCTTCAGGTCCCGGTTGAAGAAGTCCTCGCTGCGCGCGTGGTGGAGCTGCAGCTCCTTCGAGCCGTCGATGAGCGTGCGAAAGCCGCTGTACATCGCGTCGTGTGTTTCACGCCGTTTGAAGAACTGCCCGTAGGCATAGCGGTTGGGCAACGCCACGCTCGCCATCACCAGCGCGATGACGCCCAGGATGAGCCCCAGGAGGGGACCCGACAGCCACGCGAGATACACGAGACAGCCGACCAGCGTCGCCAGACAGATGATGACCCCGGGGATGACGGCGATGGTGCTGTTGATGACGCTGATGTCCTCGGTCAGCGCGGCGAGCAGCTTGTGCGGCCCGGCCTCCTCCAGCTTGCGCAGGGGCGCCTCCAGGATGCGACGACACAAGGACAGCCGCAGGTCCAGCAGCGCCTCCTGTTGCATGGACGCCAGCTGGAGCTGGGAGATGATTCGCAGCACCAGCACGGCCACCGCCAGCCCCACGAAGACGGGCATCAGCGGCATCGCGTCCGCCACCGTCCGGGACGTCAGGGCCTGGTTCATCGCCGCGACGAGCGCCGCGCTACAGGCGCCCGTGAGGATGCCCAGCAACGCGGCGAGGATGATGGGCAGCTTCGACTTCTTGAAGAGCAGGGCGAGCAATGACACGACGGCTCCAGGAGACCCGGAGGGCTCTGATAACCGAGCCCTCCCGGCTCTCATATGTCATCGCCGCGCGAAGTGATACCCGGGGGCAGGCGGCTTCTCAGGAGAACCGGGCGGACCCGACGGGGAGGGTGGCGGTGGATGGCGGGGCGAGGAATACTGGGGACATGCGATTCTCCTCGGGGGCCTTCAATGTCATCACCGCGCTCGTCGTCCTGGGCGGCACCGGCTGGGCCGCGCTCGCGCTCGCGCTGACGGGGGCTGGCCCGGAGGGGCCGCACTGGGGGCGGGCCCTGGGCGCGCTGGTGGTGGCGGGGCTGGCCGCCTTCGTCTGGAAGAAGGGCTCCCGGCTGGGCGCGGTGGGCGTGGTGGTGGCGGCGAGCGCGGGCCTGCACTTCTGGGCCTTCTCCCACGCGCCGTCCAACCAGCGGGAGTGGGCGCCGGACCTGGTGCGGATGGCCCGGGCGGACGTGGAGGGCTCCCGCGTGACGATTCACGACGTGCGTGACTTCCGCTACCGCAGCACGACGGACTGGGATGCCTCCTGGTACACGGCCACCTACGACGCGAAGGAGCTGACGGGGGCCTGGTTCATCGTCGAGCCGTTCTCCGGCTTCTACGGCGCCGCGCACACCATGGTGAGCTTCGGCTTCTCGGACGGGCGCTACGTCGTCTTCTCCGTGGAGGTTCGCCGCGAGAAGGGCGAGACGTTCTCCGCCGTGGGCGGGCTGTTCCGCCAGTTCGAGCTGATCTACGTGGTGGGTGACGAAAGGGATTTGGTCCAGCTGCGCTCCAACCACCGCCGGGACGACGTGTACCTCTACCCGGTGAACGCGTCGAAGGAGCGCATCTCCGACTTCTTCCTGGACATGGTGGCGCGGATGAACGCGCTGCACGAGCACCCGGAGTTCTACAACTCCGTCTACAACAACTGCACCACCAACCTGGTGCGTCACTTCGAGAAGGTGAGCGCGCTGAAGGTGCCGTACGACCACCGCACGCTCCTGCCGGCCTTCTCCGACGAGCTCGCGTACGAGCTGGACCTCATCGACCGCGACGCGCCCCTGGCCGACGTGCGCGCCCGCCACCTCATCAACGCGCGCGCGCTGGAGGCCTCGGGGCAGGCCGACTTCTCCCAGCGCATCCGCGAGGGCGCGGCCCGCGCGACGACCTCAAGCCCCTGAGGCGGCCTTCATCTCCGGGGGCGGGGCGGGCGTCGTCAGGTGGCGCGCGTAGTGCGCCTCCAGCGTCGTGAAGTAGCCGCGCTCCTCCCAGAGGATGGCGAGCAGGCGCTCCGACAGCGACTTCACCTCGGTGCCCTCGCCCGGCTCGGGCGTGCGGGGACCGACGTTGCCCGGGTTGCGGAACACGCGCGTGGCCTCGGCCATCAACACGCGGCTGCTCGCGAAGAGCCGGCGCAGGGCCTGGTTGATGGGCCGGGCGTCCACCTCCGCGCAGGCCGCGACAATCGCCGCGTGCACCGCCGCGGGCTTGTCGCCCTGCAGGCTCAGCGCGTCCAGGTCTCCGCGCTCCAGCGCGTGGTGCAGCAGGTAGCCGTGGTGCAGGGACACCGAGGCCACGTCCACGCAGTCCTTCACCCACAGCACGAAGAAGACCTTGCGGAACACCTTCTTCACCGGCAGCAGCATCAACCCCTTGAGGTAGCTGGCCAGCCGTCCGCCCAACGTCCTCCCCAGGCTGGAGCCCGCCAGCGTCTCCACGGCCTGGGTGGAGGCGCGCAGGCCGCGCTCCTCCAGGAGCGAGCGCACCAACTGCTCGCGCACCTGGTAGAGCGCGTAGTCATCCAGGAACGGCACCGGGATGAGGGGCGTGAGCCCCGCGGCGACGGCGTGGAGCGCCACGCGCCCCAGGGGGGCGGACGACGGGGCACCGGGCGGTAGACGGGGGTTCGGCTCGCTCATCGCTCTCCTCTATGCGCGAAAGGGCGAATCATTGCATCCGGACCGGACGTCGCGCCTGCTCGCCCGGGGGGCTGCCGTCACGTCAGCTCCGGCGGGTGCCCTTCGCGTGCGGCAGCAGCACGGAGTACAGCGTGCTCATCACGGGCGTGGGGACGCCGAGCGCGTGGCCGCGCCGCGCCACCGTGCCTTGCAGGTACTCGACCTCCATCGGCTTGCCCGCGTCGAAGTCCACCATCATCGAGGGGCGTACCTCCGCGGGGACGCCGTCCATGTAGTTCATCACGTCGTCCGCCCGCGTGGTGGTGGTGACGCCCTCGGCGGCGGCGACCCGAAGCACCTCGGCCGCCGCCTCGCGGAACATCTCCCGGAAGAAGGGGCCTTCCCGCAGCGGCCCCACCGGGGTCCTCGCGGCGGTACAGAAGCCCGCCATGGGGGCCAGGAAGGCGAGCTTCTCCCAGAGCGGTGCGCGGACGTCCGCCACCGCCTCCGCGTTGAGCCCCGCCTGCGCGAGCACGTCCCGCACGGCCTGCACCCGCCGCGAGACGCGCGAGGTATCGCCGAAGGCCTCACCCAGCACGATGCGGTGCTGCGTGCCCGTCTGCTTGATGACGCCCGGCTCGCTGATGGCGGTGGAGATGTACGTGGTGCCGCCGATGACCGCCGCCTCGCCCACGGCCGCGGCGACCTCGGACGGACTGTCCACGCCGTTCTGCAGCGTGACCACCACCGCGGTGGCGCCGCCCAGCGCCGGCGCCTTGGAGGCGGCCAGCAGCGTCTTCACCTGGGGCAGCACGCTGGCGACGTCGTAGTTCTTCACGCCCAGGATGACCACGTCCACGGGGCCCAGCAGGGCGGCGTCCTCCTCGGCGCGCGCGGGGACGGTGAAGTCCCCCTCGGGGCTGAGGATGGTGAGGCCCTTCTGCCGCAGGGCGGCCAGGTGCGCCCCTCGCGCGAGGAAGCCCACCTCGTGGCCCGCGCGCACCAACCGCGCGCCGTAGTAGCCGCCCACTCCTCCCGAACCGACGATGGCGAATCGCATGGTCCAGGAGGATAGCGAAGGCCCGCGCCCGCGCCACGACGCTTTCTGGGCGCCGGTCAGCCCGCGAGCGGCCGGATGCGCGTGCCGGTGTCCCAACCCAGCGCGCCCGTGGCCGCCAGCACCTCGGCGCCCGGACGGCTCGCGTTCATCACGAACTCCGCGGTGGCCTCGGGAGATGCGCACGCGCCCAGGATGCGCTCGGGAATCATGAACGCGCTGACGATGGCGTCCGCCACCCGGCTGTCGCGGCTGCCCGCCACCAGCAGGTCGATGACGTGCGGAGGAGGCGGCTCGAGCAGCGCGTTGGTCCACGTGGTGGCCGGCGCCACGGCGGCCCACATCCGGGCCTCGGTGTCGCGGCAGAACGTCTCGTCGAAGGGGCGCTCCGACAGCAGCGTGTCGTGGATGGCCACCGCCAGCGTGAAGGCGGACGCGGACGCCGCGTTGGCGCCCTGGCCCGCGATGGGGTCGTTCGTCACGTGCGTGTCGCCCACCGCCATCACATAGCGGCCCTCGCCCAGCCGCGCCCACGCGCGGCGCACCGTCGGCGCGAAGCCGCCCTGCAGGAAGTCCAGGGGCCCACGCACGCCGAACTCCGTCGGGTCGATGCGCTCGTACGTCGCGGGCGCGTGGCGGCGGAAGATGTCCAACAGGCCCGCGTCGAACGCGGCCGGGTCCTCGTCCCGCTTGCGCGAGATGAGCGCCGCCAGCTCCGTGCCGGGGATCGCCTCGATGAGCGTGCTGGGCAGGCGGCCCTGGCGGGTGATCATCTGCGACTCGAAGACCTCGCCCTGGCCGGGCACCAGGTTGACGTGCATGCCCAGGGGCTCCGGCATGCGCAGGCCCTTGAGGATGGCCGCGAACAACACCCGCGGAGGCTTCGTGTGCGGGGACAGCTCCGGCATGCGCGGGAACAGCGCGTTGAGGCCGTTGCGGCCGGTGGCCACCACCATCAGCGTGTGACGGCTCGACAGCGCCTCCAGCTCCCTGGCGTCCACCGGGCGGACCTCCAGATGGCCCCCGCGCTCCACGAAGGCCTCGGCCAGGCGCGGCTGGTACAGCCGGTAGTCCACGCACAGGCTGGGCTCGCCCACCCGTCCCCTCAGGCTGATCAGCTCCGGCCCGTGGACGTGGATGGCGCAGCGGTTCATCGCCAGCTCCGGCGCGCCCCAGAAGTCCACCCACATCTCCCGCTCGCGCGTCCGCGTGGGCGCGTGGTGCGTCACCGTGTTCATCAGGCGACCCGAGCGCAGCGCATCCGGCTCCTGCTCCGCGTAGATGCTGACCGCGATGCCCTGCGAGAGAAGCTTCAGACCCAGGTGCAGACCGGCAGTGCCGGCGCCGACGATACCGATGCTCGCCATCTGTCTCTCCTTCACTTTTCCCGAGCCGGAAGCTTCGAGGTCGGGAAGGCCCCCCCAGGGGATGTGGGGTTCCCCGGGTGTTCCGGGGTGCGCAGGGCTCCATATCACAATGCGAATGGAGTTCTTCAGATTGGACATACCCAGAGTCTTAGAGCCAAGGGGGTCCAGGGGGCCCCGTTGGCGAATGGACCGTTGGGTCGGACTTTGGGCCAAGCTGGCCGGAGCCCTACAGTCCGAGGGATGAGCGCGGCTCTCGACGTGGTGCTGGAAGTGGGGGACATCACCGAGGCGACGGCCGACGTCGTCTTGTTCAAATTTGCACAGAAGCTGTACGGCGCGGCCGGGAAGGCGGTGCGTCTGCTGGAGGTGGTGGGGGTGCCGCCGACGCAGGTGGCGGTGCTGCCCGGGGAATACCGCTTCCTGGAGACGCACGGCGCGCTGGGTTCTCCGCTGGCGCTCTTCGTGGGCACGGTGCGGCTGGGCGAGTTCGGCTACCACGAGATCCGCCAGTTCGCGCTGCGCGCGCTCAAGGCCGTGGAGTCCAAGCCCGGGCTCAAGCACGTGGCGAGCACGGTGCACGGGCCCAACTACGGGCTGGACGAGGACGAGGCGGTGCTCGCCTTCGTGGGCGGGCTCATCGAGGCGTTCCAGCGGGGCTCGGGACCCAAGGAATTGGAGCGCTTCACGGTGGTGGAGGTGGACGACCGGCGCGCGCTGCGGCTGCGCAGGGCGCTGGAGCGCGGGCTGGGGGGAACGCCCGGCGTGGAGCCGCTGCCCGGCGGGGGCTTCCGCGTGCGCAGGGAGCGCGGCTTCGTGCAGGCGCCCTCCATGGCGAGCGCGGGCACGGTGTCCAGCGCGAAGCCCCACGCCTTCGTGGCGATGCCCTTCACGCCGGAGCTGGAGGACACGTTCCACTACGGCATCCACGGTCCGGTGAAGGCCGCGGGCATGCTGTGCGAGCGCGTGGACCAGGACGTGTTCGACGGGCCCATCATCCAGCGCATCAAGGAGCGCATCGACACGGCGAAGGTCGTCATCGCGGACCTGTCGCTGGCCAACCCCAACGTGTACCTGGAGGTCGGCTACGCGTGGGGCAAGGGGCGGCCCACGCTGCTGCTGGTGCGCGACGTGCGCGAGCTGCGCTTCGACGTCGCGTCGTACCGCTGCATCGTCTACCGGAACATCCGCGAGCTGGAGACGCTGCTGACGCGGGAGCTGGAGCGGCTGGACGCCGTGCGCGCGCCGGGCTGATTCACCAGCCTCGCGCCGCGACCTCCCAGGTCTCCGTCACGGTGTCCTTCCGGAGGACGTGCAGCCGCTCGTGCAGGTTGACGGCGGCGCAGACGTGGTTGGGCACCACGCGCACGCGCTCGCCCACGCGCGGTCGCCAGGACGTGGACGAGACGTCGAGCAAGCCGTGCTCCTCGGAGACGCTCCGCACCACCAGCTCCGGCCTGTCCAGCAGCGCGCCGTAGCCGCCCGAAGGCGCGAGGCCCTCCTCCTTGGCCAGGGCCTTGGAGCCCGCGTCGAGCACCACCTGTCCGGGCACGGCGGTGCTCACCACGGTGGCGAGCACGGAGAAGGCGCAGTCGCTCCACGCGCACGCGCCCAGCGAGGCCGTGTTGCGGTCATTGAGCACGTTGATGCCGGGGCGTATCTCCGTCAGGCCCGGCACCTCGTGCGAGCGCCACAGCATGGGCGTGGAGCCGCCGCTGACCACCTCGGGCCTCAGTCCCTCGGCCGAGAGCGCGTCCAGGACGGCGCCCAGCCGCGCGCGCTGGTCCGCGAGCGCCGCGTCCTGCTGCTCCACCGGCGCGCGCACGTGGCCCGGATAGAAGATGACGCCGCGATACGCCACGGACTTCGTGTCCGCCACCGCGCGCGCCAGCGCCACCGCGTCCGCCGGCGTCTGCACGCCCACGCGCCGCATGCCCAGATCCAGCTCCACCAGCACGCCCACGGTGCGCCCGGCCTCCCGCGCCGCGCGACCGAGCCCCTCGAGCGCCTCGGTGGAGTCGAGCGCCACGGTGAGGCGCGTGCGCGAGGGCAGGGCCATCAGTCGTGACAGCCGCGCCGAGCCCACGGGCGGGTAGGCGAGGAGCACGTCGTCCGCGACGGTGGCCATGACCTCGGCCTCGCGCACGGTGGCCACCGTGGCGCCCACGGCCCCCGAGGCGAGCTGCAGCCGCGTGAGCTCCGCCGTCTTGTGCGTCTTCGTGTGCGGCCGCCAGTGGAGCTGGTGCTGGCGCGTGTAGTCCGCCACGCGGCGCAGGTTGGCTTCCACGCGGTCCAGGTCCACGAGGGCGGCGGGCGTGGTGAGGGCGTCGAGCGGGGTGGGGGACATGCCGCGCATGGTGGCACGCGCGGCCGTGGCCACTCCAGGCGACAGTGCACCCCGGACATGACGAGGCCCGCGCACGTGTCCGGGAGGACAATCCCGGACCCGCGGCGGGCCCCATGCGTGACGACGAGGAGGTTACTGCGGCTTCGGCGCGGCCACCTTCTTCGCGGGCGGCAGGTACTTCACGCCCAGCTGGCTGAAGATGAACGAGTACGCGTCCACCTCCTCCTCGATGCGCGCGTTGAGCGGCGTGCCGGCGCCATGGCCCGTCTCCGCGTCGGCGCGCAGCAGGATGGGGTTCTTCGTCGACGTGGCCGCCTGCATCCGCGCCACCATCTTGCGCGAGTGGAACGGGTCCACGCGCGGATCATTGGCGCCGGAGGTGAAGAGCACGGACGGGTACTTCGCGCCGTCCTTCACGTTGTGCACGGGCGAGTAGGCCAGCAGCGCCTTGAACTGCTCGGGGTCCTTCACCGAGCCGTACTCGGTGACGTTGAACTGGCCGTTCGACGTGCGCTCCGAGCGCAGCATGTCGTAGAGGCCCACGCGGGCCACCACGGCGCCGTACGCCTCCGGGTGCTGCGTGACGACGGCGCCCATGAGCAGGCCGCCGTTGCTGCCGCCCTGGATGGCCAGCTTCCTGGGCTGCGTGTACTTCTGGTCCACCAGCAGCTTCGCGCACGCGTAGAAGTCGTCGAACACGTTCTGCTTCTTCGTCAGCGAACCCTCGGCGTGCCACTTCTCGCCGAACTCCGAGCCGCCGCGCAGGTTGGCCACCGCGTAGACGCCGCCCTGCTCCAGCCACAGGCCCGCCAGCGCGTTGAAGCCCGGGGAGATGGAGATGTTGAAGCCGCCGTAGCCGGTGAGCAGCGTCGGGTTCTTCCCGTCCAGCTTGGTGCCCTTCTTCTTCAGGATGGAGAGGGGAACCTTGGTGCCGTCCTTGGACGTGGCCTCGGTGCGCACCACCTCCACGTCGCTCATGTCCAGCGGCGCCGTGCGCGCCAGCGCCGTCTTCGTCACCTGGCCGTCCTTCGCGGAGAAGCGGTACCAGGCCTGCGGCTGCACGAAGCTGACGTTGCTGAAGTACACGTCGTCACCGCCCGCGCTCACCAGGCCGCCGGTGGAGGACACGGGCGGCGTGGGCACCAGGCCCAGGTCCTTGCCCTTCAGGTCCACGATGCGGACCTGCGAGGGGCCGCCCAGCTGCTCGTTGATGTACAGGCGCGTCTTCGCGGGGAAGAAGCCCTGGATGCTGGCCTCGCCCTCGGGCACCAGCACCGTGGCCTTGTCCAGCGTCGGCGTGGCCAGGGGCAGGCGCAGCACCTTGCCGCGCGGCGCGTCCTGGCGGCTGAGCAGGTAGAGGGCGCCGTCGTGGCCGAAGCGGCTGCGGATGACCTTGTCCGCGAACTTCGTCACCTGCGTCCACTTCCCGTCGGGGCCGTGCAGGTAGAGCATGAACTCGCCGCCGTCGCCGTTGGCGACCATGGCCGCGATGTACTTGCCGTCCGGAGACGTCTCCAGCTCCGACATGGCGATGCGCGGGAAGTCCTTGCCCAGCGCGTACGTGTCCTGCTCGGTGGGCGTGCCCAGCTTGTGGAAGTAGATCTGCTGGAAGAAGTCGCGGTCCGCGGCCGGACGCTCCTCGCCGCGCGGATAGCGCGTGTAGAAGAAGCCCGTCCCGTCCGCGTTCCACGCGAGCCCGCCGCCCGCCGTGCCGCCATTCACGCGCGGCACCACCTCGTTGGGCAGCGGCTTGCCGGTGGCCACGTCATAGACGGAGACGTCGCCGCTCTCGGTGCCGTTCTTCGACAGCGACACCGCCAGCTTCTTGCCGTCCAGCGTGGGCTCGAAGAAGTCGATGGTGGTGTGGCCCTTGGGGTCCAGCACCATGGGGTCCAGCAGCACGCGCTCCTTCGACGGGTCCTCCACGGAGCCGAGCACCGCCAGGTACGGCTGCTGGCGCGGCGGCTGGAACTTGATGACGAAGAGCGTGCCGCCCGCCTCGGTCAGCGCGCCGTAGCCCGGGGACTTCCACCCGAGCAGCTCGGAGATGCGCTGGCGCAGCGGCTCACGGCCGGGCAGCTTGTCGAGGATGGCGCGCGTGTGGGCGTTCTGCGCGTCGTTCCACTGCTTCACCTTCGCGTCGTCGGTGGCCTCCAGCCACTGGTACGGGTCCTTGACCTCCGTGCCGTGGTAGGTGTCGACGACGTCCTTCTTCTCCGTGGCGGGCGGCTTGGAAGGGCCCTTGGCCGCGGCCAGGGACGCCAGGGGCAGCATCAGCGCCGCCGCGGCCATCGCGGTTCTCAGCTTCATGTTCACACCTCGGAAGGGAGTTTTGGCGGGCGCAGCCTGCCATGTCCTCCCACCTCCTGGGGTGGGTTCCCGCCAGGGGAATGCCGCGAGGGGCCGGGTGTTGCCTCGGATTGCCTCCAGGCGCGCGGCGCGTCAAACGCGCCGGGAATACCCGCGCAATCCCGGCTTCTACGGGGCGCGGAGGGGCAGCTCCACGAGGGCCGCGGCGAAGCGGTCGAACGCCTCGTTGGCGGGCAGCGCGGTGGCCTCGTCCATGTTGCCCAGCATCAGCGCGAAGACGACGCGCGGGTGCTCGGCGTCCCCGGGGCGTTCCACCACGCCGGCGAAGCACTTCTGTCCGGACAGGGTGCCCGTCTTGGCGCGGATGCGGCCGGCGGTGACGGGCGTCACCGGGCGGTTGGCGAGCGTGCCGTCCAGGCCCGCCACGGGCAGGCTGTCGACCAGCGCCGCGCCATACGGCTCGCGCAGGCTGGTGAAGAGCACGCGCGCCAGTCCCCGCGCGGTGGCGAGGTTGTAGCGCGACAGGCCGCTGCCATCGACGGGGCGCAGATCACGGGCGGGGATGCCTCGGCGGGTCAGCTCCTCGGCGAGCGCGGTGCGCAGGTTCGCGTAGCCCTCCACGCCGCCGCGCTCACGGGCGAAGCGCAGGCCCAGCCGCTCCGCGTAGAGGTTGAGCGACTCCTTGTTGGTGACCTTCACCAGCTCGGACAGGGGCGGACTGGCCAGCGTGACGAGCGGCTCGGGGACGGGCGGACGCAGGGGGGCGGGGGCCTCCAGCGTGAAGGGCAGGCGCGGCACACCCCGCTTGAGCAGGGCCTCCTCGACACACGCGGCGAAGAGCACCTGGGGCTCGTCCACGGAGAGCCGCACGTTGGCCGTGCGCGGGCACTGGTTGACGGGTGAGCGCCACACGCAGCGCACGCCGGGAGCGCCGCGCTGACGGGTGCAGGAGAGGTTGGCGCGCTCCGCGTTCGGGTCCACGCGCACGACGGTGGAGAGCGTGGCGAAGGCGGGCGTGAGCTGGACGTGGGGCGGCTGCGCGCAGTCCGCGCCCTCGGGACGCGAGAGCGCGAGGTCCACCACGTTCTCGCGGAAGACGAAGGGCGTGGGCGCCGCGCTGTAGGCATACGCGACATCATCCCAGGCCCAGCCGGGGCCGAAGGGCACGTCGTCGTCGATGCCGCGCACGCGCACCTGGCCCTTCCACTGTCGCACGCCCTTCGCCTGCAGCGCGTCGGCCACCTGCTCGCAGGCGAGCGCCGTCTCGGGGAAGCGCCACGAGCCCAGGGACGGGTCTCCGGACGAGTCCACCACGAGGTCGCCGAGGAACAGCCCGTCGGTCAGCGTGCCCTCCAGCGTCACCGGCGTCTGGAAGCGATAGTCCGCGCCCAGGGCGGAGAGGACGGACGCGGTGGAGACGACCTTCATCGTCGACGCGGGCAGCAGCCGCACGTGCTCGCGGTGGGCATACAGCGGCTCGCCCGTGGTCGCGTCCAGCACGAAGGCGCTCGCCAGCGCGCCCTCATCCTCCAGCGTGGCGAAGAGCGAGCTCGCCACCGAGCTCACGGTGGGCGTCGCGGGATGTTGGGTGTGACGGCAGCCGACGGGCAGGGCGGCGGCGGCCAGGACGAGACAGAAGGAGAGGGCGCGGCTCATCACGGGCGCCACGCTAACGCCCACGACCTGGGGTGTCATGTGGCGCGAGGGTGCCCGCGGGTCGCTGAGGCACCCCGGCCGTCCGGTATCCGACCCGGCCCGCCCCGCTACCGGCTCGAGGACGGCCAGGGCGACAGCTTCTCCGCCTCGTACTTCATGAGCAGCGCGTGCGTCTCGAACGCGGCGGACTCGACCTCCTCGGCTGAGAGACCAGGGGGCAGCTTGGGGACGAGGGTGGGGAACGGGCCGTCGAAGACGAGCAGGTTCTCCAGCTCCAGCGCGTCGTTCTGCAAGTCATACAGCTCCCACTGGTCCGTGTGCTCGCCCGACGGGTCGAATGTCCGCGACAACTTCCAGCGCGGCGTGCGCACGCAGCGCACATGGTTGGGTTGGCACACCGGCCCCGGCGCGAGCCACGGCAGGTGCCCCGCGCGCGTGGTTCCTTCGCGAAGCGCCTCCACCGAGCGCACGAACACCGAGTAGATGGCCTCGTCGTGCACCTGGTGCGGGTCGCCGGTGCGCGGCAGGGGCTCGGTGATTTCGTCGTCCGTGATGAAGAGCACGCCCTGACGAGGCGTCCCGTCCTGCTCCGTCACGGAGTCCGCATTGCCCTGCACCAGCGGGCTCAGGTCCGCGCCGACGAACGGCGGCACGGGGTGATGCAGGCGCAGGTCCGTGCGGATGGCGTCGACCTCCCCCGGTGACAGGCCCGCGAGCCCCAGCAGCGTGGGCAGCACGTCCACGTGGCTGGTGAGCGCCTCGTGCTGCCGCGTCTGGGGGCGCTCCTTCTCCAGCGGCATCCGCACCACGAGCGGCACATGCAGCGCCTCCTGATAGGCGGTGTGCCACTTCTCCATCATGTAGCCGTGGGAGCCGGCGTACTCGCCGTGGTCCGAGAGGAAGACGACGATGGTGTTCTTCGCCAGGCCGCATTCGTCGAGCGTGCGCAGGACGCGCTCGATGTGTCCGTCCACCAGGTGGATGAGCCACGTGTAGTACTGGTTGAAGCGCAGCGTGGACTCGTCCGGGGCGGCGGTGAGCTGGAAGGGGATGCCCGAGTTGAGCGTGACGGCGACGGGGTCGATGGACTCCTTCGCCTGGTGCATCGCGAGCCCCGTCTTCGCCGCGAGCGCGAGCCCCATCTTGTACGCGTAGTCGCGCTGACAGGTCGGCTTGTTGGCGAGCGAGTCGTGCACGTTGGGCGGCAGGTGCGAGTTCTCCTGTGGGAAGCCCATCGGGTTGAGCGGAAGCGTCCAGCTGCCCGCGACGGGCGTGGCCGACTGGCTGTGCTGACCGGGCACGAGCAGCGGCCCCACGGGACGCGCGTCCGGGTCCATCTGCCTGGGGAGGATGGGATAGGTCGCGATGTCGTGGGGGTTGGTGAACGACGCGACGGCGAACCACGGCTGCGGCGTCGTCGAGGGCCCGTCGGCGCGAGGTGCCGCATAGGCCTGCTCGGCCAGCGCGCGGTTGTAGGGCTGCCCCAGGCCCATCCTGCGCAGGAAGGTGCACGCGAGGTCGGCGAAGCCCACGTCGCGGAAGGTGCCCAGGTTGTTGACCGAGGACCCGTGAGGCTCCGGATAGGACAGCTCCCAGTCGTCGAAGCCGAGCCGCTTCAGCGAGTGCTCGGGTGGATTGGCGAAGTGACACTTGCCGAAGTAGTGCGTGTGATAGCCGGCCTTCTGGAACCAGTGGCCGATGGTGGGAATCCCCTCCGGCACGAGCCACGGGAAGGCCGCCGCGTCGCCGCTCTTGAAGAGGCCGTCCGTCTGGGTGACACCGGTGCGCGTGCCGTACTGCCCCGTGTAGATGGCCGCGCGACTGGGGATGCAGGCCGAGGCGGCGATGGTGTGGTTGCGGAAGATGGACGCGTTGCGCCGCAGCGCCGCGAAGCCCGGGAAGAACTTCCGATAGGGATTGTCCTCGCCGCCCTCGTCGATGAACCCCAGCAGGTCCTTGATGCCGGGCGCGAAGCCGCCTCCGACACCGTAGGCGAAGCGCGGGAACATGAGCTGATCCACCGTCAGCAGCAGGATGTTGGGGCGTGTGGGCTGGTCCATGGCCCGCCCGCGATTGCACCCACCGTGCCCGGTAGTGCCCGGGTGGGTGCCGGTCCGGAGGCGCGCGCCGTCGAGGCCCGGTCCGCGTGTCGAGGGAACGCGATTGCGTTCATCGCGGACGCGAGGGCGTGACGACCTGCTGACGGGCCAGGAGCCGGACGCGCGATGCGTCACGACTCCTGGCCCCGTGGCTCATGACACGCTCAAGGCAGGCGCGTCAGCTCGTAGCCGATGTCGACGTTGATGACCTCCGGCTGGCAGCGGAAGTCGCGCGTGCCAAGCGCCACCCGCCAGCACAGGCTCCGTCCCCCGAACACCCCGACGTTCATCACCGCCTCCGAAACGCCCGGTGTCAGGGCGGGATGCAGCCAGGTGGGCGTCGGGTTGGGCACGCAGGTTCCGCCCGAGCAGATGCTGCATTCGGGGGTGATGGCGTAGTTGATGGAGGTCTCGCTCGCGGACGGGCAATAGGGGCCGACCGAGTCCGACTTGGCCATCCTCACGCGCGAGATGATGCAACGCGGGTCCAGGTCCGGGGGCAGGGCGTCGAGCGGCGCCGTGCGCGCGACCCCCGCGGGGTCGGCCTGCAATTGGACCACGACGTTGGCGAAGTCCCGGTCTCCGCCGCCATTGAGGTCCTCCCAGCCCATCAGCCAGCGCTGGGGGTAGATGGGCGACGAGGCCAGGACCAGGTGCGGCATGGCGCCGTTCGACGAGGCCGGGACGAAGAGGCGCTCGGGCGGCAGGAAAATGTTCCCGTACTCGGGCTGACGCAGCATCGTCAGCGCCTGTACATCCAGCCAGCCACACAGCCGTTGGGTGGTCCCCGGCAGGGCACAGGAGCCGCCGCTGTTGTTGGGGGCGGCGCGATTGCAGGTGTCGCGGTAGGCGCAGCCCGTGTTGAACTCGGCCGCGGGGCTGGTGCCACGGACGTCCATGTCCATGTTCCACGAGGCCTTGGAGAAGAACACGGAGACGGGCGTCTGGAGGAACAGCTCGCACCGCCCATTCGCCGCCTTCCTCAGACAGGGGAAGGTGAGACCCTCGTCGAGGGGCTCGTGGATGCCCTCGAAGTAGGTGACGAGGAAGAAGACGACTTCACGGTGCGCGTCGATGGGCCCCAGCGTCACCTTCCTGTCGCGAGGCGTGATGCCGGGGTCGGGGTTCTGCGGCCTCAGAACCCCCTCCGCCGTGTACGCGGAGACGTCGTAGTCGGGGATGCCATCCGGCGCGGTGAGGCGCATGTCCTGGACGGGCCCCATGTTGGTGTAGGTGACTGCGTCCTCGTCATCGTCGGTGATGAGGAAGGCGAGCCGGCCCAGGCCCAGGAAGTTGTTCTCCGGCAGGGCGGGCTCGAGCAGGTTGGGGATGCGCGGATAGCGCCCCAGGTCCGAGAAGCCATTCGGGTTTCCGTCGGGGAGTCCGCGGCCCACGACCTCCGCCAGGAGGCGGACATTTCCCTGGCCCGGGCGTGCATCGGCCAGCGTCTCGCGGCGGAAGGTCGCCTGGCAGGCGGCGTTCATCGCGAGGCCCGGCTCGCTGTACAAGAAGGACCCCGACAAGAACGACCGGGGGCAGCGGGGCCACATTCCGATGTAGGGCCGCGCCTGGGGGCCCGTGGGCGGCGCGAGGTTGTAGAGGTCCTCGTGGAGGTCCGCGATGCCATTGCTGTTGGTGTCGAGCAGCTCGTCGTTGGGGCCGACGTAGCCACGCGCCACCAGCTCGTCGCGGTACATCCACCCCAACGTGTGGCTGGCGCCCGCGTTCTTGCGCACCAGTTGGAGCGACAGGCTCACAGGCTGCTCGAAGACGATCCGCTCCGCGCTCAGGGGAAGGGATTTCGCGGTCAGTTGCAGGGAGGTCGGCGAGACGGTGACGCTGTCGAGCTCGCTGAACTGCGAGACCGCGAACGGCTTCTGGTAGTCGAGGGACAAATCACCGCCGACGTTGAAGGTGAAGGCCACCTCGGACGTGAGGCCCAACGCGTTGGTGACGGCGACCTTCACCGGCGCGCTGTCGGGAGGCAGGCAGTCCGGCGCGGTCCAGGTGACCTCGCTCGTGGTCGCGCCGTGGACCGGTGGCGCCAGGGCTCCTTCGGTGGAGGTCCACGTGAAGGTGAGCGGCGAGCCCTGTGGGTCGCTCGCCGTCACGCCGAGCACCGACGTGCCTCGTGACGGCACCTGCTCGGCGGACTGGGCGGTGCTCTCGATTCGAGGGGGCAGCAGCGCGAGCGAGGCGGGGTCCGCGTGGGCGCTCGTGGCCGCGAGGGACAACAGGCAGCCCAAGGCCATCCACCTTGGGAGCGGGCGTGATTGACGTGTCATGTGTGTCCTGTGGGGTGGCGTGGACCGCCAGGAGCCGTCCACGCGTTGGGGCTGTCACTACCAGACAGGGGTGACAGCCCCCTGACGCGGGCTTAGTCAGGAAATTCTAGAAAGCTTGAACAGCCTGAGGTGCGCGCCCACCGGCAAGACGCGGTGGAAGTCCAGTGTTTCGCGAGCGGAGCCCGGGTGGTGGCCCGCCCGAGGGGAGCACCAGGAGTGCCTTGACGATGTGACCGGCGCCCCCCATCCTGCCGCGCCCCATGCCAGTCCTACGTGGTGCCGTCACCTTCTCGCGCTTCCGGGTCGAACCGTCGAAGGAAGCGCCTTCCGACATCAAGCGTTCGCTCCCGCGGGGCCTCAAGGCGAACGCGTTCGAGCCCATCGACCGCCGCTCCGAGGATGACCGGGCCGCGGGCTTCGTGGAGCTGGAGAACGCGGACGCCGTCGACTTCTCCGTCGGGCGCGTCTTCTATGGCGAGTACGCGCTGTTCTCGTTCCGCATCGACTCGCTGAAGGTCCCCGCCGCCGCGATGAAGGCGGAGCTGGCGAAGTGGACCACCCAGTTCGAGGCGGAGAATGACCGGCCCGCGTCGCGCGCGGAGAAGACGCAGGCCAAGGCGCAGATCAAGCAGATGCTGCGCACGCGCACCACGCCGCGCACCAACGTGCTGGACGTGAGCTGGAACCAGAACACGCAGCAGCTTCAAGTCTGGGCCGCGTCGCGCAAGGTGGTGGAGGAGATCCTCATCGCGCTGGAGAACGCGCTCGGGCTGAAGCTCGTCGCACTGACGCCGGCGGCGATCGCGCAGGCGTCGGGCATCGACGAGGGGGCCCTGGGGCCCACCGCGGAGCTCATCGGGATGGACCTGCCGGCGGGCGCCGGGGCGGAGGTGGTGCATGGCGAAGCGTGAGCAGGCGCGGGCGGATGCCGCCTTCGCGCGCGGAGACATCGGCGTCGACGGGGCCTCCACCGAGGAGACGAAGGACGTCGCCGAGGTGGAGAAGGGGCAGGCGCGCGAGCAGCTCCTGCGGGGCCGCGCGTACCTGGGCCGCGAGCTGCTGACGTGGATGCTCTGGCGCTCGGAGTCCGGTGACGCGCTGGTGGAGCTGGAGGGCACGGGCGTCAACGTGCTCTTCATGGGCCGCATCATCCTGCGCGGCGTCGCGGGTGACGTCACGGAGCTGAGCGCGAAGGGCACGCTGGCGCCGTACTCGGAGCAGGTGAAGCGCGCGCTGGACAAGGGCCTGCTGGTGGCCCAGGCGCGCATCCGCTTCACCCATGGCGAGAAGGAGTACGAGGCCACCATCGACTCGGAGTTCCTCGACATCCGCGCCGCGAAGCTGCCCGCGCTGATGAGCGAGGAGGAGGATGACCAGCTCAGCGAGCGGCTGTTCCTCACCGAGCAGCTCTCCGCGATGGTGGACGCGCTGGTGAACGACTTCCTCAAGGTCCGCGTCGGCAAGACGTGGAGCAAGCAGGTCGTCCCGGCGATGAAGGAGTGGATGCGCGGGGACGAGCAGGGCGCGGACGCGCTCTCCAAGGCCGCGCGTGCCCGGGGCCGCGAGGCCCGTGCTCCCCGGCACTGAGCCTGTCTGAAGTCGGCTTCGTGAGCTCGGCCAGGGCAGGCGGGCTCACGGAGCGGGCGGCGCGAGCGCGCGGAAGCCCTCCGCCAGCGCCAGCCCGATGTTCCCCATCAAGTCCTGTCGCGCGTTGACCACGTACAGGTGCGGCGTGAGCGCCCACACCTCGCGGACGATGCGCCGGGGTGGGGGAGGCGGCTGGACGCTCAGCTCGGCTTGCAGCAGCGGCAGCACCTTGTCGGAGAGCCGCAGCGCGGTGTCCATGACGAAGACGCTGACGTGGGGACGCAGGGCGCGGACGCGGCGGAAGAACGCGCCCACCTCGTCCGGCGCCAGGTGCTTGGGCGGCGAGGACTTCATCTCCAGGTAGACGAGTCGGCCCTCCGCGGTCGCCACCACGTCCAGGTCTCCGCCGACGTCGGGCGCGTGGAACTTCACGCCCGCGGCCACGTCGAAGCGCAGCCGCTCGCGCAGCTCGTGCGCGACGTACCACTCCAGCGTGCCGCCGAAGCTCTGGGCGGGGTGGGTGAGCCGGTAGCGGCCCGCCTCCTCGCGCGCGGCGAGGTCCATGGAGACGAGGTCCTCGGCGAAGGCGGTGGCGCGTTCCTCCTCGAGGTAGCGCGTGGCCTCCAGGGGCGTGAAGCTGCCGCGACGGAGGATGGCGCCGCGCAGGAAGAGTCGGAACGCGTAGTGGCCCAGGCGCTCCACCAGCCGCTCCGCGCGGCTCGCGTCCAGGTCGGCGGGGAAGGGCAGGTCCAGCGGCGCGACGGTGGCCTGGAAGCCTCGGCGCGCGAGCATGGCGAGCGGCTCGTTGCCGGGGGGAAGCCGCAGGCGCGACGTGGGCGTGGCGCTGGCCTCGTCCTGCTCCAGCTCACGGGCCGTGGGAAGCTCATCCTCGGAGGGCGGCTGCACCGTCATGGCGCCACCCTAGCCCGCTTCGGAGCGAGCCGGGGCGCGGGGTGCGCGAATCGGCCTTGGTGGGCGCCGCCAGATTGCTAGCGTGCGCGGATGGCGACGAAGAAGAAGGCGACGGCCCGAGGCTCGAAAGAGCTTCCTCTCCCTTGGAATGATGCCGGCAGGTTCCTGAAGGAGGGCTGGCCCTCGTTCGTGGAGACGCATTCGGACGGAGCGGCGAAGGCGGAGGCGCTGGAGGGGGCCGTGAAGGAGTCGTTCCAGCTCTGGGGCGAATCGCTCCCCAAGGACCTGGCCCTGCTCTTCGCGCCCCTCGCCTCGCGCCCGGCGCCGGCGCTCGCGGAGCTCACGCTCGGTTCTCACGCTCCCTGGCTGGCGAAGACGGGGAACCTGGCTGAGCAGCGCATCGTGGCCGCCCAGCAATACCGACCCCTGTGGAAGGAGCTCGTCGCGGGCGTCGTGGAGATCGGCTCCACCTCCTCGGGCGACATCTGGATGTATGGCCGGGAGCCGCAGCGCGGCAAGGCGCGGGCGCAGATCTATCTCTACAGCCACGAATCGGACACGCTCGAGACGCCGCAGGCCAAGGACCTCGACGCCCTCCTGTTCCGGGCGGCGCTCGTGCAGGCTCAGCGACAGGGCAAGGTCGACGCGGCGACGTTCACGGCCGCGGGAGAGTCGCTCCAGGGCAACGTCGGAGACCTCTCCTACGAGGACGTGTTCCCGAAGCTGAAGTCCTACAAGGCCGAAACGGAGCCGGCCTACGACAACGACCTGCGCGGCGGCTGGCTCGCGACGCTGCTCACGGAGGTGGATGCCTCCGACGCGGAGCTGCGCGGTGCCTTCAGCCTGGACTCGAACGAGCCGCTCACCGAGGAGCTGCTGGCCTCGAGCGTGGAGCGCTTCAAGCACTTCCCTCCGGCCGCGTTCTACTTCTGTCTGGCCAGCTTCTTCGCGGGCGATGACGCGCGGCTCACCCAGGCACTGGAGCTGAGCCGGCTGAGCGAGGCGCCGCTCGTCAAGGACCTGGTCACGCTGATGGAGGAGCTGCGCGCGGGGCGCAAGCAGCTGGGCGTCATCCGGGACGTGCATGCCCTGCGGGCGCGGGTGATGGCGCTGGAGCTGTGGGACCCGGAGGCGCCGGCGCGGGCCTTCCAGAAGGCCGTCGCCGAGGCCGCGGAGCCCGTCGCGCGCGCCGCGAAGGAGGGCACGCTGGACGCGCTCGCCTGGGCGTCGGTGAAGGACCGCGCGGTCCTCGCCGCCGTGGAGAAGGCCTATGCGGAGGACGCCACGATGGCGCCGACGCTCGGCCTGCTCTCGACCTGGAGCGACGAGGAGGGGTATCGCGACGAGGAGGTCATCGCCGAGCTCCTCGAGAAGGGGGACCGCCGCATCGTCCCGTTGCTGGTGTCGCGTGCCCTGCAGGAGGATCGCGAGAGCAACATCGCCATGGACGTGCTCGCGGAGTGGGCCGAGCCGCGCAGCGTCGAGTCGTTGAGGGACACGGCGAAGGGCGTCGACCGCTTCCACATCAAGCGGCACATGTTCATCCGCCTGGTCCAGAGCGTGGGGGACCGGGGGAACGCGAAGGACCTGGTGGCCATCCTGAAGGCGAATCCTCCGAGGGAGGAGGATGGCGAGGGCGAAAAGATGCTCGCCGCGCTGGCGGTGGCGCTCGGCGAGCTGGGGGACCCCTCCGCGGCGGACGCGCTCCTTCGCTACCTGGACACGCAGCTGGAGGACGTGGGAACGGAGGCGCCCATCCACTTCGGTGACGCGGTCCTCTACGCGTTGGGCGCGCTGGGGGAGGCGCGGGCCCTGGCTCCGCTGATGGCCCGGGTGGAGGCGAACAAGTGGGCGCCCTCGGAGTCTCCGGGGCTGTGCTTCGCGCTCGGCCGGCTGGCGGCGGGCGCGGACGCGGGGACCCGGCGGAAGGTGGCGGCGATGCTGGAGGCGGTTCGCATCACCCAGTTCAAGCTCGAGGGCTCGGACGGGAAGGTCCGGCCCCGGACGCGGGCCTCCCTGTTCAATGAAGTGGGCGGACAGACGATGACGACGGCCTGTCAGGTGATGCTGGAGGACGCGCTGGTCGGGCTCACCGAGGGCGCCGCGCGAGAGGAGGCGCTGGCCCACCTGAAGGATCTGGTCCCGGCGGTCCTGACGGGCTGGGAGGCGAGGCAGGACGACCAGTGGAGCGGCTACGACGGGTACGCCCTGCTGGCGTGGACGCTCATGGCGCTGCGGCGCCACCCCGACCTGGGGCGCGGGTTGGCGAGCCCGTTCGTGGACTTCTCCGTGCCGCTCGTGCGCCACCTGGCGAAACAGGTCGTGCGCGGGTAGCCGTCACTCCCAGGTGGGCGGAAGTCACGACCCACTGGGAGCGCGCTACTGCACGGGCACGGGGCAGTAGCGCAGGAACTCCGTCACCGGCGGCTGGCAGAGCTGGAGCAGGCGCGCGTCGTCGCCGAAGCTCTTGCCTCGCGCCTGGAGGTAGCACGAGGCCGGGTCATCCTCGGCGGTGGCGAACTGGCAGAGCTGGAGCGCCTGCGCCTGCGTCAGCGAGCCCTGGTCCTGCACCCGCAGGAAGCACTTCGCGGGTGCCGAGGAGCGCGCGCCGCGACACAACTGGGTGGCCGCATAGTCGTCCGTCAGCCCGCCCTGGCTCGCCGCCGTGTAGCAGGCGACCTGGGGCGCCACCGCCTCCTCGTCATCATCGTCGTCGTCCTGCGCCAGCCCGCTCGTGGGCGCGAGGGTGAGCAGCCACGCTGTCAGGCCACCCAGGCCAGCGAGCGTGCGGACGAAACGGTACCGGGAGTGGGCTGGTGTCATCGCGTGTCCTCTCGGCCCTCAATCTAGGGAGTGCGCACGCCGCGCTGTCCGACCGCGACTCCCGGCCGCTCCAGGACGGTGCGAGCGACGGGGCGCCACGCGCCACGCACGCAGACGCGGATTCGGTAGAGTGGCCCGCGCACGCGACAGCGATGGGGGCATGGTGGACGTCGCTTCATCCAGCCTGGATCCGGAGTGGCGAGCGTGGCTCGCCGAGAACGTCGTGCGAGGCGTGGCCCCGACGCGACTGGTTGACACCCTGGTGTCCGCGGGAGTGTCACTGTCCGAGGCGCACGCTCACGTCGAGGCCGTCCATCAGCATCCCGCCGTGTCGATGGGACGTGGCCACCTCGCCCGACACGAGGACGTCCTCTCGCTCCTCGACAGCCGCGTCGCGCTCCACCGTCAATCCGGCCGACACCAGCACCTGGCGCGTCACGCGGACCTCTCCATCTCCGCGCTGATGGAGCGCTACTACCTGGCCCACGAGCCCGTGCACCTGCCGGGCTTCATGCGCGACTGGCCCCTGATGGAACACTGGTGCCCCTCATCCCTGGCCCGGCGCTACGGCCACGTGGAGGTGGAGGTCATGGCCGGCCGGGAGGCGCGCGTGGACCACGACCTGGACCCGGACGCGTGCCGCGCGGTGATGCGCTTCGATGAGTTCCTGCGTCGCCTGCAGGAGGGCGGGCCGTCGAACGACCTCTACCTCACGGCTCGCAACTTCGCCCTGGAGCGGGAGGAACTGCGCGGACTGCTCGACGACGTGCGCTACCCCTCAGGCCTCCTGCGCGCCTCCGATCGGCCGGGCGCGGTGAAGCTCTGGGTCGGCCCCGCCGGCACGCTGACGCAGCTGCACCACGACCTGGGCACCGTCCTGTTCGGACAGGTGCACGGACGCAAGCGCTTCCGCCTCATCCCGTCGTTCCACACGCACCACGTCTACAGCCACCTGGAGGTGTGGAGCCAGGTCGACGCCGAGCACCCCGACCTCACACGCTTCCCCCTGTATCGCGAGGCCGACGTGCTCGAGGTCGTGGTGGAGCCCGGTGACATGCTGCTGATTCCCGCGGGCTGGTGGCACTGGGTGCACGCGCTCGACGTCAGCGTGTCCGTCACCTTCCAGGAGTTCGACGTCCCGGGAGGCAACACCTGGTGGAGGCTCGGATGAGACCCGCGGGCGTCGTCACTTCTTCAGCGGCGGCGTGGTCGGCGGCTCGGTGGGCGTCGTCCTCTCCACGGAGGGCACGGAATGCCCCCCCGGGTTGGGGACGATGCGCGGCGCCTGCCGCGTGGCAGGGTTGGGCGGAGGATTCGGAACGATTCTTGGAGCAGGTTCCTTGGACGTCGTCATGCCATCCCCAATGCAACGTGGTTGCCTTCGTGGGTGGTATATCGCACCGCGCGAAACATGACCCGTGACGACAGCGAGAGCCTGCCGGCGTCGGTGTCTTCCTGGCTCGCGGAAAACTTGACCGCGGGGGTGGGGCCCGCCCGGCTCGTCGAGGGTTTGCTCACGCTCGGGCTGTCCGAGCCCCGGGCCCGCGAGGCCATGCGCACCATCGCCGAGCACCCCGCGGTGCGTCACGGGCTGCGCTCCGCCCCCTTGCGCGACGAGCTGGAGGCCCTGTTGACGGCGCGCGCCGCGCTGCACGCCCAGCGTCACCCGGGGCCCGCGCCCTTGGCCGTGGAGCGGCGCCGCGGGCTTGTGGCCCAGGACTTCTTCGAGCGCTACTACGCGCGCAACCAGCCTGTCGTCATCGAGGGGCTCCTGGACGACTGGCCCGCACGGACGCGGTGGACGCCGGAGTGGCTGGCGGAGCACTTCGGAGACGAGCCGGTCGAGGTGATGGCGGGTCGCGACGCGGAGGCGGACCCGGACTTCCACGCCGAGCGCCTGCGTCGCACGTGGCTCCTGCGCGAGCTGGTGACGCACGTGCGCGGGACGCGCGGCTCCGACGACGTGTACCTGGTGGCGCGCAACAGCCTGCTGTTGCGGCCCGCGTTCCGCCCGTTGCTCGGGGACTTGCGTCCTCCCGCGGGCTACATCCATCCGGACCTGAGCGCTCCGGACAGCGTGCACCTGTGGTTCGGTCCCGCGGGCACGGTGTCCAACCTCCACCACGACCACCTCAACGTCCTCTTCTGCCAGGTGCTGGGGCGCAAGCGCTTCTGGCTCTTGCCGCCCTGTGAGACGCCCCGCCTCTACAACGACCGGGGGCTCTACAGCGCGGTGGACATCCGCGCCCCGGACCTGACGCGCTACCCGGGCTTCGCGCGCGCCACGCTGCATTCGTGTGTGGTGGGGCCGGGAGACACGCTGCTGATTCCGGTGGGCTGGTGGCACGCGGTGGAGGCCCTGGACGTCAGCATGTCGGTGACGTTCGTCAGCTTCGACAGACCCCAGCGCAACGTGGAGTGGCGCGACTACTGGATTGGCCCCAGACCGGAGAGGGTTCCACGATGACGGAAGACGTGCTCGCGCCGGAGTGGCGACGCTGGGTGGTGGAGAACCTGCTGCGAGGCTCCGAGGTCGAGGACCTGGTGGCCGTGCTCTCGCGCGCCGGAGTCGACCCGGCGCTGGCGCGCGCCGCGGTGCACGCGGAGGCGGAGGACCCCTGCTTCCAGGGCGCCGCACGGGCCGTGGCCATGCAGCGCAAGCTGGAGGGGCTGCTCGACCTCTACGGCGACCTCCATCGGCAGTCGGAGGGACACGCGCGCATCGACCGACACGCGCACCTGTCGCCCGAGGACTTCTTCGAGCGCTACTACTTCCAGAACCTCCCCGTGGTGACGCACTCATCCGTGGGGCTGGTTCCTCCGGAGGCCCCCTCGGGCGAGTGGCGGGACGCGCCGGGCGCCGCGCGCGCGTTGACGCCCGTGCGCCGCAATACCTTGCTGTGTCAGGTCCAGGGTCGCGCATGTCTGGAGTTGGTCCCCGCGTATGCGTTGCACCGCGTGTTGGGCGCCGATTCGGTGCCGGAAGGGGTGCCGCGTCTGGAGGTGGAGCTTCTGCCCGGCGAGCTGCTGCTCCTGCCCGTGGGCTGGTGGTTCACCCATCGTTCGCCGGAGGGCGGTGTCGCCACGGTCCACGAGTCCTTCGCCGTGCCCGGGCCCGACGTGTCGTGGACTCCCCGGCCGGAGTCCCGAGAGCCTACGCCGGTTCCTCTCCGCCGCCCCGGTTGAGCAGCCGCCGCGCCGTCGCCTTCAGGGCCGGTGAGCCGGGCTCGCGGTCGAGCCGCTCCAGCACGTCCTGGACACGGTCGAGTCGTCCTGCCTGCTCGAGGATCTTCAACGCCTTGAGCTGGACCAGCTCCTCCGGGGGCATCGAGTGCGTCGCGGGTGTCTGTCCTCGCATGGGCAGTCGGCCCTTCTGATTCAGCAACTCCACCAGCGCGCCCACGTCCTCGCCCTGGAGGGGCGCCGCCGCCAGGGGCTTCGCCGCGTCCTCCAGCTCCTCCAGTGCCTCCATCAGCTCGCCCCAGGCGAAGCCTCGCGGCGGGACGTCGCGCTCCGTCACCATCCGCCTGAGCTGCTCGCGTATCGTCGGCATGACAACTCCTAGCGTGTCCACATGATGTCTATCTCTGGGACCTGCTCCGTCCCGACGGTGATGCCGAACGCGTTGCGCTCCAGGTCCACCTCCCAGAGTCGCCCGTGGGCTCGCAGCGTCCCCATGAGGAACGGCAGGGTGGGGTGCAGGTATCGACGACGCAGCGAGGAGTCCTTCCCCAGTCGGACGGGCCTGCCGTCCGCGGGAGGCAGCGGCATGTCCAGCTCCACCGCCTCGCCTCGGAAGCAGGCGTCGTAGAGGTAGAGCCGCCCGGAGTCCTCCAGGAAGTTCAGACAGTGGCCGTCATCCCAGCCCGCCATGAAGGCATAGCGGGACTCCACGCGGCCCAGCAGCTCCACCGGCTCGTCCGGCGCGAAGGGATAGTGCGCGCAGTCCTGGAAGCGGCCGTGCAACCGCGTCAGCCGGCTGGGCTCGGGTTGGTTGATGCCCGGCGCCACCGCCACCATCGCCTCCCAGCGCACCTCGTCCGTGCGCGCGTCCTCGCGAGGCATCAGGTGTAGCGTGCGGCCCTCCAGCCGGACTCCCTGGATGTTGGCCAATTGCTGGAACAGCTGATACCAGCCGCCACACATGCCGCCGCCGACCGCCAGCATGTGCCGCACCGTCCACGCCGGCACGCCGTAGCGCAGCCCCGTCTCCGGGAGCCCTCGGAGCACGGCGTCGCAGATGTCCTTGCGTGACTCCAGCCCCGCGCACCAGCGCGAGGACCAGCGCACCAGCGGCGCATAGGCCCCCGAGACAGGCGCCCCCGTCTCGCCGTGGCGCATCGGCGCGCCCGTGGTGAAGAGCTCGTGCTGGCTGTCCCCGAGGAAGAGGGTGCGCGGGCTGCCATCCGCGTCCGTCCACTCCGCCACCCACTGGAGCTCCAGCGCGTGCGTGCCGATGTGGTTGGGCAGGGGCCGGTTGAAGGGCACCGGCTCCGCGAGCGTGCTCCAGCCCGCCGTTCGCTCCAGGTTCACCGGGTGGGGACCGAGCCAGCGGATGCGCGTGCCCGGACTGCTCGGCGTGGAGAGGGACGGCCCGAAGGCGCTCAGCTCGAAGGAGGAGGGGACGAAGTGGTTGGCGAGCAGGGACACGCGGACAGAGGGGCGCGTGCCTCGCACGTAGGCGATGGGCTCGGCGCGATGGCCCCGAATCCACTCCGGCAGCTCGCCCAGTCGGGTGTCCGTGACGGGATTCCAGAGTGGAATCGTGCCGCTGTCCGCGTCACCTCGATCGAAGTGCAGGCTGTAGATGGCCAGCGGTTCCGCGTGGTGCATGTCCACCTCCCCCTCGCGCGTGCCCCCGGGCACGGCTCTGCTTCACCAGCACCCACGGCCTCCCCGAAGGCCGTGGGTGGCGCTACTCGTACAGCAAGACCTGGCTCACCCAGGGCGCGCCCTTGACCTCGCGCAGCCAGCGCAGCCGCTCCGCGCGCAGGGCCACCGCGGGCGTGGCGCCGCCGTGGATGCGCTCGCGCACGCCCTGGAAGAAGCGCCCCGCCGAGTCCGGGATGTCCACCGTCGCCGCGAACACCGCGCGCGCTCCGGCGCCCACGAAGGCCTGGGGCAGCGACGACGTCTGATGCAGCAGCGGTGGCAGTCGCGCCGCGCTGCACGCGCCCAGCAGCACCACCGGCGAGCCCTCCAGCTTCACCTGCCGCAGCGCCTCCGAGGTGAGCGCGTAGCGCCCGTCGTACTCTGGCGCCAGGGCGATGACCGGCGCCTCCGACAGGTTGCGGTCCACCACGCCGTGCGCGTGGAACTCGATGTCGGTGGCGCGCGCCATGGCCTCCAGCACGCGCGAGGGCGTGGCCTGCGCGCCCGACAGCTCCATCGACTGACCGACGGGCGCGGGCGTCGACTCCCACGAGGACAGGCGCGCCAGCCCCAGCCCCGCGGGCGTCTCCACGTTGGCCACCACCACGTGCAGCGGCGGCGGAGGCTTCCGGTCGGGCGCGATGGCGGTCCGCGTCGCCACGCGGTAGCTCCACGCCATCTCGGGTGGCAGCAACCCGGCGCGACTGTCGAGCGGCGACGCCGCGAGCACGTCCACCTGGGGGCAGGGCCGCAGCAGGGCCAGGAGCGACTCCGGCACCAGCCCCGACAGGTCCTCGCCCAGCGGCTCCTTGCGCGAGGCATCCAGATGTCCCAGCACCTGACCCCGGGGGCCCAGCGCCACCGCCACCGTGCGCTCGGCCTCCATCGCGGCGATGAGCGCGCACTGCTGGGGCTTCTTCACGCCGAGCTGCTTCGCCACCACGTCCGGCACCTCCTTGAAGGCCCCGGCCTCGCCCGCGGTGACGGCCATCGTCTGGAAGGCCACCGCCGCCGCGTCGCGCGCGTCCGCGTCGGTGGAGAGGTACGGCTCCGCGTCGCGGATGACGGCGGCGAGCTTCTGGTTGCCGACGCTCCGGTTCAGGAGCAGCTCGAAGCGCGCCTCGACGAGTCGGGCCAGCATCCGCCGCCCCGGTGTCTCCCGCGCCGCGAGGGCCCGGGCCAGCTCCGTGCGAATCTGCTGCTCGTCCTGGGGCTTGCGGTCCAACCGCATCAGGTCCGTGAGCGTCCACACGCCGACGAGTCCGACGGTCGGCCCACACTCCTGCGCGCGCATCAGCGCCCGGCGCGCCTCCTGGGGCCGCAGCCGCATCAGCTCCAGCGCCGCCACGTTGCGGTGGACGTAGTTCTTCACGTCACAGGTGTCGGGCGCCCGGGCCAGATATTCGGCGAGGTAGGCGCGAGCGGCGGCCGCGCGGAACTGGAAGCGCGCGGCCTGCGACAGCGCGCGCAGCGCGGCGGACTCCAGCTCCCACTCGCCCATGGACTGCGCCTCGCGCCAGCTCGCGCGCGCCGTCTCGTCGGCCTCCAGCAGGCGATTGGCGGATGTGGCCCGGTGGCTCACCTTGCGCAGCAGGTCCGCGCAGCGCGGGCGCAGCCGCTTCTCCCGGCACAGCGTCAGCGCGGCCTTGAGCCGCTGGTCCGCCTGCCACGCCTCACCCGCGAGGCCCTCCTGCATCGCGAGCGCGTCCTGGACGAGCAGCTCCACCCAGGGGTCGTTCCACTTCCGGGCCAGCGACTCCCATTCGTCGGGCGGGCTCGGCACGTCGAGGGAGCGCAGCTTCGCGCCGAGCAGCAAATCGGCCTCACCCGACGCACGCAGCCGCGTGAGCAGCTCCGCGGAGGCGGGAGCACGCGTCTCGAGGAGCCTGGCGTACTCGGCGGCCAGCGGCGCGCGGCGCGTGAAGTCCCTCGCGGCGATGGCGCGCGTGTACTCGGCCAGCGCCGTACCGCCGTGGATGCCGTCGAGCAGCTCGGCCAGGGGCAGCAGCGCCGTCACTCGCGCTGAAGAAAGAGCGGTGCGGACGGCGTCATAGAAGAGCCCGCGCGCGATGCCGGGGTGCTGGCGGGCCTCCTCCAGCGGCACGGGCGCGCGCGCGTCCGTGGTCAGGCGCGTCATGGCCGCGTGGGTGCGCTTCCAGGACTCCCTCCGCTGCGTCACGGAGCGACGCAGGCCTTCCGCCTGCTCGCGGGCCTCCTTGCTCCAGCCCTGCTCGCCCAGCGCGGCCACCTCGTCGAAGACCGAGGCCGACACCAGGTGCAGCCCCATCTCCCGCAGGACGAGCGCCCGGTTCCACAGGGCCTGGGGATGGCGCCCGGACGCCTCCAGCAGGGTGTCCAGTCGCTCCAGCGCATCGTCGTGCCGCCCGAGCAGGAGCAGGGCCACGGCCTGGTCATTGTCCCGATTCAGGGATGGCTGCGCGTGCTGCAGGTGCGCGAGCCCCTGCTGCGGGTCGCCATGCACCAGGTAGGACGCGGCGATGCCGGCGCGGTCTCCCTTCTCCTCCAGCCGCGCCAGCTCCCGCAGCGGCACGGCGATCGAGGCGCGCTCCTCGCGGGGACGGGCATAGGGACGGTGCACGTCCGCGGTGGGGACGGAGAGGCGCGCTTCCAGCGGCCGCGTGCGCGCGTCGGTCAGCCAGAGCAATTCCTGGCGGCGATTGGCCAAGGGCCCCGAGCGGGCGATGAGGATGGCCGGGAACACGAGCAGCGGGATGATGTGCCACGCACGCAGGCGAGGGGCGCGTCGCCCTCGAGTGGACTTCCCTGGTGCATCCAGCTCGGCGGCCATCCGCTGGACCCTCCCCGTCACTTCGCGTCCCGAGGCGCGAAGCCATCACTGCGTTCGTGTGTCTTAAGCCAAAGACGCGGATGTCGACAAACCGTGGAAAATAGAGGCGCGAATCGCACACCGCCTCGGAGATGACGCTGCGGGTCAACCCTTCCATGTCGCGCGCGCTAGGCTGGGCTCCATGTTCATCGTCGTCCTGGGTGGTGGTGTGTCAGGTCTGACCTGCGGCATCCGCTTGCTGGAGGCGGGGCACACCGTGGAGGTGTGGGCGCGGGAGGTGTCACCCCACACGACGTCGGATGTCGCCGCGGCCGTCTGGTATCCCTATCGCGCCTGGCCACAGGAGCGCGTCAGTGCCTGGGCCAAGAGGACATACACCGTGCTGGCCTCGCTTGCGCACGCGCACCCCGAGGCGGGCATCCTGCTGGTCTCCGGCGTCGAGCTGTTCCGTCGCCACGTGGAGGACCCGTGGTGGCGCGACAGCGTGCCGGACTTCCGCCGCGCGAGGCCGGAGGAGCTCCCGCCAGGACTGTTGGAGGGTTATCACTTCACCGCGCCCGTCATCGAGATGCCGCGCTACCTGCCGTTCCTGATGTCACGGCTGCGCGCGCTGGGCGGGACGTTGGTGCGGCGCGAGGTGCGCTCGCTCGACGAGGCCTGGGCGCGCGCGTCGCTGGTGGTCAACTGCACGGGGTTGGGGGCACGCGAGCTCGTGGGGGACGCGACGCTCCATCCGGTGCGGGGCGAGGTGCTGCGGGTGTCGCCGGCGCCCACGGACCGCTTCCTCTTCGATGACGAGCACGAGGACGGCATCGCCTACGTGATTCCCCGCTCGGGCGACTGCATCCTCGGCGGCACGGTGGAGGAGGGGAACGGCTCACTCACTCCGGACCCGGCCGTGGCGCGCGGCATCCTGGCTCGCAACGCGCCGCTGTTGCCTCCGGGGGCGGTGCTCAACGTGGTGGAGCACAAGGTGGGGCTGCGCCCCGGACGACCCACCGTGAGGCTGGAGGCGGAGGTCATCGCGGGGCGCGTGGTGGTGCATGACTACGGACATGGAGGCGCGGGGGTCACGCTCTCCTGGGGCTGCGCGGAGGAGGTGGTGGCGTTGGTCGCCGCTCACCAGACGCAGCTGACGTAGCCCGTCTTGCCGTTGGTGACCTTGAGGTCCGTCCAGCCGGTGGCGTCGTTCTTGGTGAGCGTCACGCCGTCCTCGTAGCCGCCGGTGAAGTCACCGAAGACGCCGCGCAGCAGGCCCACGGTGGAGGCGCCGTTGCACATCGGCACGGTGGCGTTGCCCTCCCACGAGCCATCGGCCACGCCGCCGCCGGGGAAGTCCACGCAGTGCGCGGTGCCGCCCATGTTGGCCGGCTCGCTCGCGTCGTCGGACGACCAGCCCTTGAGCACCCACGCGTCGTAGGACGCGCCGCCGTTGGGCGGGTAGATGGTCTGCTTGCTGACGAGCAGGCCCGGCTTGGAGTCACCCTGGTAGTGGAACGTCATGCCCGCGCGCGACCAGATGCTGGTGATGAAGCAGCGGCGATTCGTGTTCACCGGCACGTAGGGGAAGGCACAGCTGAAGGAGGTGCACTCCGACCAGCTCATGGACACGCGGTTGGCGGTGTTGGCGATACAGGTCGCCTCGCCCACCACGCCCGTGCCGATGCCGTCCCGCGTCTTGAGCTTCCAGCGGCCGCCCTCCTCGTAGACGCCCACGCTGGAGATGGGGTTGTAGGGGTGGGCGGACTGGCCCTTGAGGTTGCCGCGCACGCCTGTGAGGAAGCACGTCTGGGTATTGGAGGGGCCCAGGTCCAGGTCCGGTCCGCTGTTGCCCGGCGTGCCCCAGCCCCAGCGCCCGGTGACGACGAGGCCCTGCTTCGCCTCGCCCAGCTCCTCCACGGCCGGGGTGTTCTCCGGCGTCTGCGCCATCTCCATGCCCTCGCCGCAGGCCACGGCGAGCAGGGTGAGCGGCAGGGTCCACAGCAGGTTCGTTCCACGCGTCATGATTCAGTGCCTTTCCAGTCGAGTGCTTCGCCGGGTGTTCCTTCCCGGTGTCGCTCGCTGGAACGGACCTTCGCGCGGATATTCCCGCGGCATTTTCCGCCGTCAGGCGTTAGCGCGCAGCACGCCGCCGAAGCCCCGCTCGCGGCCGAGCGCCGGGGACACCGCGCCGTCACTCACCGCCTCACGTCCGGAGATGAGCACGCTCTTCACCGCGGCGTCGTTGCGGCGCACCAAGCGCACGAAGCCGCCGAAGTTCTCCATGGGCGCCTCCGCGATGGCGTCGAGCTTCGCGTCCAGTCCCTCGGGATTGACGATGACCAGGTCCGCGCGCTTGCCCTCGGCGAGCACGCCCGCGTCCATGCCCAGCCACTCGCCAATCTCGCCCGTGAGCCGGTGCACCGCGCGCTCCACCGTCATGAACGACTCGCCGCGCTTGTCGGCCTCGCGGACCAGACGCAACAGGCGCAGCGGGAAGTTGTAGTGCGCCATGTTGCGCAGGTGCGCGCCCGCGTCCGAGAAGCCGATGAGGATGTCCGGGTGCTTGCAGATGGACTCCAGCTCCTGGAGCCGATCATTCGCCATCACCGTGTACCAGCGCAGCGCGTCCCCGTGCGTGGCGATGAGGTCCAGGAACACGTCCACCGCGTCGCGGTTCTGTTCCTTCGCCACCTGTGCGAAGGACTTGCCCACCACGCTTTTGTCCGGGCACTCGAGGATCTGCGATTGATTGAAGTCGCGGTGGAAGGCGCGCGGCAGGAAGCGGTTGGTCCACTGACTCCTGAACCGCGCGCGGTAGACGGGGTCCTTGAGCAGGCCCGCGCGCGAGGCGGCGTCCTGCAGGTGCAGCGCCGCGGCTCCCGCGCCGAACTCCTCGAAGACGACCAGGTCGATGCCGTCCGCCCACAGGTCGAAGATTTCGGGCAGGGCCTGCCAGCGGAAGTTGGCGCCCAGCAGCGTGTTGGCCGCGCGCGAGAGCACGCCGATGAGCCGGTGGATGCCTCGGCTGGCGCGCGGGTCCATCATGGAGATGACCGTGGTCTTCAGCGTCTTGCGCCACAGGCCCATGCTCTCGAGCAGGAACAGCACCACGTTCACCTTGGTGCTGATGTTGGGCACGCCCTGGAAGACGCGGCCGCGCTCGCGCAAGAGCTTCGTGAGCCGGCGGTACTCGCTCCAGCGCGCGTAGGTGGAGGGCAGGGGCCGGCTGCGGATGTCTCGCGAGCCGCCCATCTTGTCCCACTTGAGCGTCATGATGGACAGGCCCAGGTAGCCCAGGTCCAGGCCGTCGCGCACGAGCGACTCCATCCGGCGCAGCTCGTCCTCGCTGGGGCGCACGGTGGAGTCCAGGCTGCGGTGCAGGCCCATGGCGTGGGCGCGCAGCGCGGAGTGTCCCAGGAAGGACGCGACGTGGGGACCCAGGGGGAGCTGATCCAGGTGCTCCATGTAGCCGCCCAGCGTGTCCCACGACTTGCGCTCCTCGAGCAGCGAGCGGACGGTGTCGTACGGGATGGCCTCGACGCGGCAGAACATGTCCGCCAGGTCCTCGGGCTTGCCCACCGCGAGGCTCAGCGAGCAGCTGCCGACGACGACGGTGGTGACGCCGTGGCGGACGGACTCGGAGAGGGACGGGGCCAGCTCGACTTCGGCGTCGTAGTGGGTGTGGAAGTCGATGAAGCCCGGCGTCACCCAGTGCCCGGTGGCGTCGATGACCCGGGTGTTTGGAGCGCGCTCGATGGGGCCCTCGGAGAGGCGCGCCACCTTGCCTGCCTGGATGCCCACGTGGAGCTTGCGGGGTGGGTTGCCCAGACCATCGAACACGAGTCCGTTCTCGACGATGAGGTCCATGGCGGGAGCCTAGGTCCGCTGTTCTGTCGAGTTCCAGGAAGAAGCCGTGCCGGGGATGGATGTGCTTGCGCTCGGGCGCACTGCGTCATGGCGAGGGATTGCCCCTGGGACGAGGGGGAGGGGGCTCGGCTGAGTGCCCGCTGTCTGGAGTGGGGGTGCCTAGCTTGGTCGGCGGAAGAAACGAACGCGACGAGCACGGGAGGCGAGATGGCACGGACACGATGGAAGTGGCTCACGCTGCTGGGCTTGGGGACGTCCCTGGTGGCCTTCGCGGGATGCGAGGACGGGGAGGTGCGCGAGAACTCGCGGCAGGTGGGTCGTGAGATGGGCAAGGCCGCGAAGGACGTGCGCGAAGGAACGCGCGAGGCGGCGAAGGACATGAAGACGGCCGCCGAGGAGGCCTCGCAGGGCTTCAAGGAAGGCATGGGCGGCGCGGGTGAGGCCGGTGAGGTGGAAGAGACTCCGGACGCGCGGGAACGTTCGCTGGAAGACCACGAGCTGCCTGCCGAAACGCCTCCTCGCTGACGTTGCGGGAGGCTCGGTGGCGTCATGGCTTCGCGGGGTGACAGGATGTGCCCCGCGGCCACGAGCTGGCGCGCGGGTGTCCCATGAGCGAAGTCGAGTTGGGAAAGGTGATGCGCCGGGGTGAGGAGTCCTCCGGTGTGCGGCGCATCCAGGAGTGGCTGACGTTGAGCGGGTTCGCGGTCGCCATCGATGGGGACTTCGGTCCGGCGACGGAGGCCGCGCTCAAGCGCTTCCAGGCGAAGGTGGCGTTGCCCGTGTCGGGCGTCGCGGATGCGGCGACCTTCGAGCGGCTGACGGGGCCGCTGCGCGCGGCGCTGGCCACGATTCCGCCCGCGGGGCGCACGTTGGGGGCGCTGACGGTGGCGTACGCGGCGCAGCACCTGCGGCAGATGCCGCGCGAGGTGGGTGGCCGCAACCGGGGACCATGGGTGCGGCTGTACCTGGATGGGAACGAGGGTGCGTCCTTCTGCTGGTCCGCGGGGTTCGCGACCTTCTGTCTGAACCAGGCCGCGAGGACGCTGGGGACGCCGATGCCGTTGGAGCGCACGTTCTCCAGTGACTTGCTGGCGGCGCAGGGCAGGGCGCGCGAGCGCTTCGTGTCGAGCCTGAGCGCTCCGCCGGACCGCGCGCGCATCCGTCCCGGGAGCCTGTTCCTGCGGAGGCGCACGCCGGGAGACTGGTCCCACTCGGGCATCGTCACCGAGGTGGATGAGGAGACGTTCCAGACCATCGAGGCGAACACCAACGACGAAGGCGCGCACGAGGGCTACGAGGTCTGCGCGCGCACCCGGGGCTTCAAGAACGTGGACTTCGTCGTGTTGTGAGGGGCATCAGACTTCGCGAGCGCGGGCGAACCGCCATGCGAAGTGCGCGAGCAACCCGGCGATGAGCGCCTTGAGCAGCCCGCCGGGGAGGAAGGGCACGAAGCCCTTCTGGAAGGCCGTGGCGAGGTCGAGCGACTTCGCCACGCTCAGCCAGCACATCCCGATGACCAGGACGAGCAGCTGTCCCGCGAGGAACAGGGGTGCCGCCGTCCACAATCGCCGGTCGTAACCGCGCCGGGCCGCGAGTCCCACGAGGAAGGCCGCGGGGATGAAGCCCACCAGATATCCGCCCGTCGGTCCGAGCAGGGCTCCCCAGCCGCTCGCCGCCTTGGCGAAAAAGGGCAGGCCCACCGCCCCCAGCAGCAGGTAGGTGAGCTGTCCCAGCATCCCGCGCCGAGGACCGAGCGCGGCGGCGGTGACGACGACGGCGAGCGTCTGTCCTGTGACGGGCACGGGTGAGCCCGGCACCGCGAGGGCGACCTGCGCGAACAACGCCGTGCAGAGCGCCGCGCCGAGGATGACCCCGACCTCCTGGACTCGAGTCCGCACGAACCGGTCCGCCAGGACGTGACGAGACGGGACGTGGGCGCTCACCACGGACCTGTCCACGAGCAGTGCATGCGGCGTGATGACCTGGAGGGGCGTGAAGACACGGACGGATGCTCGGCGAGGAGGCACCTCGTTGCAAGGTGACGACGACTGCCCTCGGGTGACACAGAGCGCAAGTATCATCGGGCGATGGGAAAGGACTCCGAGTTTCGCGTCGTCGGGTACTCCAAGGGCCGCGCCATCATCAAGAGCAAGGCGGTCGAGGATGCGCAGCTGTGTCTCCTCCCGAGTCCGGCGGTCTCATCCCCTCGGTGGTCAACCCCGCGGAGAACGCGCGGCAGTGGGATGAGCTGGCGAGACGGAAGATCTCCGGACGGGAAGTGCGACGGACACTCCCGGATGGAGGAGCGGAGTCGCTCCAGGCCGTGTTGGTGTCGGGCCTGGTGGTCATTTCCCTGAAGAAGGTCGATGCCACCCAGTTGATTCTCACCCGGCGCGCGCTCCACTGGCCGACGGCCTCCGATGGAACCCATCCACCCAGCGGGTGGTATCGGATGTCCGCGTCGCTGGTGTCCTGCGATCCCGACGAGCCGAACAACTCGTTCGTGGGTGAGGAGGACCCGCCCTCTCCGTTCGCCCTGGTCCTGCGACTGCCCGCGTCCGCCATCTGCGCGGCGGCGCCGGATGACATCGAATCGCCTCGCGGCTCACGCGACGCGGACGTCACGGGCCTCATCAAGATGGAGTCCATCCTGGAGGTCCTGGCGACGTTCCAGAAGAACCGCGGCGCGTGGACCACCCCCGTGCACGGGGTGCCCCAGCTCTTCCTCATCAACCGCTGAGAGTGTTGCGTGGTCGACGCACCCAGGGGGATGCACCATTGGGATCCGCCGGCCCGGCCTGACAGGCTCCGACGGGATTCAACCACGCGGAGGGCATGCGCCCATGGGGATGGAAGTCCGGCCCCTGCCGGAGGTGGAACCGTCGACGCCCGCTCCGAAGGGCTCGACGCCCGAGGTCGAGCAGACGCCCTCCGCCCCGGTGTCGGCCGGCAGCCGTCTGCTCGCGGTGCTCGGGAGCTGGCGCGCGCGGCTGGCGCTGATGTCCATCTGGGGCGTGCTGCTCTTCGTGGCCTTCCAGCCCGGGCTGCTCTCCAGTGACTCGCTCGACATGCTGGCGCAGGGACGGCTGGGGCGGTACTCGGACTGGCACTCTCCTTTCTTCTCGTTCCTGCTGGGGAAGTGCTTCGCGCTGACAGGCTCGACCTGGCCGATATTGGCCATCCAGCTCCTGGGGCTGGCGCTGGGCCCCGTCCTCCTGCTCGGGCGCGTCGCGGGACGACGCGGGCTGGGGGCGCTCGCGCTGCTCGTCGTGTACTGCCTGCTCCCCAGCACCTGGGCGGTCGGAGTGACGCTCTGGAAGGACGTGTTCAACGCGGTGGCGCTGCTGGGGGCGGTGGTGTTGCTCACCCGAGGGCGCCCGGGTTGGGCCTTCGCCTGTCTGGTCGCCGCGACGCTGACACGGCACAACGCCATCGTCGCCAGTGTGCCGCTGGTGCCCATGGTGGTGGCGCGCGTTCCCGCGCTGATGAAGGAACGCGCTCGCCCGTTCATCGCCAGTGGCATCCTCCTCGGAATCCTGGCGTGCGCCCCGGGCTTCGTCGAGCGTGCCATGGGCGCGCAGAAGTCGTGGATTGGCGGCACGCTGCTGGTGTTCGACGTGTTGGGCGTCTACGCACGCGAGCCTTCGGCGATGGAGCGCTCACCGCTCGTGGAGAGATGGCGGTGGACCCCGGAGCAACTGGGTGGACTGTACGACCCCCGGTCGATCACTCCGCTTCTATGGGGAGACCCGGCGCGGGGCTCCATCTCCATGACGCAGGTCCTCGAAGCGAGGGACTCCCTGACTCGCGAGTGGCTCCGGGTCGTGCGCACGCATCCAGGAGCGTATCTGCGGCACCGCCTGTCGGCGTACGCCGCGAGCCTCGGCGTGGGGGACTCCTCCGACAGCTACTATCGCGACATCGGGAGCTACCACCGCGCCATCGAGGCCAATGACCTGGGCTTGAAGCTGCGAACCCACACCGCGGTCCATCGGGCCCTGGCGGCGATGCGTGAGGGTTTCCCCTGGGTCGTGGGCCGTGGCGCACCGTGGCTGGCGTTGACCCTGGTGCTGGCGGGCGTGGGTTGGCGTCGTCGGGCGCGGGATGGCGGGCTGATGTTCTGCGTGGCCGCCTCGGGCGCCTGCTATGCGTTGGCGTACCTCCCCGTCAGCGTGAGCGCCGAGTACCGCTTCTATTACTGGACGGCCATCTCCGCGTTCGCCGCGAGCGCGCTGTGGCTGGCCCGGCCGCCTCGGGCAGCGCACGGGCACCTGCGCTAGACCGGAGTTCGTGATTCGCGATCAGGCTGGGGAGCAGGCGGGTGCGGAGGAGAAGGGAAGAGGGAGCAGCGGCAGCTCTCGCTCGGCTCTGTGTGCGCGGAAGACCTGAGAGAGCGAGAAGGGTGTCTGTCATCAGGTCGTGGACGCGCTGCTTCGGGTATCGCGACAAAGACGTTCACGGACGCGACACGTCTGCGCTTCGGAATCTGGCGCTGACCCGAAATCCCTAGCGCTCCATCGCCCGCGTGCAGGGGCTTCGCGACGACGAGCCCTGGACTCGAATTGCATCCGAAGTGCCGGCACCTACCTTTTTTCGGGAAGGCGCGCGGACTCGCGCGGGGGACACGACATGACTTCGACAGAGACCGTGCAGACGAGGGAAGCCCCCAGGACCGGATGGGGAGGCGACACCCGAGCGGAACCCGGCCTGCTCATCGAGGACCACGCTCTCCTCGGAGACCTCTACACCGCCGCCCTCGTGGCCCGAGACGGCTCCATCGACTTCCTCTGCCTCCCCGACTTCGACTCGGACGCGTGCTTCGCCTCGCTGCTGGGCACCCCCGACAACGGACGCTGGAAGCTCGCGCCGAAGTCACCCGTGCGCGAAGTGCGCCGCCGCTACCTCGGCAAGACGCTCGTCCTGGAGACGGAGCTCGTCACGGACGAAGGCACCGTGCGCCTGGTGGACTTCATGCCCATCCGCGAAGGCAGCCCGCACCTCGTGCGCTTCGTGGAAGGCGTCCAGGGCTCGGTGAAGATGCGCTCCGAGCTGCGCCCGCGCTTCGCCAACGGCTACACCGTGCCCCTGCTCAGCAAGCGAGACGGCATCTGCGCGGCCATCGCCGGCCCGGATGCCCTCTACCTGCGAGGCGGCCCCGGTGAAGCACCTCCGCCCTTCGAGTCGGAGTTCACCATCCGCGCCGGCCAACGTATCCCCTTCGTGCTGTCCTGGGGCCAGCCCTACAAGGACATCCCCGAGGTGCTGGACGCGGAGGCCGCCCTGCGCGACACGCAGGCCTACTGGGAGGACTGGGCCTCGAAGATCCGCCTGCCCGCCACGTACCAGGACGCGGTCGTCCGCTCCCTGCTCACCCTCAAGGCCTGCAGCTTCCATCCCACGGGCGCGCTCGTCGCCGCGCCCACGTTCGGCCTCCCGGAGACACCGGGCGGTGAGCGAAACTGGGACTACCGCTTCTGCTGGATTCGCGACGCGGCCCTGACGCTGAACGCGCTGATGCTCGGCAACCTCACCGATGAGGCGGAGGCCTTCGGCAACTGGCTGTTGAACGCCATCGGCGGCGCCCCCGACCAATTGCAAATCATGTACGGCATCCGGGGCGAGCGACGCCTCACCGAAGTCCCACTCGACTGGCTGAGGGGTTACGAGGGCGCCCGCCCCGTGCGCATCGGCAATGGTGCCTATGCGCAGTTCCAGCTCGACATCCTCGGCGAGTTCGCCGCGGTCCTCTACCTCCACTCGCGGCTCAAGGGCCGGATGACGGAGCGCGCCCAGAAGGCGCTCAAGAGCGTCGCGACGCACGTGTCCCAGGTGTGGACCCAGCCGGACCATGGCATCTGGGAGATGCGCGGCCCGAAGCACGACTTCACCGCTTCCAAGGTGTCCGCATGGACCGCCGTGGACCGCTGGGTGCGCGTCATCGAGGAGTACGGTCTGAAGGAAGACAAGGCGCCGTTCGTGAAGCTGCGGCAGACCATCTTCGACGAGGTGTGTAGCAAGGGCTACGACGCCCAGCGCAACACCTTCACCCAGTACTACGGCTCGAAGGGCGTGGACGCGAGCCTGCTCTTCATCCCGCTCTCCGGGTTCCTCCCGCCGGACGACCCGCGCGTCGCCGGAACGGTGCTCGCCATCGAACAGGAGCTGATGCCGGAGGGGCTGGTGCTGCGCTACCTGACCGAGGACAGCGTGGACGGGCTCGAGGGCGAAGAGGGCGCGTTCCTCGCCTGCTCCTTCTGGCTCGCGAACACCTACCACCTCATGGGACGGACCGAGGACGCCCTGCGGCTCTTCAACAAGCTCCTGGGACTCTCCAACGACGTGGGCCTGCTCGCCGAGGAGTACCTGCCCAAGGAGCGCAGGCTGTTCGGCAACTTCCCCCAGGCGTTCAGTCACCTGGCGCTCGTGAACTCCGCCTACCTCCTGGCCGAAGGACACAAACCGCCGATGCATTCGTAGACGGGAGGATGAGGCAATGATTGACCCGCTCGTCATCATCGGTGCCTCCGGAGACCTGACGGCGCGGCTGCTGCTGCCCGCCGTCGCGGAGCTCGTCGAGCAGAAGAAGGCCCCCGACGGACTCACCATCACGGGGGTGGACCGGATGGACTGGACCGAGGAGCAGTTCCGCGAGCGCATGCGCGAGGCGCTGGACTCGCATGCGACGCGCGCCTCCCCCCAGACGCGCGCGGAGGTCCTCCGCCGCCTGCGCTACCGCCGCGCGGACGCCACGCGCGCCGAGGACCTCCGGCGCGCGCTCAGCGGCTTCCAGCAGTCGGTCCTCGCCTACCTCGCCCTGCCGGCACACCTCTTCGAGCCCGTGCTCGAGTCGCTCTCCCAGGCAGGCCTCCCGGAGGGCAGCGTGGTGGCCGTCGAGAAGCCCTTCGGCGTCGACCTCACCTCGGCCTGTCGCCTCAACGAGCTCTTGCGGCTCCGGTTCCCCAGCACGCTGGTCTTCCGCATCGACCACTTCCTGTCGGACGAGCTGGTCCAGCGCATCATCGCCCTGCGGTTCGGCAACCGCGTGCTCGAGTCCATCTGGAGCCAGCAGCACATCCAGCGGGTGGTCATCACCTGGGACGAGACGCTCACCGTCGAGGGCCGCGCGGCGTACTACGACAGGGCCGGCGCGCTCCGGGACATGATCCAGAACCACCTCCTGGAGGTGCTCGCGCTCGTCGCCATGGAGCAACCCTCGCGCTTCGATGAGCGCTCCATCCGGGACGCTCGCGCCGCCGTGCTGCGGGCCATTCCCACCATGTCCATGGACCAGGTGCGCCAGCGCAGCGTCCGCGGCCGCTACGCGCAGGGGCTCATCGCCGGGACCCAGGTGCCCGCCTACGCCCGGGAGCGTGGCGTCGAGGCCTCGCGCGAGACGGAGACCTTCGCCGAGCTGATGCTGGAGGTGGCGAGCTGGCGCTGGGCGGGCGTCCCCTTCGTCCTGCGCACGGGCAAGGCGCTGTCCAGGGCCCACGCCGAGGTCGCCGTGTACTTCCGCTTCGAGCCGGACCACGCGCTGCGCAACAGGACGGGCGGACAGAACGTGCTCCGCATCGGCCTGTCGGAGCCGTACGTCCGCCTCGCGGTGAACATCAATGGACCGGAGCGGACGCTGGTCACCACCGACCTGGAGCTGCGCTCCCGCGCGGCCGGGCGGCTCGCGTACTCCAACCTCCTGCTCGACATGTTGCGCGCCGAGCCCATGCTCACCCTCCGGGACGACGAGGTGGAGGAGGCGTGGCGCATCGTCGGGCCGGTCCTCGAGGGCTGGCGAAAGGGCCTCGTCCCGCTCTGCGAGTACCCGGCCGGAAGCGCTGGCCCGAGTGCCCCTGAACAGTGGTGACAGACGGGAGTGCGACCCGCTCGAACGTCCCCTTGCCGATAGGCCCACCCTTCCTAGCTTGTGAGCGCGGCAAGGGGGGCGGGCGTCATGAGAGGGTCAAGGGAGGCCACCACCGTGAGGCGATGGTGGGGGCTGGTGGTGTGGGCTCCGCTCCCGGCGCACGCGTCATTCCTCAGCGGCGACGCGATGGACACCGCGGCGGACGTGATGAGCTGGGTCGTCATCATCATCGGTCCAGTGATTCTCATCTCCGGGTTCTGGATGCTCCACATCCTCCCGGAGAAGATCGCCGAGAAGCGCCATCACCCGCAGCTGGAAGCCATCAAGATGCTGTGCCTGCTGTCGCTGTTCTTCGGCGGGCTCCTGTGGCCGCTGGCGTGGCTCTGGGCCTACTCCAAGCCGACCCTCTACAAGATGGCCTACGGGCACGACCGCGTCCCGCCTCCGCACGGCTCGGAGCCGGCCGCGGACGACGACTCGGCGCTCGCGGTCCGTCCAGGGCCGGCCCCCGAGGGCCTCACTCCTGACGAGCACGGGGAGCCACACTGATGGAACTGCTGCTGCTCCTCATCTACTCGGCCATCGTCTGGCTGGTCTTCTTCAAGTTCAAGTGGCTGCCGTGGACCTTCGTCTCGCAGGTCATCGTCATCACCCTGCCCATCATCGGCATCGTGGCGCTGCTCCTGCTGGCCAACGTGTACGCGCCGTCCTCGTCGGACGCGCGGGTGATGAACTACGTGGTGCAGGTCGTCCCGCGAGTCTCCGGGCGCGTCGTCGAGGTGCCCGTCCAGCCCAACAGCGCGGTGAAGAAGGGCGACGTGCTCTTCCGCATCGACCCCGAGTCCGCGCGGCTGGAGGTGGACGGACTCAAGGCCAGGGTGCGGGAGGCGGACGCGAAGGTCGCCGGGGCTCGCGCCATCGAGCAGCAGCTCTCCCTGGAGAAGAAGACGGCCCAGGGCAGACGGGCGTCGGTCGCCGCCCGGCTCAACCTGGCCCGGCGGCGCGTGCAACAACACAAGGTGCTCACCGCCAACGGCTCGGGCAACAAGTTCGACCTGCAGCAGGTGGAGTCGGAGGTCCGCAACCTCGAAGGCGAGCTGGCCGCGGCGAACGCCGCCGTGGGGCAGGTCGACCAGAAGCTCGGGTCACGCACGGAGGACGGCACGCTCGTGGACCTCGCCCAGGCCGAGGCCGGACGGGAGCAGGCGCGCGCCACGCTGGCGGACGCGGAGTGGCGTCTGAAGGAAACGGTGACGTACGCGCCCGCGGATGGGACGGTGGTGAACCTCCAGCTTCGCGCGGGCTCCTACGCGGCGGCGCTGCCCATCTCCCCGGTGATGAGCTTCGTGGAGGACGAGCAGTACGTCGTCGCCTTCTTCAACCAGAACGAGCTGCACCAGGTGCAGCCGGGCGACGAGGCGGAGGTCACCCTCCTCACGTTCCCGAATCGCGTCATCAAGTGCCACGTCGAGTCCATCGTGTGGGCGACCGGACAGGGACAGACGCCCATCGCGGGGGTGATTCCGGAGACGGGAGCGGAGGCTCCTCCTCCAGGGCGCTACGCCGTCACGCTCAAGATTGAAAAGGAGCAGGGGGACAAGGTGCTCCCCGCCGGAGCGCGCGGACACGCCGCCATCTACACCCAGTCGTTCCACCCGGTGCACATCCTGCGCAAGGTGATTCTGCGCGTGGGCACCAAGCTGGACTGGCTGATTCTCAAGCTGCACTGAGGAAGGGCGGAGCATGTTCGAGCGTCGGCGGTGGGGATGGCTCCGGGCATGGGCGGTGCTCGTCGCGAGCGGGGGCGTCTCCGGCTGTCCCACGCGCGCGCCGCCGCGAGGACCGGAGGTCCTCCAGCAGGCGCTTGCGCACACCGCGCTCGCCACCGCGTGGACGTCCCCGGGCGCACCGGAGGGCGGCATCCAGGATGGGTGGCTGGCGAGTTTCCAGGACGAACAACTCCAGGCGCTGGTGAAGGAGGCGCTCAGTCGCAACCCGGACCTCCGCTCGGCCGCGGCGCGGGTGGACCAGGCCTCGGCGATGCTGGGCGTGGCTCGGGCGGGGCTGCTCCCCACGGTCGACCTGGAGGCAAAGGAGTCCCTCGGGATTGGCCAGGGACTGGAGGGCGTGCTGCGCGGCATCGACCTCTCCGCCGGATGGGAGATCGACCTGTGGGGCAAGCTCCGCTACCGCCGCAACGCGGCGCGGGAGACGATGGCCGCCGCCGAGGCCGACTTCGAGTTTGCCCGGCAGTCCCTCGCGGCCACCCTGGCCAAGGGCTGGCTGCTGGTCACCGAGGCCCACCTGCTGCGCTGCATCGCCGTCGAGCGCGTCGCGATGGGAGAGGAGCTGGTCAAGCTCACCACCACGCGGCTGCAGGTCGGTGTCATCAGCGAGCACGAGCTGTCGCTGGCGCTGGCGAACCTGGACTCGTATCGCGACACCGTGAAGCAGTTGGAGCTGACGCGCGTGCAGGCGGCGCGCGCGGTGGAGCTGCTCGCCGGGCGCTACCCCGCTGGGACACTGGAGCCGAGGGACTCCCTCGTCGAGCTGCCGGGCCCGGTGCCCGCGGGGATTCCCGCCTCGGTGCTGGAGCGCAGGCCCGACCTGATGGCCGCCGAGCGCCGCGTGGCCGCCGCGTTCAACCGGGTGCAGGAGGCCAGGGCCGCGCGCCTCCCCTCGCTGCGGCTCACGGGCGCCGTGGGGCTCGTCGACAGTGACGTGGTGGTGCTGAAAGACACGCTCACCAATCCCACGGGCGGCGTGGCGGCGGGACTCCTGGCGCCCCTCTTCCACGGCGGCGCGCTGGCGGCGCAGGTGCGTGCACGGACGGCGGAGCAGGAAGCGGCGCTCGGCGCGTATGCGTCCGCGGCCCTGCGCGCCACGAACGAGGTCGAGAACGCGCTGTCGAGCGAGAGAATCCTCGGCGAGCGACGCGAAATCCTGGAGCGGGCCGTCGCGGCGCACGGGCGTGCGTTGGAACTCCTGACTGTCGACTACCGCGTCGGGAAGGTCGACCTGCGCACGCTGCTGCAGCAGACCCTGCTCGCGGACGCGGCGCGCATCTCCCTGCTGCGCGTTCGCAGCGAGCAGCTGATTCAGCGCATCAACCTCCACCTCGCCCTGGGCGGCGGCTTCGCCGTCCCCGCCGAGCCGAAGCCCGCCGAGAAATGACCCGCCCAGGCCGCGCTCACCGGCGTCGGCATCCTCCTGCTGTTCGCCCTCATCGGCATCGAGAATCCCGGCTACGAGAAGGAGAGGAAGGCCCTGCTCGATTCTCTCCGCTGCATTGCCTGCGGCGGCGAGAGCGACCCTGACTCCATCTGGGGGCCCGAATCCAGTCGGGTCAAGCGGGGCATGCCGCGGCCACCTCCGGAGGTCGAAATGACGTGCGCGACCTGCGGGCTCGTCGCCATTCATCCCGACAAGGGGGAATACGTGCGGACGGGCTCGCTCCTCCCAGACAAAGATTGAGCAAGGCCTCTTCGCAGGGAACCTCCAGCACCACGCGCACAGCCCACTTCCTGGACACGCCCGCATGACGCCGCGAGTACTCGCGCAGCACCCGGGGGGGCGCCAGCGCATGGGGCGGTGAGCTGTTCTCCACGGGGAGTGGCCGGAGCCGGGACACGGGGTTCCCGGCTCCGGTCGCTCGTGTCCGCGAACGTCAGTGCTTGGGGAAGCAGCCCACGGAGAGGGCCCACGGCTCGCTGCCGCGGACGCCGTCACTCGCCACCAGGTACACCCAGTCGTGGGTGGCGCGGAAGATGAGCGGATTGGACGAAGCCGGGCCTGGATTGATGTCCGCCACCCGGGTTCCCGACGCGGTGCCGTCGGTCCACGCCAGCTCCACGCCTACGGCCTCGGTGTAGTAGGGGAACGTCGCTCCACCGCCCACGACGAAGGGCGGGAAGGGGTCTCCAGAGATGGAGGGCTCGGGCCCGGGTCGCAGGTCCTTGATGAGCCGCGTCCCCGAGGTCGTGCCGTCGGTGACCCAGGGCTCTTTCCCCGTGTCGGGCGTGGTGGCGTAGAAGAAGACCTTGTTCTTGCCGGCGACCAGGCTGGAGGGCTCGTACCCCGGCGGCGGCGAAGTCGGGTGGGTGTCCGCGAGCATCAAGGTGCCCGCCGTCGTGCCGTTGCTCCTCCAGGGCTCCCGGCCATGGGTGCCGTCGTCGGCGAACAGGATGACGTTGCCCTTCAGTGGCACCAGCTCACGAGGCGCCGAGCCCGTGGCGCCGGGACGGATGTCCTTCACGAGGCGCGTGTCGTCCTCGCAGCCCATCGAGGTCCACAGCTCCGCGCCGTGGACGCCGTCGTTCGCGGTGAAATAGAGCTTCTTCTTCCCTGACGTCAGCCAGGCGATGTCCGAGCCCGCCGAGCCCGCACGGATGTCCTCCACCAACTCGGTGTCCTCCTTCGTTCCATCCGTCGTCCAGAGCTCCCGACCGTGGGTGCCGTCGTCCGCCACGAAGAACAGGGTGCCGTCTTCCAGTCGGAAGAGCTGGTCGGGCGACGACCCCATGGCTCCAGGGAAGATGTCCCGCACCAGTCGAGTCCCCCCGCTCGTGCCGTCGGACTTCCAAAGCTCACGGCCCTTGCTGCCATCGTCCGCTGCGAAGAGCAGCCGCTTGCCATCCAGCAGGAGCTGCCCGGGTGAGGAGCTCGCGAAGCCGGGGAAGATGTCCTTCACGAGGCGCGTGCCTCCCGTCGTTCCGTCACTGCGCCACAACTCCGTGCCATGCGTGCCGTCATCGGCGGCGAAGTAGAGCGTCTTGCCCACGGCGACAGGGTTGATGGGGTTGTCGGAGAAGGCGCTCCCGAAGGGGTTGATGTCCTCGACCAGTCGAGTCCCGCCGGGAGTGCCATCCGTCTTCCACAGCTCGCTGCCATGGATGCCATCGTCGAGGATGAAGAAGACCTTGGAGCCCACGACGGTCATCCGCTTGGGATAGTCGGAGAGGTTTCCGAGCAGCAGCGTGGCCTTCCATCCGGAGTGGAGGTCCTGCACGCCCGACCTCTCCTCCAGCTTCCACAGGGCGTAGGTGTCCAGGCCCGGGCTGTAGACGACGCTCATGTAGACGACGCCATCCACTTCGACGCTATCGACCGGGGTCGCCGAGTCGGTTCCCGGCGCGAGGTCGGCGACGAACTTGGGGCCGGTGCACTGCGGTGCGTTGTTCAGGTCCTGGCCCAGCTCGGAGTCGCTGTCGGTTGCAGGTGGGTCCACCGGCTCCTCCATGGGACCGCAGGCACAGAGCAGCGCACAGCTGCTGGCCAAGAGATATGAATGGGGATGACGCATCGATTCATTTCCTTTCCCCGGACCTACGTTCATCCGGGTACGCGGAATGTGGAGAGTGACTGGCGAATGCCCAGTGCTCTGGGGCATGAGGTCAGGTTCTCCAGTTCACCCATGTGAACAGGGCGACGCTTCCCCGCACGGCGGCTCCACCCAGTGCCCTTCCGGGTGAGGATGTAGACGGCCCCGCTGCTCAGGTCGCTGTTGTCTCCCTACCGCCATTCACGCCCTTGGCGTTGCCATCCTCGAGGTTCGCCGACACGGCGAGCGTGGTGCCGTCCGGGGTAGCGCTCCGCCAGCTCCTTCGCATACTCGGGGTTTCCGAGCACCGTGAGGGCCGTCCACGGCAACACAAACAGGAGCCACACGCCGGGCGAAGCCACGCGAGAAGTCATGGCCCCAGCCTTCAGCACGCCAGTTCCGAGTGGCGCTGCTACGCTCCCTTCACACCTATGAAGCACAAGCTCCTCGACTACTTCTCCAGGCTGTCCCCGAGCGGGAGAGCGACCTCTACGCGCGCTTCCCGCGCTTCGAGTCCATCTCCCGGCGCGCCATGGAGCAGGTGCTCGCCGAGCAGCAGGACCGCCTGACTTCGTACGTCATCGACACCCCTGAGCAGCGCTACCTGCGGCTGCTCGCGACGCGGCCCGACCTCCTCCAGCGCATCCCGCAGTACCAACTGGCCAGCTACGTCGGAGTGAAGCCAGAGTCCCTGAGCCGCATCCGCAAGCGCCTCGCGTCCAGGGGCGGACGTCCTACGCCGCGGCGAGGCGGGTGATGGGCCGGAACCCCTTCACCATCAGCCAGCCGCCCAGGCCCAGTTCGAACAGTCCACCCGGCAGCGAGAGGAGGGTGCCGACGGGGAGCCCGAGGAGCTCCAGGACACACCCCAGCGCCAGCAGCGCGTAGCCGGCCACTCCGAGCAGGGCCAGGGAGGATGGCGCCAGGCCGGAGCGAAGCAGCAGCACACAGAACGCCACGCTGCCCGCGCCCAGCACGAGCATGGCGAGCTGGTAGGCCCAGAAGTTTCCTCTCGCGAGGAGCCTCGTCAGGGTCAGCAGCTCCCGTGCGCCGGAGGCATCGAGCCCTTGGGCTCCTTCCCCGAGGTGGAGGATGGAAAGCAGGAAGAGGACTCCCACGGTCAGCAGCAGCGCCTCCATCACCCTCGTGCAGACATAGGCCAGGGCGATGCCTGGGTGGTGCCTCCTGCCGATGGGGAAGAAGCGCACGCCGATGCCCACCACCGTCGCGGAGTTGAGCAGCAGGAGCAGGGCTCCGGCGACATACCGGGGGCGGTGCTCGATGACCTGGGACAGCGGGTCCGCGCCCTCCAGCAGTGAGCTGATGACGGCGGAGCCGATTCCGTAGGCGAAGAAGGGGAGGATGAAGAGGAGACCCAGGACCCTGCCGGGTTTGTGATGGGCGGTGTTCATATCGAGGCGCGGTGCCGTGATGCACCGTCGTAGCCTCGAGAGTAGAAAGGGCCTCCGCCGGGTTCATTGACTCGGATCAAGAAACGAAGGTCCCTGCGCATCAGAGGGATGGGGCCCGTGGAGGGGAGGGGCGCGAGGGCAATGATAGCCACGTCTGAAGCATGCTCGCGGTTCCAGGCGGTGCGGGGTGCCACCTCCGGTGCGGGGCCCGAAGCATGGAAACCAGGGACGCAGACACTGATTCACGGCAATGCCGCTTCATCATCATTTGGAGCGCACTGCGTCCTGAACTCTGTCAGGCGTTAGAGTCCCGGATTGTCTGTGTATGCTTCGCCGAGCGCGGCATGTTGTTGCTGTCCGATATTTCCGTCCCCGCGTGATGTTTTGCCCTCGCTTTTGTTTGTGTTTTGTTTGTGTTAGAGAATGACTCGCAGTGAAGAAGTGCTCACGGGGGATTCATGAAAAGCGATGGGCGTATCATTGGCGCAACCCGGGTCCTTGGGTTGCTTTCCGCTCTTCTCGTGGCTTGCGAGCCCGCGGTCGAGCCCTTCGAGGGTCTGGAGGTCGTGGCCGTCGGTTCACGGCAGGATGCGCTCTATGGCAACTCCGTGGGCTACTGGCCCACAAACGCTGCGGGCTTCACCGATGTGCCGGTTTGTTGGACCACGGCGGGCTGGAATTCGGAGAAGACGTGGGTGAGGCAGATTGTCGAGGGACAGTGGGACACGAACAGCAGTGTGCGCTTCACGGGCTGGGGTACCTGCGATGGGAGCACTCCCGCTCAGGCCATCCGCATCCAGGTGGATGAGAGCGGCCCGCGCTCCTATGTCGGCCGCTCGAGCAACAACCCCAGCATGTGGCTCAACTTCAACTTCGCCACCTGGAGCCACGTCTGCAACGACGGTGTGGATGACGTGGCCTATCCGGGCGATGACCGCGAATACTGCATCCGCGGTGTAGCCTTGCACGAGTTCGGCCACGCCCTGGGCTTCTGGCACGAGCAGGACCATCCGGGCAATCAACCCAATCTGCCGGGCTACTGCAACAACACCATCGTTCAGCAGCCGAATGGCCAGCTCATCACCGCCTACGACCCCGACTCGACCATGAATTACTGCGCCTTGTGGGGCAGGCCGACCTTGAGCGCCCTGGACGTCCAAGGCTTGCGCGTGGTCTATGGCGTGACTCCCCTGGAGTTCCAGTTCCAGTATTACGCCTTCCCGTCCACGTGCACCCTCGTCAACGAGCCGGGCGACCCTCACGGCTGGCATGACAACTACCTCTGCACCGCGGGACAGGAGGGGGTGAGCTGGTCCTATGCGGGCACCGTCCCGGGCAAGCGCTGCACGCTCATCAATGAGCTCTTCGACGGCAATGGCTGGAATGACAACTACCTCTGCGTGCCTACCTACAGCCCCCTGAACTTCGTCTGGTCCTCGTTGCTCCCGGTTCCCCTGATGCGTTGCGCGCAGTGGAATGAGCCGGCCGACCCCGACTCCTGGAACAACAACTACCTGTGCTACACGCAGCGGTTCGCGTTCTCCCCCGCGGGGAAGATCGCCGGTACGACCTGCGTCTCGGTCAACGAGCCGTCCGACACCCACGGCTGGAGCGACAACTTCCTGTGCTCCGAGGCGGATGAAGGCGTGCGTTTCAGCAACGGGGGACCCATCGCCGGCATGCGGTGCACGCTCGTGAACGAGCCGAGCGACCCCGACACCTGGAACGACAATTACGTCTGTGTGCCGAATCTCAGCCTGCTCAACTTCCAGTGGTCCTATGTAGGCCCCATCCCGGGGAAGACCTGCGTCGCGTGGAACGAGCCCGCGGACTCCGCTCACGGCTGGAGCGACAACTACCTCTGCTATTGAGCCAGGCGGAGCGGCGCTGAAGGTGCAGCCAGCGACGCCCGGGTCCCTGAGCGAGGGCCCGGGTGTTCGTCTTGGACGATGCCGATGTCCTGCCCGTTTCCCTGCTTCGCGAAGTTGTAGATGTCGCAGATTGGCACCTGCCCACTTTGCAACAGGGCCATCAACCCCAGAGCGCTGCCTGACCTGCCTTCACGGAGGTGAGCAAGTCGTATTAGGGTCTCGCTCATGAATTCGTCCGCTCTCCTCCGGAATGGAGTGCTCACCGTGGTCGTCGCCTGCGGTATGGCCTGTGGCCAGTTCGACCCCGAGGCGGCTCGGACCATCTCCCAGGGTGTCTATGGGCTCACCGAATCTGTCGACGACGTGTGCTCCTCTTCCTGCGACCCCGAGCCGCACTCGATGAGCTTGAGCATCCGCACGCTGTCCGAGCGTGAGCTGGTGGTCTCAGTGAAGTCGAACGACGACGGGTTCTACGAGGTCGAGCTGGCCTCGGGCGACTACGTCATCTGCACGAGTTTCGAGCGCTGCACGGATTTCCGCGTCGAGCCCGAACAAACCGTTCGTCTCGACTACGAGATGTCGGTGGGCCCGGGCTGGAAGAAATAGACCCGCGGACGCACCCGTGCGGATGTCCGCGACGGGTCCACACGTGGCGGGTAAGGTGGCCGCATGGCTCTCACCTCCCACCTGCGCGTCGTGCTGCATCAGACCCAGGGCCCGGACAACCTCGGCGCCGTGGCGCGCCTGGCCGCGAACTTCGGTGTGGCGGAGCTCGTGCTCGCCGACCCCCAGTTGCAGGAGATGGACGGCGCGCGGCGCATGGCCGTGCACGCTGGCCACATCCTCGAGTCCGCGCGCATCTACCCCACGCTGCCCGAGGCCCTCGAGGACGTGGTCTTCGCCATGGGCACCACCTCGCGCCAGAACCTGCGCGGCATGTCGACCCTCTCCCCCGAGGACGCCGTGGCGCTGCTGTCGCTGCACGCGCAGCGGGGCAAGGTGGCCCTGGTGCTCGGCGGCGAGAAGCGCGGCATGTCCGACGAGGACCTGAGCCACTGCCAGCAGGCCCTGGTCATCCCCACCCGGCCCGAGCAGCCCTCCATGAACCTGGCCCAGGCGGCCGCCGTCCTCCTCTACCTCTGCGCGCGAGAGCACGTGGAGCAGACCACTCCGGGCGCCGTGGAAGGTGCCCCGCTGCGGCTGGTGCAGGCCCTCCAGGCCTGGATGCGACAGGTCTTCCTGAAGGTGGGCTTCCTCAACACGCAGGCCCCGGACGCGCTGCTCGCGGAGATGATGCACTCGCTCACCCGCGGGGCGCTGACCCGGCGCGAGGTGGAGATGTGGCTCACCGCCTTCAAGCACCTCTCCCGGAGCGTCGGGCTCCCGAAGCTCGATTCAGATTCCAAGAAGCAGAGTTGAGCTCGCGTCTGTGAATGCGGTGAGCCGGGGCGCGTCGGAAGCGGCCCGGGGGTACTGGAAAACCCCCTGAAGGGCGCCTAGAAGCACGCCCCTCATTCACGACGAGGCTCACCCACCGTATGAATCGAAAGAACGCGTTCGGCACCCTGCTCGCGCTGGGCTTGCTGACCACCCTGACCGCTCACGCCGAGGTGGTGTTCGCCCAGGCCAACCTCCTGCTCAACAAGAACCAGCTCTCCGCGGTGAACTACCGGGGCAAGGGGCTGTCGCTTCCCGTGGGCACGAAGGTGCAGGTCCTCGAGCGGGATGACGACGAGGTCCGCTGCCGCGTGGTCGACTCCGGCGCCGAGTTCCGCTTCGTCTCGCACAAGAGCCTGGGCAAGACGGCGCTGGCGCTGTTCCCCGGCTTCTTCTCCGCCAAGGACCCCGCGGCGCGCATCGCGGCGCTCACGCCCGAGGAGCAGAAGCAGGTCAAGGCGGGCACGCTCGCCAAGGGCATGTCGCGGGACGCGGTGCTGCTGACGGTGGGACCGCCGCCGCCGCACCGGACGCTGTCGCTCGAGAGTACGAAGTGGACGTACTGGAGCTCGAAGTTCTCCACCTTCGAGGTGGTCTTCGACGCGGACGGCAAGGTCGTCTCCCACGGCGGTGAGCCCGAGCCCACGCCGGCCGCCGAGCCGGCTCCCGCGCCGGCGCCGAAGTTCTTCCACGCGACGGCGAACTTCCACTTCCAGGACGACACGGTGTCGTGGGTGAACTACCTCAAGGGCCCCATCCTCCCGTTCAACACGAAGGTGGAGGTGCTGGACAAGGGCAGCTCGAAGGTGAAGTTCAAGGTCGTGGAGACGGGCAAGGAGTTCGTGTTCGAGAACGACTCGCGCTCCGGCGCGGACACGTGGGCGCTGTTCCAGTCCTCGTTCGCCGCCGAGGACCAGGCCGGCAAGCTCGCCGAGCTGTCGCCGGAGGACCGCAAGAAGGTCTCCGCGTCGGAGGTGGTGATTGGGATGTCGCGCGCCGCCGTGCGCATGGCGTGGGGCCCGCCGCCTCCGCACGAGACGGCGTCCTTCAACTCCACCATCTGGACCTACTGGAAGTCGTCGCTCGCCAAGGTGCGCGTGACGTTCGACCAGGACGACAAGGTCAAGTCCATCGACTAGCGGTCCCAACGGCTGTCCTGGTGGACTCGCGTCCCCGGACAGCCGTGCATCACCCGCCGAGTCGCAGCGCGGGCGGTAGCGGCGCCTGGAATTGGAGTCGCTCGCCCGAGCCCGGATGCGTGAAGGCGAGGGACTCGGCGTGCAGCAGGTAGCCGCCGTCTCCGGGCAGGCCCGGGTGCTCCGCGTGCGGAAGTCCCCCCGCGACGAAGAGCGGGTCTCCCACGAGCGGGTGGCCGATGAAGGCCAGGTGGATGCGGATCTGCTCCGAGCGCCCCGTGTGGATGTCGACCTCGAAGAGCGTGTCCTCCGCGCGTCGCTCCAGCACCCTGGCCGTGCTGTGTGAGGGCTTTCCCGTCGCACAGGCGCCATGTACCTCTCCCAGCTTGGGGTGCGGCACCAGCCCGATGGGCGCGCGGATGTCGTAGGTCTCCTCGACGGCGAGCCCCTGGGCGAGCGCGCGATAGCGCTTGTTCACGCGCCCCTCACGCCAGTCGCTCGACAGGCGCACGGCGGCGTCTCGCGTCCGGGTGAAGAGCACCAGGCCCGACGTCGCGCGCCCCAGCCGGTGCATGGGCACGGCCTCGGGCCAGCGGGCCTGGACGAAGGAGAGCAGGGTGTTCTTGAGGAAGCCTCCCGAGGGCAGCGTCGGCAGTCCGCTCGGCTTCACCACGATGACCAGCTCCGCGTCCTCGTGCACCAGGTCGAACGACTGTGGCGCGTCCGGCTCCGCCCAGGGCGGGCGGTGCCAGCACAGCCACTGCCCCGCCTTCAGCGGCTCCGAGCCATCCGCGACGCGGTCATCGAGGCGCACCTCCCCGCGCTCGAAGCGCTTGCGCCACTCCTCCTCCGTCGAGTGACGGTACTTGTTCGTGAGGTGGGCGAGCGCGCTGCGGCCGGGCTGACGCCCGAGCTTCTCGCGGTACACATAGCCATCGTTGAGCAGCACCCGGGCACCCTATACCGCGCGAGCCCGAGGAGGGAGCCGCTCGTCCGTGAGCGCCAGGCGGCCGAGGGGCCGGACGCGGCGCGAAAATCCACGGGAAATCCTCGCTGTAACCATGTGGGCGCTTCTGGCGAAGAAGGGGTGTCTGTCCCTCATTGCGCTCGGAAGGAAGTGACCCATGAACATGCTGAACAAGGTGGGGCCTCGGTCGTCGGTGCGGCAGCAGCAGGGCCCGAAGACGGATGACGCGCAGCGCGCCGATGACGCGCGCAAGCGTGCGGAGGCGGAGGTTCGCGCCGCGAACGCAGCGAAGGAGGCGGAGAAGCAGGCCCGTCAGCAGGCCGAGGCCGCCCAGAAGGCCGAAGCGGAGGCCTCCCGCGCGCGTGAGGAGGCGGAGAAGAAGGCGAAGGCGCCCGGACAGACGCCCGAGCAGCAGGAGCTGTCGAAGCAGGCCCTGAAGGAGGCCCAGGCCGCGGAGAAGGTCGCCGAGGCGGCGCTGACCGACGCGAAGAAGCAGCTCCAGGCCGCCTCCGCCAAGACGACCGAGGCCACGCGCCGCGCCGAGGAGGCCAAGAAGAAGGCGAACGACGCGGCGGAGCGCGCCGGGCAGCCGCAGCCGTATGGCAAGCAGCAGGCGATGGTCAACGAGATGTCCACCTTCGAGGACGCTCCGCCGAACCCGGAGCTGGAGAAGATGATGGGCCGCACCCAGTCCGCGAGCGGCATGTCGTCCATGCCCGTCTCGGACATGCCGATGATGAAGCCCTCGGACGGCATGCAGTCGATGAGCGTCTGAGTCCGGCTCCGCGTTCCCACGTCCTCCTCGCGCACGCTATGGTCGCCGCGCGGCGAACGGGGGACATGAGCCATGACGCAGATCGAGCAGCACCTCGCGAAGGGTGACTTCCAGGCGGCACTCCAGTTGATCGACGCGGAGCTGTCCTCCGCGCCATCGGCGGACCGGTGGCTGATGGCGTTCAACGTGCGAGTGCGCCTGGAGGACTTCGACGGAGCCCTGCGCGCCCTCGACGCGCTGGTGAAGCTGGACCCCGGCATCTCCGAGGGCGCGACGTTCCTGGGCCACTGCGCCAACCTGGAGCGGCTGCACTCCCTGCGCAGGAAGGACCCCGCCCTGGCCAACGAGCGTGGCGCGCTGCAGGCGCCGCAGCCGTTCTCCCGCGCCTACCTCCAGGCCGCCGTCGCCCACGCGAAGGGCGAGTTCCCCGCCGCGGCCAGCACCCTGGCGGAGGGCGCGCGCACCGCCCCCAAGTCACCCGGAACCCTGACGCGCACCAACGGCGCCCGCGTGCGGTTCACCGATTTGACCGACTCGGATGACCTGTCCGGACCGCACCTGCCGTGCTTCCAGGCTGGCACCGTGCTGGACATCCCCTACAGCGAGCTCGCGTCCATCCAGTTCGAGAAGCCCCGCAGCTCCATGGACGCCGTCTGGGTCCCCGCTGTCTTCCAGACGCTCACGGGGCAGCAGTTCGAGACCCGCGTGCCCTCGCGCTATCCGGGCTCGGGCCTGCATGGCAACGCCGCTGTCCGCCTGGGCGAGATGACCGTGTGGCACCACGAGCCCCACGGTTACGCCGTGGGCTTCGGTCAGCGCGACTTCAAGCTGACGCACGAGGACGGCGGCTCCGGTCTGGTGGGGCTCCTCCAGGTGGCGCGCATCGACTTCGACGCGGGAGGCAAGCCCACGGCCGAAGAGCCTCGGCCGAAGGAGAAGAAGTCCTTCTGGTCGAAGCTCTTCGGGTGAGCCGGCGCGCTGGCTACTCCATCGTCATGGCGCTCGGGTGCGCGAAGCCCTTCAGCATCGGAGCGGTGGGGCCTCCGTTGAGGATGCACTCGCCGGAGATCTGCGTGGCGATGTTGTCGCAGCCCGCCTTGTCATTGCCCCAGTCCGACGTGATGTTGAGCCACGCCAGCGAGCCGGTGAACGTCCCCATCGGCTGCCAGTGGAAGATGACCGGCCGGTCCCACGTGTTCCAGCTCACGCCATACCCCGTCACATCGGTCAGCGGGCCGAGGACGGGTATCTCCTTGTACGTGAAACCGCCGGGGCTGGCGTAGAGCGCGTGCGAGCCCTTCGCCGCGAAGGCAATCGGCCGGAAGCCCTCCAGCGCCATGGCCATGCTGCCGAACTCGAAGAACCCTCCCTCTGAGTGCTGGCTCATGTAGACATACGCCGGGCGCCCATCGATGAACCGCACGGTGAGGTGCTCCCAGTCGCCCACGTGGTTGCCGAAGGTGGACGTCCCCCCGATGCAGCCAATGTCGGTGCGGGCGCCGAAGCAGACCTCCTTGCCCGCGTTATACGGGTAGAACGTCCAGTAGATGAGGTCGGTGACGTTCGTGGGCCGCCCCTGCGAGGTGCGGCGGACCTTCTGGATGTAGACGGGCACGTGCGTCTGGTCCGGCCGCTGACCGCCGAGGAACGGGGGGTTCGTGCACGAGGGGCACCCGAGCGCCTGGTTCGTCCACAGGAACCGTCCGTCGTCGTGCACGTTCGCGAGGAAGTGCTCCACCGAGGAGGGCAGGTAGTACTCACCCGGGGAGAGGTAGATGCGCGGCGCGAACTGGAGCGCCGCCAGCTCGTCGACCAGTCCTCCCTGCAGCTCCGGATTGGCGAGCATGCTCTTGTTGAGCGCCCAGAAGCGCGCGGGGTCCGGAGCGTCGTAGCCCGGATTGGCGACCATGACGGGGACCGTCAACGCGCGGTGGTCCAGAGCGCGCGTCTGGAAGACGGAGCCATCATGGTGTCCCCCCGAGCCCTGGTCGTTCCACACCCAGAGCTTGCCGCCGGGAGCGACATACTCCGAGCGGACGCAGCGGATGAGGTCGGTGGACGGCTTGTCGTAACCCAACTGGACCACGGAGCCCAGGCACGTGTAGCCCGGCGGTGCCACGGGGTGCCAGAAGCCGACGTCGTGCCTGCCGCCCGTGCCGCTGTCATTCCAGACGAACGTGTAGTCGACCGGCCGTGCCAGCACGTCCCCCTCGCCCTTGACCACGAAGGTCATCCTCGGCGCCACGCCACGGCCATACACAGCGAGATCGCCCAGGGAGTAGTGGCCCGGCAGCTGGCTGAGATTGGGGCGCCACACGGAGACGTCGGTGTGCGCGCCGGTCTTGTAGTCGTCGTAGATCCAATCGAACCCGCTGGTCGCCTGGACCCAGAGCCGCAGCGGGGCGCGCAGGCGCGCCTTGTCGGAGCGGAGCGTGAACTCTCCCGTCCTGCCCGTCAGGGTCGTCGCGGCGACCAGCCTGTACGTGCCCGGACTCAGGTAGTACGAGATGCGCGCGATGGTTCCGCCGTCCAGGTTGTTGACCTCCGCGAGCACCCGGTTGCTGGTGTCCAGCAGGTAGAGGTAGGGGCCGACGCCGGCCTCCAGCTCGAACGTCACGACATCCGGGGCCCCGGTGTAGTCGACGATGAACTGGCGGTTGTCGCGGCTGTTCGGGAACTGTCCGCCGGACGGCGTCCAGCTTCCATACATCGTGTTGTGGTCATCGCGCTCGGTGGTGGATTCGACGAGGAGGCTGGACGTGTTCGCCTGGAACGGGTGCCCGGTGAAGTCCGTGTCCTGGGTGAGCACGACCTGGTCGCCCTGGAACCCGCCGTGCCAGTAGAGGGTGACGCGGTAGCCCTCGGGAACGCGGATGGAGCGCAGGGTGTCGTTGCCGATGGTCAGCTGGCCCAGGTCGTAGCGGCCCGCGAGCAACTGCTGACTCGCCCCCTGGAAGTGGTTGCCCTTGTAGATGGTGACCGGCGCCTCCACCTTGAGGCTGGACGTCGTCTGGTCGATCGCGCGCCCCGTCAGGTCCGTGTCCGACGTGAGGGTGACCGGCGTGCCCTTGAAGGCCCGGTCCGGGTAGAGCGTGAGCACCCAGCCTCGCGGCACGCGGACCGAGTGGATGGCGTCCTCACCCACGGACAGCTCGTGGGCGTCGTACCAGCCAGGCTGGAGCGACTGGGGCCCGGCGTTCGACGTGCTCGCGGGGTAGACGGCCACCGTGGGCGTCCACGTCGTCGCGGCGGCGCCATAGAACAGGGGGAGGCTTCCCCCGGTGAGGCCCTCGGAGTCCGCGGGCCCGGTCCAGCCGCAGTAGCCACCGCCCCGCAGCGCGACGACCTGGTCACCCCAGGTGTAGACGCTCGAGCCTTGCTGGGCGTAGCCCTTCACCGTGAAGGCCTCGGTCGCCACCTTGAACGGCGTGCCCCGGAGGTCGATGTTGGCCCGGCCCGAGTCCGCCCAGTCGCAGGACAGCGCCGTGGCGAACGACACCGAGGTGACGGGCTGGTTCGCGTGGAGGAGCTGTCCGGTGGAGGTCGCGAAGGTCTTGTCCGTCGTGTCCACCCGCAGGGTGTGCGGGTCGATGCGCAGCCGCTGGTAGGTGGTGCGCACCGTGGTGCCGGGGGCCGCGTCTCCCGCCGTGTACTGGGCGAAGTTGGCGAGCGCGCCCCGCTCTCGCAGCGTGAGGTACTCACGCGGCGTCCCCGCCATGTCATGGCACCAGGCCATCCACGGCCGGGCCGGGTCTCCCATCAGGTGCAGGGCGTACTCGCCATCCCCGGCGGTGGGGCGGGCCGCGCGGAGCTCCTGGCAGGACCGCTCCCGCATGGGCCCCAGCGGCTGCTCCACGACGGGCAGCGCGTCCAGCTCCCCGGGGCCTGGCTCCGCGCCCACTTCGTCCGGTGACACCGGCTGACAACCGATACAAAGCACCGCGAGGGCGCTCCACTGCTTCCATCCACGACGCCGAGGCATTCTTGCTGAACCGTCCTTTCATCCCAGGAGTGATGTCTCCCGCGACGAAAGGACGGCGGAGTGGCGCGCGTGTTATTTCCCGCGACGATTGCAGCGACAGGTGGCCCGGCTGGGTGAACGGATGGGCGCTGTCCTGGTCCGGGCGCTGCACCGCGAGGTCGTCGACGAAGCCACCTTACGGCTCCGGGTTGGCGAGCGCGCTGTTGTTGAGGGCCCAGAACCGCGAGCCGTCTGGATCGTCGTAGTTCCCCTGTCCCACGAAGGTGAACGCCGCCAGCGTGCGGTGGTCCCTGGGGTTTGCCTGCCACAGCGTGATGTCACCATGCTTGCCGGAGCCCTTGTCATCCCAGACCCGGTGGGCGGCCGCGGGCAGCACGTACTCGTCCTTGACGCAGCGGATGCGGTCCGTCGGCGGGGGGCTGTACCCCAACTCCACGACGGAACCCAGACACGTGTATCCGGGGGGAGGAACGGGTTGCCAGAAGGCGGCGTCGTGCTTGCCTCGCGTGCCGTTGTCCGCCCATATCTGGTTGTAACGCAGGGGCTTGGCGAGCACGTCTCCCTCGCCGGAGACCACGAATGTCCTCAGGGGGGCCTGTGCATGGTCGGGCATGGCGATGTCGCCCAGCGAGAAGTAGCCGGGGTGCTGGCTCAGGTCGGGACGCCAGACGGAGACATCGTCGTGTGAGCCCGTGCCGGTGTCGTCATAGGCCCACGTGAAGGTGCTCACCGGCTTCACCCACAGCCGCTGCGGAAGGCTCAGGCGCGCCTTGTTCGAGCGGAGCGTGAATTCCGCTGTCTGGCCCGCCTCGGTGGTGGCTGCCACCAGCTTGTACGTGCCCGGCGTCAGGAAGTACGCGAGGCGCGCGTGGCCGTCTCCCATCGTCGCTCCGCCCTGGGCGAGCAGCTGGCCGTTGGCATCCAGGAGGTAGAGGTAGGGACCGAAGCTGGACTCCAGATCGAAGCTCACGACGCCGGGGAGGCCCGTGTACTCGACGGTGATGGCGCGGTTGCGCGGGCTGCTGCTGTCCTGTCCCCCCGAGGAGCTCCAGTGGCCGTGGACGACGTCGTTGTAGCGGACGGTGGGGGACTCGACCACGATGCTGGAGGTCCGCGCATCGAACGGGTGGCCGGAGAGGTTGGTGTTCTCGGTGAGGATGAGCCGCTCGCCCTGGAATCCAGCGTGCTGGTAGAGGGTGACCTGGAAGCCCGCCGGCACCGCGAGCGAGCGCAGGGCGTCATTGCCGAGGGGGAGCTGCCCCATGTCGTAGCGGCCGGCGCGCACCGTCTGTCGGACGCCTTGATAGCCATGGCTGGCGTAGAGGATGACGTCGGCCTTCACCTCGATGCCTGGCGCCTGGCGCTTCCACCCGCTGGCAGGGATGTCGGCGTCGCCGGTGAGGATGTGCGTGGTGCCGGTGAAGCCCGGGCCCGAATAGAGCACGACGCTCCAGCCGCGCGGGACATGGACGGCGCCGAGGCCCTGGGGGCCCAGGCCCAGGTCGTGGGTGTGGTAGGAACCGGGCTGCAGCGGCCGCGCGGTCACCTCCGAGCCGTCCACCGGATAGAGGCGGGCGGCGGGCGTCCAGGGGATGTCGGCGAGGGCGTAGAACAGGGGCAGCTTCCCGCCGGTGAGCCCGTCGGCGTTGAGCGGGGCGTTCGAGCCGCAGTACCCGCCACCCTTCAGGGAGACGACCTGGTCGGCGAAGCTGTAGACCTGGGAGCCGACCTGTTCCCAGCCGCTCACCACGAAGGCGTCCGGGGCGACCCTGAACGGCGTGCCACGCAGGTCGATGTTGGCCCGGCCCGTGTCACCCCAATCGCATGACATCGCCGTGGCGAAGGGCATGGAGGTGACGGGCAGGCTGGCGTGGGCGAGCTGCCCCGTGCTGGTCGCGAACGTCGTGTCGGAGGTGTCCACCTCCCGGGTGTAGGGATTGATGCGGAGCTTGGAGTACCGGGTGCGGACGTTGGTGCCCGGTGAGGCGTCGCCCGCGGTGTACTGGGAGAAGTTGGAGAAGAGGGTGCGCTCCTGGAGGGGCAGGTACTCCTTTGGTGCTCCTGTCATCCCGTGGCAATAGACGCGCCATGGCCATTCCGGGTTCCCCATCACATACAGCGTGTACTCCCCATCCGGGGCCGAGGGTCGGGCCTGCTGGATGTCCAGACACGATTCCTCCCTGGGGGAGGTGAGCTCTTGTTGGAGGGAGGCGAGGTTGAACTCCGCCTCCTCTTCCAGGGCTTCACCCTGACAGCCCATTGCGAGTGTTGTGAGGCATCCCAGCAGCTTCCTGCCAATCCGACCCATTGCGTTGACCTCTCCCAGCGTGAATTCCGCGAGCAGGAGACGGGCCGGGGAGGGTGGCTGTTATTTCGTGCGGCACTTTCTGAATTTTCCGGGCGCGGTGTCCTTCTCTTGCAAAGGGCCGGGTGGAAGAGGTGTGCCGTGACGACGTACCTGCACGAAGTGGTGTTGTTCCTCGATGGGTTGAGCCCGGACCACGCGGAGGGCCGCCTCCAAGAGCCGATCGAGCTTCGAGAAGAAGTGCCGTCCAATTGGGTCGGCCGGTACTTCTATGCGCCTGGGGATGCGCAGCTGCCCCGGCCGGACCCGAAGGCCTTCGGTCTGCGGGACTTCTGTCTGGACATCGCCCGCCTCAACATGGCCGGCTACCAGCCTTCGAGGTTGACCCTCGTGGCCCCGGGGGCGCCCGGGCGCATCGGTGTCAATGTCAGACGCGGCGCCTCGGGGTATGACGGCCGGGAGATGGCGCGCAAGCTCAGGGGCTGGGGGCTGGAGGGGCTGACGCATCTGCGCATCATCGCCTGGCATGAGGGGAGCAGAGGGGACGCGGCGGCTGTTCCACTCATGGACACCTTCGAGCAGGCGTTCTACCTGGCGCTCGCGGATGAGCGGATTCCTGGGGCGCCGGTGCGCACCGAGGTCTCGACCCGGGTTGTGGGAGTGGCGCCTCGCTCATCGGGGCTGGGGGCTCACGGACGGCCGAGTGAGAGGAGGGGGGCATGACGAGGTATGCGTATGACGTGGTCCTGCTCGTGGATGTGTCATCGAAGGAGAGGGTCAACGGCGCGCTGGTGCCCGACGGCCCCCGCGATGACCTGAAGTACCTCCGCGTGAAGTCACCCGCCGGGAATGTTCGCCGCTACATCTACAGACCCGAACAGGCCCTCACACCGGAGCAGCGAGGGGTCGTCGCGGAATACCCAGCCGATGATTTTCCGGAGCCGGATGAGACAACGCCGGCCGCGGGCTCCTTCTTCGCGGAACTCCAGAGGCTCGCCAACCGCCGGCCTTCGCGGTTGACCATCCTCGCGCACGGGCTCCCAGGGGTCATCGGGAAATACCCCAGGAATGGTTACCCGGGCCTGGATGGACGCACGATGGCGATGAAGCTCCGGAGGTGGGGGCTCCGGGATGTGGCGCGGATCAGCGTGATTGCCTGTCACGCCGCCGTCAAGGAGAAGATCTATTTCACCGACGACGAGCTGCCCCAGGACAGCACTGCCGACGAGCGGAAGACTCACAAGCTTCGGCGGGAGAAACAGCACTTCGCTCATGCCAGCATCGCGGACGGCACCAATCTGTTCGCAGCCCAGTCGCCGGGGCTGGCCGAAGAAGCCAGGCTGCTCAAAGGCTCCTTCGCGCAAGAACTCCACGCGGCGCTGGGAGACCCGTCCTTGCCCCACTGGGTGGTCAAGACCGAGGTCTCGGCGCGGGTCATGCGAATGGTGACCACCGCGGAGGGACAGAGTCTCGTGGAGTTTCCCTTCTGGATGCTGACCCATGGCAGGCCCGCGCTGCAGAAAGGCCAGGTGACGAGTCACGCGCCCGGGTCGAAATTCATCTTCTACTGGGAAGGTGACGAGCAGGCCGTCCGGGTGGCGACCTATGCGTCGAACGCCGTTGCCGACGACAGTGATGATGAGAAGGAGGAGGATACCGGCTTCGTCTTCCAATTCGAGGACGGCGGCGACATGGATGACGACGACTAGCGTGCCTTTGCGTTCTGAGGGACCGGGAGCGCTTCGCGGACCTCGTACACGGGCAGCAGGAACCTCCTGGCGGTCCATACGACGCCCACCAGGAGGGCGATGAGCATGCTCAGCGGACAGAGAAGAAACCCCAGGGTCGAGACGATTTCGGATCCCATGGCCGGAGCATAGAGCCGTCAGGCCTGCTCGCCGTGTCTCGGATGGGCGGCCTGGCTATTTCCCCTCACGGCCCTTCGCGGGGCGCGGTGTGTAGTGCGCCACGACGGGCTGGTGGTCCGAGGACTCCGTGCTCCGGTCCACCTCGAAGAGGACGGGCTCCAGCTCCGGGCTCGCGTAGAAGTTGTCGAAGCGCTTGCCCGTGGCCGGCACCACGCCGGACTCGTCCGGCAGGGACGTGAGCGTGGCGCTGTCCGCGATGTCCTGCAATCGCAGCCAGTGCTCACTGCCCCGCTGCACCTTCCCCGAGCGCAGCTCCGCGCAGGCCTGCTTCGGTGTCATCATCGCGCCGCCGGGCAGGCGCACCCGCGTCACGGCCGCGTGGGCAATCGTCTCCGGCAACCCCTGCTCCAGCATGTGCAGCTCATGCCGCAGGCGCGGATCCGCGATGTTGCCCACGCCCTTGTCGCCCACGCTCGCGTTCGGCTCGCCGTAGCGCACGGCGTACTCCTCCACCGTGTCCGTGTCGTCGTACGTCCGCAAGTGCGCCATCAGCCAGGAGCCGCCCGTCTTGATGGCGGTGTTGGCGTTGAAGTCACCCAGCGCCACCGCGTGGGGGGCCTCCCGGTGGCGCACCAGCAGGTTCAACTGGCGCATGTTGTGCGCGTTGATGCCGGAGTCTCCCAACGTGTGGTGCACGTTGTAGAGGACGACGGGCAGCCCTCCGACCTCCAGCCGGACCATGAGCGCGCCCCGGTCCTCGGGAATCTCACACGGGTCCCCGCCTCGACGCTGGATGGCGGCGGCGCGCTCGGCATCGGAGATGACGTAGGTGAAGTGGGCCGCGTCCGCGAGCGGATGCCGGGTCAGGAAGGCCTTGCCGTTGACCAGCCGCGTGCCATGGAGCCCGTCGCTGCCGTGGTACGCCAGGTGGAAGCCGTAGCGCGACGCCAGCAGCACGGAGATGGGGATGTTGGCCTCCTGCAGGCCGATGACGTCGGGCATGCGGCCCTCGGCCTCCAGCTCGTCGAAGTACGCCAGCAGCGCGGCGCGGCGCTGGCCCCCGAGCAGGATGTTGTAACTCATCACCGTGAGCCCCGGGCCCGTGGTGGGGCGGGGCTCGGGGTGACGGACGATGATGGCGCGCCCGTCGCCGAGCTGGCGCTCCGTGGAGGGCAGCTTGAGCGCATCGAGCGTCGGCAGGACGAGCGTCGAGTCCCGCCGCGGATGCGGCTCGTCAATCGGAGTGGCCATCCGGCCGAGCAGAGGGCCCACGCCGGGCAGGTGCTCCAGGACCTCGGGCACCTTCATACGGCCTCCCGGGACGCGCGCGGGGCGCGGAGCAGCGAGTCGAGCTGACGAGCGACGGTATCCACCAATCCTCCTGAGTGCCCCTCAAGTTCGGTGCGGATCCTCCGACTGGCCAGGGGCAAGCCCCCCCGAAACGCGGGGTTGTCTTCCTCGCTGGGAAGGAGGGCAGGCGGGCAGGAGGGCACTGCCTTCCTCCCCGGGACTCGGGGCAGGGGACTGGGGGCAGGTCCTCAGCAGCAGGTGCGGCGACAGGCGCGCAGGCGCGACGTGCACACCGCCTGGCAATCGGACTCGCCCTCGCAGGCGTCCCAGCAGGTGCCGAAGGTGCCGTCGCAGTCATCGCAGCACGCGGCCGCGAGCCGCTCCATCTGCTCGACCTCGACCCGCGGCGGCGCGTCCTCGGCCGCCACGGCGACGCCGGCCCCACAGCAGACTCCGACGAACAGCGCCACGAGCATCGTTCTCATGTGTCCCCCCACGGCCTGGACTCGACTCGGACCGTCGTTGTCCCACGGCGACGACGGGTCGACCCCTGAGGAGACGGCGCTTGTCCGAAATCTTCGGTCGCCTCGTACCGCGGGGCAGGTGCGAGGCGCCTGGGGAACGGGCTCAGCGAAGCCAGCCGAAGGCGCGCTCCAACTGGGGCAGGGCATCGTCGAGATAGCTGCGCCCATGTCCCACGACGACACGCTGGGGCCGCCACGCGAGCATCCGCTGATAGCAGGCGCGTGCGGCGGCCTTGCGTCCCCAGGCCGTGAGCTGGACCTCCCTGGGCGTCTGTCCCGGCCACATGGCCCCGCCGAGCGTGAGCATCCAGCGGAAGCGCGGCTGGACGCGCTCGTGCTCCAGCGCGATGACCATGTCCGCGACCAGCAACGTCGACGAGTCCCGGTGGAAGAACACGACCTCTTCGATGTAGCGGCTGCCTCGGAAGATGAGCTGGTCGATGTCCCGTGCCCAGACCTCCGGCGCGCCGTCGGCGAGGTCCGCGTCGAACGGCGCCTTGAGCTTCTGCGAGCGCGCGCGCTCACGCACGCCCGGAGACGCCCAGGCCGTCGCGCGGGGATAGCGCGCCTTCCACGCGGCGATGGAGACGTAGTGGAGCCGGTTGGGGGAGACGAGGTGCTCGACGGGGCCGAGCGCGTCGACCTCCGCGAACAACCCGGGCGTGGGCGCGATAGGGGACCACAGCCACAGCCCGCCCGAGCGCAGGCGGATGATGACCATGCGCGTGGGGAAGGGCAGGGTGATGGGGCCCACCTTCATCTCGATGACGGGCCCGTCCACGCACCAGAGCCCCTCCGCCACGGGCTTGAGCGTGCACAGCGGTGCATAGGGCCGGATGCCGTGGGACCACTCCCTCTGTTCGTCGACCCGCTCGCGCGTTCCCGAGGTCATGGCCGCGAAGCCTACCGCCCGAGGCCAGGGCCGTCGAAGACGCTCAGCGCCCGCGCACCGTGCACGAGGTCTTGATGAAGTCCACGTCGTCGTAATACGCGCAGGTGAAGTACACGTTGACTTCGGGCCGATCGGCGCAGTCCCGGCGCCCCGTCTGCGTGATGAGGTCCGTCTCCAGGTCCACGCACTCGCAGCTGTTGCAGCCCGCATCCTTCTTCAGACACACGTGGCTGGTCGTCGCGGTGACGATGGTCCCGCAGTACTCCGTGGCGCGCTTGCAGCTCGTGTCGCCACACTCGACGGTCTCCGGGAAGGACGTGTCGCCTCCGTCTGCCTTCCCATCGTCCCCCTTCGAGTCACTCCCACAGCCCACCATCAGCATGGAGAGAAGCACCAGGTACTTTGCCGTCGCCTTCATGTCGTCCTCCCGAGGAGTCACGGGGAGCAGGAACGCCCCCGCCTGAAGGGAGGAGACAGGCCGCGAGACACCGTTGCAGGAAATCGACAGCTCCTCTCGTGCGCGCAGGCCATACCGCCTCATCGGAATATTCGTTATGTTCCGGACAATGACGCGGTGGCGACTGCTGGCGATGTGTCTCTTCGGGATGACGGCGTGCGTGACGACACCGACGGCCCCACCGGTGCCCGCCTCGTGCGAGCCGGGGGCGCTGCTGCCTTGCGCGGAGTGGGGGCAGAAGCTCTTGCGCGAGGGCGACCGCTATCGCGCCACCGAGGCCTTCGCCAAGGCCTGTGAGGAAGGCGACCTGTCCGCGTGCATGACGGAGGGGGAGCTGCGCAAGGAGGCTGGTGACTACAACGGCGCCGAGCGTCCCCTGCGCAAGGTCTACGACACGGGGCAGGAGTCCGCCGCCATCGCGCTGGCGGAGGTGCACGAGGCCCGTGGCGGCCCCAGGGACCTCCAGCTCGCGTCGGACTTCCGACACGAGGCCCTCGCGCTGAACAAGCCGGACACGGAGGTGGTCTTCGCCCTGCGCGTGACGTCCGAGGCGGGCGCCGCGACGGAGCTGTCCTTCAACCTGCAACCCATGGCCTTCAACCACCGGCGCCTGGGCTTCGGGCTGAACACCGTGATGGGGCCCCCCGACCTGTTCGAGATCAACGGCTTCGGCGGCTACCAGCACTACGTGTCGCCGTGGTTCGTCCCCTACGCGCGGCTGATGATGGGGGCCCGCTCGGTGGCCGGAGGCAGCGCGCTGAACGTCGGCGGCGAGGCCGGGGCCAAGCTGGCCTGGGAGGACATCGGCCACCTCAACATGGCCGCGGGCGTCTCCATGGCCAGCGGCGGCTACTTCTCCGTGGGCCTGGGCCTCAATGGCCTCATCGTCCTCGCGCTCCTGTTGCAGGTCCGCTGAGGCTCACTTCGTGGGCATCCCCAGCACGTAGGAGATGGCCGCCTTGCCCGGCGCCTTCACCTCGCCGACCTCCCAGGTGTAGCCCTCCTTCGCCAGTGACTCGGTCATCGCGGCGAGCTCGCGCGGATGGTGCACCCGCAGCGCCGACACCAGCCCGTCCCAGAAGATGAGCAGCGGCGCCACCGGCACCCCATACGTGAGCAGCAGGCGCAGCGGCGTCATGGGCCGCACCAGCGGCGTGAAGAGCAGCACCAGCACCGGCACCAGCAACATGGAGAGCACCCCGGCCGGTGTGCGACGCACCGTCTCGAACGCGGCGATGGGGACACCCTGTGCCTGCGCGTCCGCGAGCACCTGCCGGGCCTCCTCGGGACGGAAGTGGTGCAGCGCGCTGAACAACGTCCGCATGCCGCGCAGGTCCGAGGGCACCTTCAGCGCGTCCACCGAGCGCTCCAGATAGGTCACGCCCTCGCCGCGCGCCCGCTCGGCGGCCTCCGCGTTGGGGTACTTGTCCGACAGGAGCACGCGCGGGTCCACTCCATGCTTCTGGGCCAGCAGGCGCTTGAGCCGGGGCAGCGGCCCACGTCCCCCCGAGCCCAGGTCCAGCAGCGCGTCGCTCCCGGAGGCGCTCAGGCCGCGCGCGAGCACCTCCGTGGCGCCGTCGAAGATGCCCAGGCGGGAGCTGATGGTGTGCAGGTAGTCGGTCGCCAGGTCCCTCAGGACGCGGGGGAACCAGTCCTGGTCGATGAACTCGAACAGGTGCAGCCGGGGCACGGAGGCGCGAGCGGTGACGGTGTCGTTCATGCGCCAAGGGTGCCGTCGGGAGCGCCCGGCCGCAGTGACCGCTGGCGCCAGAACGGCTTGCCGCGCGCGCCAGCCGGCGACTACCGTCCGCCGTGTGCCGAAGCCGTCCTCCAGTGGCGTGCCGTCACTCTCCGCCCGGCTGGCGCGCCAGGCCCTGCGCATCGCGAGTCGGATGGGCCTGCCCGTGGAGACGCTCCTGCGGCGCGCGGTGGGCCTGCGCCTGGAGGACCTGGACGACCCGGAGCTGCGCGTCCCCTACGCCGTCCTGGACGACCTGCTGGAGGAGATGGAGGCCTTGTCCGGTGACGCCAACCTGGGGCTGCACATCGCCCGCGTGGACATGGTGGACCTGGACGACCCGGCCACCTTCGTGGTGCTCACCAGCGCCACGCTGCGCGACTCGATGGAGCGCGGCGTCCGCTACCAGCGCGTGTGGGGCGACGGCGAGCGCTTCTTGATGGAGGACACCGAGCGCGGCGTGCGCATGCGCTTCACGCCCGTGGGCGCGTGGCGGCCCGCGCACCGGCACCTGGTGGAGGCCGCGCTGAGCCAGTTCGTCACCGGCGTGCGCGCCTTCACCGGCGAGGACGTGCACCCGCTGCGCGTGCGCTTCGTCCACGCGGCGCCGAAGGACGTGTCCGAGCACCAGGCCCTGTTCCAGGCGCCGCTGGAGTTCGACGCGCCCTTCAGCGACATCGAGTTCTCCCACGAGGACGCGAGCCGTCCCTTCGTGCACGCGGACTCGCTGCTGCACGCCATGTTCGAGCGGCTGGCCCAGCGCGCCCTGGAGAAGCTCCCGGCGCTGAGCACCACGGCGGACCGCGTGCGCGAGCAGGTGCGCCAGGCCCTCTCGGGTGGGGACGCGTCCTTCCAGGCCGTGGCCCGGGCGCTGCGCGTGCCTCCCCGCACCCTCCAGCGTCGCCTCGCCGAGGAGGGCCATTCGTACGCGGGCATCGTCGACACCCTGCGACGTGAGCTGTCCGGCATCTACCTGCGACGTCGCATGTCCATCGCCGAGGTCTCCTTCCTCTTGGGCTACGCCGAGCCCGCCGCCTTCCACCGCGCCTTCAAGCGCTGGTGGGGCCAGAGCCCCGAGCGCTTCCGCCGCGAGCAACAGGGCTCCTCTTCTTCCTGATTTGCACGTGTTACGGCGTGTCAACGGGTCGGCTGGGACTGCGCTCGGCGTGTCTGGGAATGCTCGAGCGCGCGGGCGGACAAGGACCGTTTGACTCGGTTGGCGGCGCGTTCCTAGCATCCGGGAATATCGCAGCGGGGGACTCTCCACTCACATGCCGGCTTTGACTGAGTCACCTGGGTTTCTGACCCAGGGCGAGGACTCGCTCTATTACGTCCACCATCGGGCTCGCGCGGAGCGTCGCGCGGCGGTGTTGCTCGCGGGGCCGTTGGGATTGGAGCGCGCGCATGGCTATGTGGTGTGGGTGCGGTGGGCCCGCTATCTGGCGGAGCGGGGCGTGGAGGTGCTGCGATTGGACTACCGGGGCTCAGGGGAGAGCACGGGCCGCTTCGATGAGATGACCTTCCCGCGCTGGGAGGAGGACGTGCGCACGGGCCTGGAGCACCTGCGCGCGGCGAGCCCCGGGGTGCCGGTGTTCGTGCATGGCTTGCGGCTGGGGGCGCTGCTGGCGGCGCGGGTGTTCCGGACGGACGCGGTGAACGGGTTGTTGATGTGGGAGCCGCCGGAGTCGGGGCGGGCGCACCTGATGGAGGTGCTGCGCCGCAAGGTGGCGGCGGACAACCTGGAGGGGACGGGGGGACAGGCGCGCTCGCGTGAGGACTACGTGGCGCGGATGGAGTCGGGGCAGGTGGTGGAGGTGGAGGGGCTGCCCTGGTCGCGGGCGCTGTGGCGCAGCGCGGAGGGCTATGCGCTGGCATTGCCGGAGGCGCACGAGGCGCGGCCCTGGCGGGTGGTGCACCTGGATGGCAGGCCGGCGGAGCGGTTCCTCGCGCCGGGGCGGAGCGGCTCGGTGCGTGCGCCTCGGCCGTTCTTCTGGACCACCAGCAACCGGCTGCTGCCGGAGCTGGCGGAGCTGTACGAGGATGGCATGGGCTTCATCGCGGGCGGCGGGGCGCGCGCGGAGGTGCGGTCATGAGGGAGCTGGTGCAGTTGGACGTGAAGGGGCATCGGCTCTGGGGGACGTACCATCCGCCCGCTTCGGGGACGCGGCGCTCGGTGGGGGTGCTGTTCCTGAATCCGGGGCATGTGCCGCGCTCGGGGCACGGTGGGTTGTCGGTGCTCGCGGCGGACCGGCTCGCGTCGAAGGGGTTCCCGTGCTTCCGCGTGGACCTGCCGGGGTTGGGGGACTCGGCGGGGGAGCTGCCGGAGACGACGGCGGAGCTGTACCAGCACGTGTGCCAGGGCGGCTTCGTGGAGATCGCCAGCGCGGTGCGCGAGGAATTGCAGCGTCGGTTCGCGTTGCGAGGCCTGTTGATGGGCGGGCTGTGTGGCGCGGCGACGACGGCGCTCTATCTGGCGGACCAGGAGCCCGAGGGCGTGCCGGGGCTGTTCATGTTCGAGCCGGAGTTCTACCTGTCCGAGCAGGAGGCGAGCGCGGTGGGGGAGGGGGCCGTGACGGAGTCGTCCCCGGGGCGGCTCAAGCGGGTGACGTCGAAGCTGTTCTCCTACTGGGGATGGATGCGGATGCTCACGCGCGAGAACGAGTACGCGCGGCTGTTCAAGTACGTGCCGTTCCCGCGTCAGAAGTTGTTGGACCTGTTGATGGACTGGGATGCGTTGCCGGCGGTGGCGAACGTGCCGCTGGTGCGCGCGTGGCAGCGCGTGGTGCGGCGCGGGCAGCCGGTGTTGGTGATGACGGCGGAGGGCAAGCTGCGCGACGTGTTCTTCGACCGCATCCACCGCTCGGCGCTGGCGGACCTGCCGCATCCGAACCTGTCGCGGGTCCGCCTGCAGGGCACCAATCACATCTTCACGACGGGCGGCGCCATCGAGGCGTGCGTGGACGCGCTCACGCGGTGGGCCTGCGAGCACTTCCCCGGTCACCAGGCTGCCCGCGCGCCCGAGCCCGGTCAGCCGGGCCTCGAGCGGGTGGCGGGTTAGCTCACTCCAGCGTCATGAAGCCCGGCTGGGAGAGTGACTTCCACATCGGCGGGGTGGGGCCGCCGTTGAGGATGCACTCGTCGGTGGCCTCGGAGATGACGTTGTCGCAGCCGTCCTTCTCGTTGCCCCACTTGTGCGAGATGTTCAGCCACGACAGCGCGCCCGCGAAGGTGCCTCGGGGTTGCCAGCGGAAGATGACCGGCCGGTCCCAGGCGTTCCAGGCGAGGCCGCGGCTGGTGTCGTCCACCAGGTCATCCCCGTTGGGCAGGGCCTGGTAGGCGTGGCGTCCGGCGTCCGGGTAGTGGCCGTGTGAGCCCTTCGCGGCGTAGGCCTCCGGGCGGAAGCCGTCGAACAGCGCCAGGCGCTTGTCGCCGAGCTCGAACCGCGCGCCGTGCGCGTGCTGCGCCATGTAGACCTGGGCGGGGCGGCCGTCGATGAAGCGCAGCGTGATGTGCTCCCAGTCCCCCACGTGGTTGCCGAAGGTGGAGTACCCGAAGCCGAAGCAGGCGATGCCGATGTACACGCCGATGCAGACGTTCTTGCCCGCGTTGTAGGGGTAAAAGGTCCAGTAGATGATGTCGGTGACGTTCGTGGGCATGCCCCACTCGGTCCGGTCGACCAGCTGGATGTAGACGGGCACGTGTGTCTGGTCCGGCCGCTGGCCGTTGAGGAACGGGGGGTTGGTGCATGACGGGCAGCCGAGCGACACGTTCGTCGTGAGGTGGCCCTCCTCCTCGTGCACGAAGCCCAGGAAGAACTCCGCGGACGAGGGCCAGTAATACTCGTCCTCGTGCAGCCAGATGCGCGGCGCGAACTGGAGCGCGGTGGTCTCGTTGACGATGACGCCTCGCAGCTCGGGGTTGGCCAGCATGCTCTTGTTCAGCGCCCAGGCCCGGGTGTCCTCCGCGGCCACGAGCCCCGCCAGGACCTGCATGTTGGACGTCGTCAACCCGCGGTGGTCCGACGCGTTGGTCTGGAACACGCTCACGTCACTCCAGGCGCCCGAGCCGTGCGAGCTCCATATCCAGCTCGGCGTGGCCGGCAGGACGTACTCGGTGCGCACGCAGCGCATGAGGTTGCGGTCCGGCTGGGTGTAGCCCCGGTTCGCCAGCGCGCCCAGGCACGTGTAGCCCGCGGGCGGGATGGGGCGCCAGAAGGCGACGTCGTGAGAGCCTCCCGCGCCCTGGTTGTTCCAGACGGCGACCAGGTCGGTCGGGGGCGCCAGGAGGTCGCCCTCGGCGGAGACGACGAAGGTCATCGCGGGGCCCGGGTCGTGGTGGGACATGGCGATGTCCCCCAGCGAGTGGTAGCCCGGATGGGACGACAGCCGGGGCCTCCACACGGAGATGTCGGTGTCGGCGCCCGTCTCGTTGTCGTCGTAGATCCAGTCGAACTCCGTGGCGGCCTTCACCCACAAGCGCGACGGCGCGCGCATCCGGGCCTTGTCCGAGCGCAGCGTGAAGTCGCCGGTCCGGCCCACGAGCGTGGTGGCCGCGACGAGCTGGTACGTGCCCGCCGTCAGGAAATAGGAGATGCGCGCCGTGGTGCCACCGTCCCGGTTGTTCACCTCCGTGAGCACGTTCCCCTGCGCGTCGAGGAGGTAGAGGTACGGGTCCACGTTCGCCTCCAGCTCGAACGTGACGATGTCGGGGACGCCCGCGTACTCCACGATGAACCGCCGATTGTCCGCGCTCGTCCGGTACTGCCCGCCCGAGTACAGCCAGTGCCCGTGGACGGTGTTGCCCTGCCGGAGCGTGGGGGACTCGACCAGGATGCTGGACGTGCGCGCGTCGAGGGTGAGCCCGGCCAGGTCCGTGTCCTGGGTGAGCACCATCGTCGGGCCGCTGAAGCCCGAGTCTCCATACAGCGTGACATGGAAGCCCTCCGGCACCTGGACGGAGCGGATGGTGTCGTTGCCCACCGTGAGCTGCGCCAGGTCGTGGTAGCCCGGAGTGAGCACCTGGGGGCGGCCCTGGAAGCCACGCTCCGGATACACGCGCACCGCCGCCTCCACGCGGAGGCTGGAGGCCCGCTGGTCGAAGTCCGTCCCCGTCAGGTGGGTGTCAGCCGTGTACTCGCGCGAGGCCCCCTGGAAGCCCCCGTGCTCATGGAGGGTCAACTTCCAGCCGCGGGGCACGTGCACGGAGCTGATGGCGTCGTCGCCCACGGACAGCTCGGGCGTGTCGTACCAGCCCGCCCGGAGCGTCTGTGGCAGCGTGGACAGGTGGCTCGCGGGTTGTACGCGCGGGGAGGGGACCCAGTTCGTGGTGGGCGCGACGTAGAACACCGGCAGGCTTCCACCGACGAAGGGGTCCACCCCCGAGACGGCATTCCAGCCGCAGTAGCCCCCGCCCTTCAGGGACACGACCTGGTCCATGTAGCTGTAGGCCGCCGAGCCCCAGGCCGCGTAGCCCGCGGGGACGAAGAGGTCGGCGGGCACCTTGAACGAGGTGCCGCGCAGGTCGATGTTCGCCCGCCCCGTGTCGCCCCAATCACACGACATGGCCGTGGCGAAGGGCAGCGCGGTGATGGGAGTGCCTCCGTGCCAGACGGTCCCCTCGGTGCGGGTGAAGGTGCGGTCCGAGGTGTCGATGCGGAGGGTGACCGGGTCGATGCGCAGGCGCAGATAGGATGTCCGCACGGTGGTGCCCGGCATCGCGCCGCCCGCGGTGTACTGGGAGAAGTTGGAGGACAGCCCCGTCTCCTGGAGCGTGAGGTACTCCCGGGGCGTCCCCGCCATGTCGTGGCAATAGGCCCGCCACGGGCGCGCGGCGTCTCCCATGAGGTGCAGGGCATACTCGCCATCGTCGGCGGTGGGACGTGCGTTCTTGATCTCCCGGCAGGTGCGCTCCCGGAGGCCGCCGAGCCCCTGCTGGAGCACGACGGGCAGGGGGCTCAGCTCTCCGGGGCCGGAGGTGTCTTGGGCCGGAGCTTGCGTGTCCGTGGGGAACTCCGCTGCCTGACACCCGAGGAGGAGCAGGGCGGAGGTCACGAGCAGCGCGGGGGCGCGCTCGAGGGTGAGTGATGGGTTCTTCATGTCATGGATCCGTGGCGTTCATCCAGGCGCGGTAGAGGTGGGGGGACGGCTCACCGCATGTCGAGGGAGGCCGGCTGCGCGAAGGCGCGCATCGCGGGGCCCAGGGGGCCGGGGTCGAGGACGCAGTGGCCCGTGGCGTCGGCGCCGTCGTTGTCGCAACCGGAGCGCTCATTGCCCCAGGCGAGGGTGAGGTTGAAGCCCTCGAACCCGCCGCCGGAGTAGCCGCCCCGTCGCTGCCAGGGGGAGATGCGCAGGTCCCTCCACGTGTCCCAGGCAGTGCCCCGGCCGGTGACGTCACGGAACTCGCTCCACAAGCCCCGCCACCCGTAATCGTAGGTGGCGAGCTCCGGGTAGAGGCCGTGGGAGCCCTTCGCCGCGTAGAGCTCCGGCCGCCAGCCCCCGACCAGCGCCACGTTCTTGTCGCCGAAGGACATGGGGGCGAGCAACACGCCCTGGCTGGTGGTGAGGACGGCGGGCCGTCCGTCGACGAATCGCACCGTCAGGTGTTCCCAGTCGCCCACGTGGTTGGCGAAGGAGTCCCACTCATCGCAACTGCGGGGCCTGGACGAGTTCGCCTCGTGCTTGCAGGCGCGCTTTCCCCGGTTGTATCCGTAGAACACCCAGTACACGACGTCGGTGACGTTCGTCGGTCGGTCCGACTGGGTCCTCGGGATGACCTGCGCGTAGACCGGCACGTCGGCCTGGCTCGGGCTCTGCCCGGCGAGGAACGCGAAGGGCGCGCAGGAGTCGCAGCCGAGCCCCGTCGGCGTCGTCAGTCGCGTGGCGGTCTGGCTCATGTTCGAGACGAAGGTCTGCGTCGACGTGGGCCAGAACTGCTCCTCGGGATGGAGCCAGATGCGCGGGGCGAAGCGCCGCACCAGCAGGTCGTCGACGACGCCCCCTTGCAGTTCCGTGTTGGCGAGCATGCTCTTGTTGAGCGTCCAGAAGCGGTGGCCCTCCGGGTCGCCGTAGTGTCCCTGCGCGACGATGACCGAGAGGTTCAATCCCAGGTGCTCGCGCGCGTCCGCCTGCCAGACGGTGATGTCGTCGTCGGCGCCCGAGCCCTGGTCGTTCCACACCCAGCTCGCCCGGGCGGGCACCACGTACTCGCTCCTGACGCACCGGACGAGGTCCAGGCTGGGCTTGTCGTCGTCGAGCTTCGCCACCGAGCCCAGGCAGGTGTAGCCGTCGGGCGGACGTGGATGCCAGAACCGGACGTCATCGGTGCCGCCGCTGCCCCGGTCGTCCCAGATGAGGTCGTAGTCGACGGGGCGCGCGAGCACATCGCCTTCACCGGAGACCAGGAAGGTGGTCTTCGGGGCGGGGCCTCCCTCGTTGGGCTGGGCGAGGTCTCCCAGCGGGTAGAAGCCCGGTGAGCCGGCGGTGCTCGGGCGCCAGACGGTGACGCTGTCGTTCGCGCCCGTGCCGTCGTCGTCGTAGACCCACGAGAAGGTGTGCACCGCCTTGACGGTGAGCCGCTGGGGCGCGCGCAGCCGGGCCCTGTCGGCGCGCAGCGTGAAGTAGCCCGTCTGTCCCGCCTCCTGCGTGGCGGCGACGAGCCGGTAGGTCCCCGGCGTGAGCAGCGCGGAGAGGGTGGCGTCCGGGCTGTTGCTGGCATACGCGGCCTCGGCCAGCCGGTGGCCTTGCGCATCGAAGAGGTAGAGATAGGAGCCGACGACGGAGGACAGGGTGAACGTCACCAGCTCCGCGGGGCCCGTGTGGTCCACGAAGAACGTACGGTTGGCCGTGCTGTCGGGGTTCTGCCCGCCCGAGCCTCGCCAGAAGCCATCCACGCTGTTGCTGTCTCGGACGGTGGTGGACTCGACGACGAGGCTGGAGGTTCGCGCGTTCAGCTCGAGCCCGCTCAGGTCCGTGTCCTCGGTGAGGTGGAGCCTCGGTCCCGAGAAGCCGCTGTCCGCGTGGAGGGTGACGCGGTAGCCGTCGGGGACCTGGACGGAGCGGATGGCGTCGTTGCCCACCGTGAGGGTGTCCAGGTCGTAGCGGCCGGCGCGCAGCGACTGCGCGGTGCCCGTCTGTCCGGCTCCGGCGAAGACGCGCACGGGGGCCTCCACGCGCAGGCTCCGGGCCCAGCGCTCGGGGGCTGTGGCCGTGAGCTCGGTGTCCGAGGTGTAGCGGGTGGCGGTGCCGCGAAAGTCGTCCTGTGCATACAGCGTGACGACCCAGCCCCGGGGGACATGGAGCGCGCCGATGCCCTGGGCGCCGACGTGGAGCTGGCCATGTTCATAGGTGCCGACGTGGAACGTCTGGACCTGGGCCTCCGCGCCTCCGAAGGGATACACACGGACGGTGGGCGTCCAGGCCTGGTTCGCCACCGTGTAGAGCAACGGGAGGAATCCGCCGGCGAAGGGGTCCGCCAGCAGGGGCGCGTTCCAGCCGCAGTAGCCCCCGCCCGTCACCGTGACGAGCTGGTCCGCGAAGCCGTAGACCTGGGCGCCGTGCTGGCCCCAGCCGAGCACCTGGAAGTACTCGGGGGCGACCTTGAACGGGGTTCCTCGCAGGTCGATGCGCGCGCGGCCCGTGTCGCCGTAATCACACGACATCGCCGTGGCGTAGGGCATGGCGGTGACGCTCGCGCCGCCCGAGTGGCGGAGCTCACCGGTGGAGCTCGCGAAGGTCCGGTCGGAGGTGTCCACCTCCAGTGTGAAGGGATTGATGCGAAGCCGCTGGTAGGCGGTGCGCACGGACGTGCCGGGCGACGCGCCGCCCGCGGTGTATTGCGAGTAGTTGGCCGCGAGCCCCACCTCGCGCAGCGGGAGGTATTCGGCGGGCGTGCCGGCCATGTCGTGGCACCAGGCCGTCCAGGGCATGGCGGGGTCTCCGAAGATGTACAGCGTGTACTCGCCATCCTCGGCCGAGGGCCGGGCCAGCTTGAGCTCCTCGCAGGAGCGCTCCCTCAGCGGCCCGAGCGCCTGCTCGAGCGAGAAGGTGTCCTGGTCGACCGCCTCCTCTTGCGTGTCCGCTCCCTGACAACCGACCGCGAGCGCGACGAGGCTCCCCAGGAGCCAACCTCGGCCTCCCGGGAGGAATTGGGACAGACGCATGACCTGGACCTTGTTGTTCATCCCGCGTGAATGGTGGACGTGGCTCCCGGGGGCATGCCCGGGTGCCCCTGGGAAGGGCAGTGCGTCCGACTCCCCCTGGAGACGCCGGGGATTTGTTCCTGTGATTTCCGGGACATTTGAGCGGACGACGCTGTCTGTTGATTGGGTGACCCCTCGCCCGCTGATTTGAGCGTCGGCCCTCCCTGCGCCATGCTGCGGTGGCCCATGGCCGGTGGTCCGCCCTGGTGCGCCAGGCCCGTGCAAAGGCTGGCATCAACGGGGGGACGTGCCATGAAAGACAGTGAGCAGTCCGAGCCGCGCGCGGAGCCGACGTCCCCTCCTGCTCCGGGAGGGCTGCGCGGCTGGTGGTCGCGGTGGCGCGCGGAGCGACGTGCGCCGAAGCGCGCGACCCCTAAGAAGCCTGGGGTGGTCCGGCGAGGCTGGACGCGGCATGTGGCGGGTGTCGTGGACGTGGCGCTGGTCTTCCTCGCGCTCGCCATCGTCGCCGTGGCGGGGCAGCACGCCGCGGCCACGGCCTCGAACGTCCCCGGTGGGTGGCGGCTCCCGGTGTTCCTCATCCTGTTGCCCTTCGGGTTGACCTATACGTCGCTGCTCTCGGCGCGCTCGCGGCTGACGCGGACCCGGTTCGAGCTGGCGCATCCTCCCGGCAACTACAGTCCGACGGACCAGCGCATCCTCTTGAGCGTCCAGAAGTCATGGAGCTACGAGCGGCTGCTGTTCCGGGCCGCGCTGGGCAAGGTGGGGCTCCACGCTCAAATCTATGGGCTGGTCACCACGCTGACGCTCGGGCTCACCTACCTCATCTGCTTCCCGCTCCCCAAGCCGACAGCGGACGGGTACACGATGGTGCCGCTGGTGGCGGTGGCCGCCGCGTCCGCCGCGACGGTGTCGTTCGCCATCCACTTCGGGCGCATCGTCGTGCGGCTGGCGAGCCAGGACTTCAACGCGCGGATGTACTCGTGGGCGACCCGCTCCATGCTGCTCTCGCTGTGTGCCACGGTGGTGGCGGCCATGTTCCTGACGCCCAAGGCGGGCTCCGGGGCGCCGCTGGTGCAGTGGTTCGACCGGGCGGTGCTGTTGGGCGCCACGGTGGCGGCGCTCGGGGACCAGGTGCTCGAGTTCGTGGTGGCCAAGGCCGCGTCGCTGTTCGGCATCGCGGTGCGCAACCCCGCGGGCGCGGCGGACCTGGAGCAGATCGCCGGGCTCACCCAGGACGACGTGGCCCGGCTCGCGGAGGAGGGCATCGAGTCGACGCATGGGCTGGCCTATGTGCCCACGGCGCGGCTGTTCTTCTCGACCAATCACAGCCTCCAGCGGCTGGTGGACTGGCAGGACCAGGCGCTGCTGCTCCAGTGGGTGGGCAGCGCGCGGGCGAAGTCGCTCGCGGACCGGCTGATGGTGCGTGGGGCCATCGACCTGTGGGGCACGGTGGTGGCCCTGGACGCGGCTCCGGATGACGCACGTCGCATCGCCCTGGCGCAGGCGCTGGGCATGGACGAGTCACAGGTGTCGTCCATCGTGAAGCTGGTCGAGCACGACCAGGTGGTGCGGCGGCTCCACGCGCACTACGTGTCCACCGCGTGGGTGAACCCGGGGACGGAGCCCGTGCCGGTGCTGAACGTGACGCTGATGAACGGCGTGGGGCCCGAGGACCTGGAGCGCATCGTCGCGAACGCGCTGGTGCAACGGCCAGGGCTCACCGAGGCGGACGAGGCGCGGGTGCGCGCCGTCGTCGAGCAGGCCCTCCAGTCCGCGGCGGACAGTCGTCCAGGGCTCTTCGCGCGGCCGGAGTTCGGGCAGGTGATGACGGAGTGTCTCCGGGACGCGCTCGCGCAGCAGCCGCCCTCTGCGCCGGTGGACCTGGAGGCGCTCGCTCGCGTCCTCCAGGAGTCGGTGCGGAAGGCTCCCACGGAGGTGCCTCCCACCCGGAGCTAGCGCCTCCTCGGTTCGAGTCGTCCGACGAAGAGCCGGGCTCGCTCGACGCACCTCTCTGGCTGCCCTATGTTTGGCAGCCGATGACGCGAACTCCGTCCCGCCGCAAAGCGACCTCGGCGCATCTGGAGGGGCTGGGGTCCTCGCTGATGCACACCGTTCGCGTCTGGCAGGTCGCTCCCGTCCACACCGAATGGACCGCGGTGCTGCCCGTCCGGGCAGGACGCGAGGAGGAGGCGCGGCGGCTGGTGACCGAGGCGCTGGCGCGGAACCCGGACATGGGAGGAGGGCCACCGCGCAACGCCATCGGGTTGTTCGAGCCGGGGCCTGGCCGTCGTGGGCCGCGCTTCCACTCGGGCGACAGCGCCCCGCGCCTGTCTGCCGCCCTCTACCTGGAGTTCATGCCGGCCGGGCCTGACATGGTGTACGCACAGTACGAACTGGCGCATCGCATCCTCGAGAGCTCCGCGCCACTGCTCGAGGATGCGCGCTGGTACGCCATCCTGACGCAGTGTGAGGACATCCTCGACTGCTGGGAGCTCGTGGCGGGGCGGCTGCGCTACGAGCGGCACCTGACGGAGGAGGAGCAGGCCCGAGAGCTGCTGCAACAGCTCGAGCCCTCGCTCCGGCGCCGTCTGGACTGAGCCTCCGTCGTCCATCGATTGCTGTTGAAGCGTGCCCATCCCCTCGCCGAACCTGCCTCAGGTCTGTTTCCTGAGGCAGGTCGCGGCTCATGCTCCTCGATTCAGCGATGACCGAAAGTTCGGCGGATGTGAAGGCTAATCACAGAACGGAGGCAGGGTGGCCCTGCTGGCTTGCAGGTCTGTGCGCAGTTCGCTGACCGCGACGCGGCCAGGAGCCGAGGTGGGAATCGAGAACAACGCCGTGGGGTTCGTCTGCAGCGCGCCGAATATATTGCCGATGATCGGAGTGATAAGGCTGACAACAGAGTCCGCTGCGACAGGCAGTGTCTCTATCGTACCGGGCAGCCCTCCAGGAAGGACCTGACCCAGAACGCCTTGAAGCTCCGGCAAGTCAACCGACAGGCTATTGGCATCCGTCCGGAGTTGCGCCTGTGGTCTGGGCAACCAGGAGGTTGATGAGGCCGATGGGGCTCGAGAAGAGGGTGTCCAGGACGTCGAGGCGAGAACCGATACGGTCCAGGTGTTCGTTCAAGTCAGCCAACGCGATGCCGGCTGGGGTGTTGCTGTCCACGCACGCGCTCTGCGCGTGGGCACGGCTCGGGGTGAGCGCCAACACCATCGAGATGGCGATGAGGTAGAGCCAATGCGTTCGGGTTGTCATCGAGTACTCCCATTCGTGAGCTCCAGCCGCCACCGGCAACGCCAGGATGGAGTCCCCTTCTTCGTGACAGGGGAGGGACGTGCTGTTGCGGCAAACACAGACTGGTGGCGGGGCGGAATCCTTTCGCCTGTCTGGGGGCACTCGAAACTGTACTGGAGGACAGGGGTGATACATGCGGGATACCCCTGTCTCAGGCTGCGGGCGTTGATATGTCTTCAGCTGCCCGTCACGCGGCGACGCGTCCGTCCTCGGCCTTGTCTTGCGACAGGCGCTTCTGGATGGCCAGGAACAGCGCCTCGTGCGTGGCAGGGGCGGCGAGCTCCACGTCACCCCCTGGCTGGCCGAACGCGCCTACGGCGTCGCGCAAAGCCTCACGCACCGACAGCGCGAGCATCAGCGGAGGCTCACCCACGGCCTTGCTGCCGTGGATGGTGTTGTGCTGCTTCGCCCGCTCCATCAGCTTCACCCGGAAGTCCACGGGCGCATCGCTGAACGCCGGCACCGGGTACGTGCTGGCCGAGTGCGTGAGCAGCCGGCCCTTCGCGTCCCACCGCAAGTCCTCGCCCGTGAGCCACCCCAGGCCCTGCACGAAGCCGCCTTCAATCTGGCCCCGGTCCACGCCCGGGTTGAGCGAGTCGCCCACGTCCTCCAGCACGTCCACCCGGAGTACACGCTTCATGCCCGTCAGGCCGTCCACCTCCACCTCCGTCACCGCCGCGCCGTACGCGAAGTAGAGGAATGGCTTCCCCTTGCCCTTCGCCTTGTCGTAGCCGATGCCCGGCGTCCGGTAGTACCCCGTCACGGACAGGCCCACGCGCGACAGATACGCCGCGTCCACCACGGCCGCGAACGCCGCCGACACCTCGGGCGCGCCCTTCACGCCCACCCGGCCGCCCTCGAACACCAGCGACTCCGGCGCCACCCCGCGCCCGTGCTTCTCCGACAAGAGCTTCGCCGCCACCGGCGCCAGCCGCTCGCGGATGCTCACGCACGCCTCGCGCACCGCGGCGCCATTCAAGTCCGAGCCGCTCGACGCCGCCGTGGCGGACGTGTTGGGCACTTTGTCCGTCACCGTCTTCGCCAGCCGGATGGCGTCCGCGGGCAGGCCCAGCTCGCGCATCGCCACGCCCTGGATCTTCGTGTGCAGACCCTGGCCCATCTCCGTGCCGCCGTGCGACACCATCACCGAGCCATCCCGATACACGTGCACCAGCGCGCCCGCCTGGTTCAGGAACGTCGCGGTGAACGAGATGCCGAACTTCATCGGCGTCATCGCCAGTCCCCGCTTGATGTTCGGTGAGCTGGCGTTGAATGCGTCCACCTCCGCGCGCCGACGCGACAGCTCCGAGGACTCCTTCAGCTCACGCCACAGCCCCGGCAGCCGCTCATCCTCCAGCTCCTGTCCGTAGTGCGTGGTGTTCGTCTCACCGGTGCCCCGGTAGAAGTTGCGCTCGCGCACGTCCTCCGCGGACAGGCCCACTGCACGCGCCACCCTCGCGAGGACCTCTTCGCCCACCAGCATGCCCTGCGGACCGCCGAAGCCCCGGAACGCCGTGTTGGAGACCAGGTGCGTCTTCGCAACCCGCCCCGTGTAGCTCGTCGCCGGGATGTAATAGGCGTTGTCGAGGTGGAAGAGGGCGCGGTCCGTGATCGACTCGGACAAATCCAGCGACCAGCCGCCGTTCGACACCAGCACGGCCTTCAGGGCCAGCAGCTTGCCCTGCTCGTCGAAGCCGACCTCGTACGTGGCATGGAACGGGTGACGCTTGCCCGTCACCACCATGTCCACGTCCCGGTCCAGCATCCACCGCACCGGGCGGCCCGTTTGCCACGAGGCCAGCGCCACCAGCGCCGCAGGCGCGTTGCCTTGCGTCTCCTTGCCACCGAAGCCGCCACCCATGCGCGGCGACTGCACCACCACGCGGCTGCGCGGCAGGTGCAGCACGTGCGAAATCACCGCCTGCACCTCGGACGGATGCTGCGTGGAGGACACCACCGTGATGTCCCCGTCGTCGCCCTTCTCGGCGTAGGCCGCGTGTGTCTCCAGGTAGAAGTGCTCCTGGCCGCCAATCGACACGGTGCCGGACAGCCTGCGAGGGCTCGCCGCGAGCGCCGCGTCCACGTCACCCCGGCGGATGATGTGCGGCTCCGTGTGGTAGCTGCCCTGGGCGATGGCGTCCTCCACCGTGAGGACCGCTGGCAGCGGCTCGTACTCCACCACCACCTGACGCGCGGCCTCGCGGCACGCGTCCACGGACTCGCCCACCACGAGCGCCACGATCTGCCCGTGGAACAGCACCTCGTCCTTCGCGAGCAGCGGCTCATCGTGGCGGATGGGCCCGGTGTCGTTCATCCCCGGGATGTCCTCCGCCAAGAGCACCGTCACCACGCCGGGCAGGGCCCGAGCCGCCGTCGCGTCCCGGCGCAGGATGCGCGCGTGCGCGTGCGGCGAGCACACCGGCCACACCTCCAGCATCGGCCGTGACTGCGCCACGTCGTCCACGTACTTCGCCGCACCCGTGACATGGCCCAGCGCGCTCTCGTGGCGCAGGACGCGCGTGGCGTCCGTGGGCACCTCACCGTCACCCCCGACGAAGCCCGGCGCCGCGTCCAGCGAGGGGCTGCGCTCGCCCGTGAAGAACTTCTCGAACAGGCTCACGATGAGCCCGCGCCGGTACTCCGCGCTCCCGCGCAAGTCGCTGATGGGGGACAGCTCCGAGCCGAGCACCGGCAGTACCTGGTCCACGGTCTCCCGCGTCCAGGGCTTGCCGACCAGCAGCTCCTCGGTGCGACGCGCGCGAATCGGAGTCGCCGCGACGCCGCCGTAGCCCAGCCGCGCCGCCCGCACCACGCCGCCCGAGTCCACGTCCACGCAGAAGCCCGCCGCGACGATGCTGATGTCCAGCTCTCGCCGCTTGGAGACCTTGAAGGAATCCGAACGCCGCGTCAGCCCGCTCTCCGCCGAGGGGCCGTCGGGGATGACGATGGAGCGCACCACCTCGTCCGCCTGGAGCGCCGTCTTGCGGTACGCGAGGAAGAACTCCGACAGCGCCACCGTCCGCTTGCCGCGCACCGAGGCCAGCACCAGCCGCGCATCCAGCGCGAGCAGCACGGGCGCCAGGTCGCCGATGGGCGACGCCGTCACCAGATTTCCGGAGAGCGTGGCCCGCTGGCGGATCTGCCGCGAAGCGAAGACGTTGAGCATCTTCGTCACCTCGGGCAGGGCCGTGCCGAGCGCGTCCTCCAGGTCGACGAGCGTCGCCGCCCCGCCCACGTGCCACCCATCCGCCTCCCGACGGATGTCGCGCAGGCCCTCCACCGCCTCGGTGGAGATGAGGAACGGGTAGCGCCTGGCCTTCTTGGTGATGTCCACGCCCAGCTCGGTGGCGCCGGCGACGAGCATCGCCTCCGGGTGCGCGGCCTTCAGCGCGAGCAGCTCCTCCCACGACGTGGGCCGCAGGAACTTCTGTCCCTTCGCCTCGTAGCTGACGGACGACAGGGCCTCCGCGGGCCCACCGAGCGGCGTGCCGGGAATCGCGCTCAGCCCCACCGCGGCGTCGCGCGCGGCGAGCGCCTCCATCATCGCGTCGCGGATGGGGCGGTAGCCGGTACAGCGGCAGATGTTTCCACAGAGCTGGTCCGCCACCGTCTCCGGGGTACAGACGGCCGGACGCGAGTACGCCTCCGCCATCGACACGACGAAGCCCGGCGTGCAGAAGCCACATTGCGAGCCGTAGTGCTTCACCATCGCCTGCTGCACGGGGTGGGGCTTCTCCTTCGAGCCCACGCCCTCCACGGTGACGATTTCACGGCCGGCCACCATGGGGACCAGGGTGATGCAGGCGTTGAACGCGCGCAGGTTGCGGTTCCCCTGGGCATCGCGGTCCACCATGGCCACCGTGCACGCGCCGCAGTCGCCCTCGGCGCAGCCCTGCTTCGTCCCCGTGGCGCCCTTGGCGCGCAGGAAGTCGAGCAGCGTGGTGTTGGGGGACACGTCGTCGACGCGGACGACGCTCCCGTTGAGCCGGAACTCGAACATGGTGCTCATTCTCCAGACGAAACCCCGCGCAGGCGGGGCGGCTCCGAGACGGACGGCTCGGGGCGGGTTTCGACGAAAGGCTGGTGGTGGAGCTGGAGCAGGCCCGCGGCGATGCTCACCGCGACCTCCTGGGGGGACTTGCCCCCCAGCTCCAACCCCATGGGGCACTGCACCCGGCTCAAGAGGCTCGCGGGCACGCCGCGCGCCTCCAGCCGCTGCCGGAAGCGCGCCCACTTGGTCTTGCTGCCGATGAGGCCCAGGTAGCGCGCGGGCTTCTCCAGCGCGGCGGCGACGATGTCCTGGTCCAGGTCATGCCGGTGCGTCATCACCGCGACATAGGTGCGCTTCGCGTCCCACGTGGCGCGGGCGAAGAAGTCCTCCCACGGCTCGTCGTGGCGCGTCACGGAAGCGGGGATGCGCTCGCCCTGGAGCCACTCGGGGCGCTCGTCCACCAGGTGCACGCGGAAGGGGGTGCCCTCCAGGATGCGACACACCGCCTGGCCCACGTGGCCGGCGCCGAACAGGTACAGCCGAGGCCCGTGATTGACGGGCTCCACGAAGACGTCCACCACGCCTCCACAACACTGGCCGAGCTTCGCGCCCAAGGGGTAGCGGTACGTGCGGGACTCGCCGCGCTCCAGGCACCCGCGCGCGTCCGCGAGCACCAGCTGCTCCAGGTGTCCTCCGCCCACGGTGCCGTGGAACACGCCGTCCCCGCGCACCAGCAGCTTCGCGCCGGGCTCGGCGGGGGTGCTTCCCTGACACGTCGTTACGGTGGCCACGGCGAAGGGCGCACCCTCGCGCGCCCACTCGCCCAACTGGCGGACCCAATCCCACATGGTCCCCCAGAGTCTGCCACACCCTGTGTCCGGCGGGGATGGGTCTGCGCGCATCCTGTGTGGAATGGACGGCGGCCCGGCGGGCGAGCGGGCCCGGAAGTCTCAAGTCTCGAACAGGTGCGCCGCCATGAAGTCCACGAACACCCGCAGCTTGGGGGACAGGTAGCGGCTGGAGGGCCACAGCACCCGGAACGTGCCCTGGTGGTGGAGGTGGCTGTCGAGCACCTTCACCAGGGTGCCCTGCGCGAACTGACGGCGCAGGGCGAAGTCCGGCAGACAGGTGATGCCCAGGCCCTGCTCGGCCATGTAGATGAGCGGCTCGATGGTGCTCGCCACCACCGTGGTGGGCAGCTCCACCTCCTTGCGGCCCTTGCGGAACGGCCAGCGCTCCAGCTTTCCGGTGGTGGCGAAGCGGTGGTGCAGGCACGCGTGCTGCTTCAGGTCCTCGGGCTTGCGGGGTGTGCCCCGGCGCGCGAGGTAGTCCGGCGAGGCGACGAGGACCAGCCGGAACGTCCCCAGCACCCGCGCCATCAGCCGCGAGTCGCTGATGTCTCCGCCGCGCACCACGCCATCGAAGCCCTCGTCGATGACGTCGACGAGCCGATCCGAGAAGTCCAGGTCCAGCTCGATGTCCGGATACGCGCGCATGAACGCGCTCAGGGTCGGCATCATCAACATGCCGACCAGGGGCATGCTGATGCGCAGCTTGCCGCGCGGGGCCTCCTGCGTCCGCGCCAGCTCCAGCTCCGCGGCCTCGATTTCACAGAAGATGCGCCGGCAGCGCTCCAGGAAGAGCGAACCCTCCGGAGTCAGGGTGATGGTGCGCGTCGAGCGGTGGAAGAGCCGCACCGACAGCCGCTCCTCCAGCCGCGACACCGCCTTGCCGATGGCCGACGACGACACCCCGAGTTGTCGTCCCGCCACGGTGAAGCTGCGCGCCTCCGCCGCCTGAACGAACGCCTGGAGTGAGCCGAGACTGTCCATCCACCGTGCTCCGATTCCGGACACCCATGTCCGATGTGTTCCGAACTCTAGCGCGATGGTCCGCGAGCCCGCCCGAAATTACCTTGCCCGCCAACACCTCACCGTCGTCGCGCACGGGCCCACCTCGCCTCTTCGGCACGAGGGCCCCCGTGTATCGACCCCATCCCCACAGACCATGACCTCGACCTCGCTCCCTATCGATGCCACCGCGCGGACCGAACCCGCGCTCCCTCTCGGAGGGCTCCTCGCGCTGGCGATGGCGGCCTTCATCACCGTGCTCACCGAGGCGCTCCCCGCGGGGCTGCTGCCCCGGATGAGCGTGGACCTGGGCGTCTCCGAGTCCCTGGCCGGGCAGCTCGTCACGCTGTACGCGCTCGGCACGCTGCTGACGGCGATTCCCCTCACGGCGGCGACGCAAGGGTGGCGACGCAGGCCGTTGCTCATCGGCGCCATCCTGGGCTTCGCCGTCGTCAACACCGTCACCGCCGTGTCCTCCAGCTTCGCGGTGACGCTGGCGGCGCGCTTCCTGGCGGGGGTGTTCGCGGGGCTGCTCTGGGCGCTGGTCGCCAGCTACGCGGCGCGCATGGTGTCCGAGCGACAGAAGGGCCGGGCGATGGCCATCGCGATGGTGGGAATCCCCCTCGCGCTGTCCCTGGGGATCCCCGCGGGCACGTTCCTGGGCGCGGCCGTCGGGTGGCGCGTCACCTTCGGAATCATGAGCGGCCTGACGCTGGTGCTCGTGGGCTGGGTGCTCGCGCGCGTGCCGGACTTCCCCGGGCAGCCCGAGGACCAGCGGCTGTCGCTCACCCGCGTGTTCCTGATGCCCGGCATCCGCCCCGTGCTGTTCGTCACGCTGGCCTTCGTGCTCGCGCACAACGTGCTCTACACGTACATCGCCCCGTTCCTGGGGACGGTGGGGCTGGCGGGGGACATCGACGTGGTGCTGCTCGTCTTCGGCGTGGCGGCGCTCGCCTCCATCTGGGGCGTGGGCGTGCTCATCGACCGGTGGCTGCGGGAGCTGGTGCTGTTGAGCACGGCGCTCTTCATCGGGGTGGCCGTGGTGCTCGCGCTGTCGAGCGGGCTTTCCGCCGTGGTCCACGTGAGCGTCGCCGTCTGGGGGCTGGCCTATGGCGGCGTGGCCACGCTCTTCCAGACGGCCTCGGCGAAGACGGCCGGGGAGGCGTCCGACGTGGCGCAGTCCATGGTCGTCACGGTGTGGAACATCGCCATCGCGGGAGGAGGACTCGCGGGCGGCGTGCTGCTCGACACGCTGGGGACGCGCTCCTTCCCCTGGATGCTGGTGCTCCTCCTGGTGCCCACGCTGCTGGTGGCCTGGAGGGCGCGGGAGCACGGCTTCCCACCCGTGCCCCGGCGCTGAATCACGGCGCGCGGCTCAGGTCGCCATCGCCGCGCCAGGGGACCCGGCGCTCTTGCGCATCGGCTGGGCCTTGCCGTACGTCAGCGAGCGCCACACCCACTCCATGGGCCCGAAGCGGAAGCGCGACAGCCACAGGTGGCTGAAGACGATCTGCACGGCGAAGACGCCCAGGCAGTACAGGATGCACAGGCTGGGCGCCAGCTTCCCGAACAGGCCCAGGCCGTAGCCGTAGAACACGAGCACGCTGATGACGGACTGGCTCAGGTAGTTCGTCAACGCCATGCGGCCCACGGGCGCCAGCACCGACAGGATTCGCTGGAAGGTCGCGCGCTGGAAGAGCAGGGTGATGGCCAGCACGTACGTCGCCGCGAAGCCCACCTCGCCCATCGTCCGGATGGGCGTCATCGCGAACGGCAGCCACGTGGGCAGCGCGTCCGGATTCAATATCTTCCGGATGACCAGCTGCTGCACCACGGCGCCCACGCCTCCGCCCACCACGCCCATCGCGAGCGCTCCGTAGAGCAGCCGGCGGAAGAGCGGCAGGTGCTGGGAGGCGTCATGGAAGAGGCGCCGGCGGCCCACGTAGAAGCCCAGGAGGAAGCGGCCCATGAGCCCCACCGAATGGAGGACCATGATGTGCAGGAACTCGACGCGGTGGAACGTCGCGCCCGCCTTGACGACATCCCACCAGTTGCCGTCCGTGAAGCTGGGGAACAGGGCGACCTTCAGCGCCGCCGAACGTTCGCTCTGCGCCTTGCCCAGCGCGGCGGCGGCCTCCGGGGTGGCGGCGAGCAGCTGCGGGAGCTTGAGCACGAAGGTGGTGAGCAGGGGGCCCACCACCAGCAGCGCTATCGCCCATCCCAGAATCGTGCGGTCGTCCCGCTTGCGGAACAACAACAGCCAGAAGCCGAGCAGCGCGTAGTTGCTCAGGATGTCTCCGTACCAGATGAGGTACAGGTGGCTTAAGCCCAGGGCCAGCATCACCACGAGCCGGCGGACGTAGAGCCGGGTGATGTCCGAGCCCCGCGCGTCCGCGCGCCCCATCTGCACCGCGAAGCCCAGGCCGAACAGGAACGAGAAGATGGTGATGAACCGGCCGCCCACCAGGATGCCGAAGGCCGGCATGATGATGCGGTCGATGAGCGAGCCTTGGGTGAACTGCGCCTCGAGCTGCTCCTTGGGGAGGAACGCCCGACCGCTGAACCACATGAAGGTGTTGGAGATGAACACGCCGCAGAGCGCGAAGCCTCGCAGCGTGTCGAGCAACGCCAGGCGCTCGCCTGAATCTACCGGGCGGGCGTCGGTGGGGGTGGCCGACGAAGGAGCAGGGGTCATGTCTTGCGTAGATACGCTCGAACCCCCGTTTCATTGTCTGTATTCCGTGCTTGCGGCGGATACGGTGCCGACCCGGCAAGGCGGGTGGGCCTATACGCCGATGCGTGGGCAGATGTCCTTCACGATGCACGTCTCACATCTGGGATTCTTGGCCGTGCAGGTGTAGCGGCCGTGCAGGACGGTGGCGGGGCCGAAGAAGGTCCAGGTGTCCTGGGGCACGAGCTTCATCAGGTCCTGCTCAATCGCCTCGGGCTTGTCGTGCTTCGTCAGGCCCAGCCGCTGGCTGACGCGGGCGACGTGGGTGTCGACGATGATGCCGGAGGGGAGGTCGAACGCGGTGTTGAGCACCACGTTGGCCGTCTTCCGGGCCACGCCGGGGAGCTTCACCAATTCCTCCACGGTGCGGGGTACCTCGCCGTCGAACTGCTCCAGGAGCGCCCGGCTCATGGCCTGCACGGACTTGGTCTTCTGTTTGTAGAAGCCGGTGGGCTTGAGGTCCTCCTCCAACTGGGCGGTGTCCGCGTCGGCGAAGGCCTGGGGGCCGGGGTACTTGGGGAAGACGGTGGCGGTGACGCGGTTGACGCGCTCGTCGGTGCACTGGGCCGCGAGGATGGTGGCGACGAGCAGCTCGAAGGGGGTGGACCAGTCAAGCTCGTAGCGTGCGTCGGGGTGCTGCTCGCGCAGGCGCTCGAGGAGGAGGGTGGCTTTCTCGGCGGGTTTCATGGGGTGTGTGAGGGCCACCCTACCTGAGGCGTCTGACATCCGGGGCTTCAGCCGTTGAAGGTGCGCGGGGGGACGGGGGCGGGGGTGGAGCGCCCGCGCTCCACGGCGTCCAGGCGGGCCATGGTCTGCGCGTAGAGGTGGTCCAGCTTGGTGTGCAGGTGCGTGACCTCCAGGCCGGCGCGGATGTTGGCCTCGTACTCGACGTCCGAGCGGATGCGGTCCTTGGCGGCCTGGCGGCTCTGGCTGATGAGGACGAAGCAGGACAGGAAGATGGCCTCCAGGCTGACCACCATGGTGAGCAGGCCGAAGGGGAACGGGTCGAACGCGTGGAACCCGGGGATGAAGTCCAGGTTGATGGAGATCCACACCGCGAACCAGGCGGCGTGCAGCAGCATGAAGGTGAAGGTGCCGCTGAAGGCGGAGAGGCCGTCCGCGAGGCGCTGGATGGTGGTGAGCCGCTCCTCCACGGTCTCATTGGGGCTGAGGGTGGGGCGGCTGTGGAGCATCTTGTCCGCCTCCCGCAGGCGCCGGCCGATGGCGGTGAGGACGTCCATGGCGCTGGAGGGGTGGCGCTGGAAGAGCAGCTGGAGGTCGGCGCGGTCGACCTTGAGGGCGTGGGTGTCCTGGATGGCGCGGGCGTCGGCGCTGCGCGGGTCACCGTCGAGCAGGGACAGCTCGCCGAAGAAGTCACCGCGGCGGGCGGTCTCGAAGACGATGACCTGGCCGGTGGTGTCCTCGACCGATATCTGCACCTCGCCGGCGCTGACGATGTAGATGGCGCCGCCGGGGTCACCCCGGGAGAAGACCTTCTCTCCGGCGGAGAGGCGGACCTCCTCGAGCTGGGCGGCGAGCAGCTCGCGCTCCTCGTCGTCGAGGGCGGCGAAGAGGGGGACTTCCTTGAGCAGGGCGACGTCGGCGGGCATGACGCGGAGGTCCTCGCGGAAGGGATGCACCCCGTACGCTGGCACCTTCCGGGCCCGCCGCCCAGCGTCCCCGTGTCACGGGGACGTCGAGCCCCGGGCCCGTGACGGGGCGCTCCTCCAGGGGACCCGACGGAGGTGAAAAGGCGGGGCGGGTCCTCGGAAATCCGAGGGAAGGCGGGAAGGGGACAAGGCCAAACATCTGAAGTTCCAGGCCCGTGCCATGTGCATGGCCCTTGCTTTCGGAGACGAACCTTCTTTCTCCCGAAAGGTCTGGCTCATGGCTTCATCGACGTCGCTGAAAGCTTGCATGGTCGCGGTGGTGTGGGGACTGGCGGGCTGCCATTCCGACGAGCAATCCCCCGCCGAGCGGGAGCCGCCTCCACCGGGGGCGCTCGTCGCCTCGGAGAAGGAGCGGGTGACGTCGCCCTCCGTCTCCGACACGGACTTCGCCGCGCTGGTCGCCGGTAACACCGACTTCGGCGTGGCGCTCTACCGACGGCTCGCCGAGCCTGGAGAGAACGCCGCCGTGTCTCCCCTCAGCCTCACACGGGCCTTCAGCCTGGTGTACGCCGGAGCACGCGGCGAAACCCAGGCGCAGATGGCACGGACGCTGGGCTTCACGCTGCCCGCGGAGCAGCTGCACCCGGCGCTCAATCGGCTGGACCTGGCGCTCCAGGAGCAGGTGGGGCAGGCCCATGGCGACAAGGGGCCTGCGCCGACGTTCCGCGCGGTGAATGTCCTCTGGGGACAGCAGGGCTATCGCTTCGAGCCCGCCTACCTGGACGTGCTCGCCGAGCACCACGGCGCGGGCTTGCGCTCGGTGGACTTCTCCGCGGACCCGGACGGCGTACGCCGCGCCATCAACGACTGGGTCTCCGGCGTGACGGCGGACCGCATCCAGGACCTGATTCCCGAGGGGGAGGTGCGCGCCGACACGCGACTGGTCCTGGCCAATGCCCTCTACTTCAAGGGGGCCTGGCGTACGCCGTTCCACGCCCAGGCCACGAGCCCGAGGACCTTCCATGGCCTGACGGGTGGCACGACGCAGGTCCCGATGATGCACACCTCGTGGTCGTTCCCCTTCGCGCGTGGAGAGGGCTATGACGCCATCGCGCTTCCCTATGTGGGCCGTGCCTTTCGCATGCTCGTCATCGTCCCCGACGCGGGTCGCTTCCAGGAGGTGGAGCAGCGCCTGTCCGCCGCGTTCCTGGACACCGTGCGAGCGAACCTGAGCGAGCGGCCGATGCTGCTGCGCTTTCCTCGCTTCGAGGTGAAGCAGTCGGCCGCCCTGGTGGAGGCGCTGCGCTCCCTGGGAATGGAGGATGCATTCTCCGGCCGCGCGGACCTGTCTGGCATCTCCCGCCAGGAGCAACTGATGCTCAGTGGCGCGCAACATCAGGCCTTCGTCGCCGTGGACGAGGCGGGCACCGAGGCCGCCGCCGCGACCGCCATCGAGAGCGTGCCCGTGTCGCTTCCTCCCGAAGTCCACGTGGACCGCCCGTTCGTGTTCGTCATCGAGGAGGTGGCGACGAAGAGTGTGCTCTTCCTGGGGCGGGTCGTGAGCCCCTGAGGCGACGAGGCGCACCGGCCCGACCCATCCGATGACACACGACGGGCTCCGGGATGAAGCTCCGGAGCCTGCTAGCGGACCTTCGCCAGGCGGATCCGCGTATCCGTACTCATGGAGATGATGGGCACCACGTGATTGTAGATGCTGTGGGGGTCGGTATAGGTGTTCTTGTTGGTGTCGTCCTCGTCATTCGAATCGAGAGTGCCCGTCGCGAGGGCGCGGCTGAAGTCAGCCGCGGCGAGGACTCCGTAGCTGAAGCCCAGCTGGGGCATCTCGCTCATGGTGCTGCCGGTGGTGCCCGCCGCCAGGAACACACAGAACACGAGGCTGGTGTTCTTGTCCGCCGAGCTGGGCCTCCAGTCGAAGTGGACGCGGACGTAATTGGCATTGCTCTTGTCCTCGTTGTCGAAGTAGCGGGAGAACCGGTACGAGCCCGCGGGGCACGTGTCTCCCAGCATCAGCACCGCGTAGTGATTCTGGCGGATGCTGTCCTTCGACAGGGGCTTGAACTTCGCTGCGTCCACCCGGCAGAAACGAAGCGTGGTGTTCCTGTCGCTGGTGATGCCACCGAGCCAGCCACGGCTCGTGCTGGCGCTCTTGCCATCCTCATCGTCCATATGGACGACGAGCAGGTCGGACTGCTGCGGGCACGTCTGCGCCTCCGGGATGACGCCCACGAACTTCTCCGGCGGCGGGAACGTGTCCAGATGGCATCCTGGGAGTTCCTTGATCAACCACCTCTGACGCAGCGGGTCCCAGACGAGCATGCGGGCGCACAGGAGGAGGCGGGTGTCCGTTCCTTGCTCGGCTTCCATCGTGAACTCGACGGCGCTGGACGTGGTATCGCCCAGGGTCCACCGGGTGCCGTTCGCGCTGGTGACGACCCACTGGTAGAGGTCCGCGCCCGAGCCCGCCTCCGCGCGCAACAGCACGCCCGTCTCCGTCCTGGAGACGATGTCGATCTGGAGGCTGCCCCGGTTGACCACCGGCTGGGGCGCGGTGTCCGGGGGTTGGTTCGCCAGGACCTGCACCGGCAGGGGCAGCACCGCGCCGTCGTCCAGGCGCGTGGCGACCACCTGTGTGGCGGCAAGGGGCTCATCGCACTTGCCTTCGCACGGCGTCTGCGGTCGGACGCCCAGCAAGCGCTGCGGCTCCAACGCGAGGACAGGGTGGACCTCCACCTCGCTCCCCTCGGGGAACAACTCCGCCAGCGTTCCGGCCGGCAGCACGAGGACGAGCTGCGGCACGAGCGGCTTGGAGTCGTCACCGTACATCTCGTCGGGACGCAGCCGGTCCACGTCAGGGCCGATCAGCTGACGGAGGACGTCGGACAGGGCGACGCCTTCATCCACCAGAAGGGCGGTGTCTTCCTCCGCATCCACCACCAACAGGTCCAAGCCATCCAAGGCCCCGGTGGACAAGGTCTCCTGCCACAGTGCCTGGGAGGTCGGGAGCAGGGAAACGCCCTGCGAGTATTGGTAGCGCGTGAGGAATCCCGCTTCCACCGCGGCGTCCATCGCGGTCCAGGAGCCGCTGGAGATGCGGACCGCCCGCCCCACGCCTCCATCCTCCTGCGCGACCGAGGGACTTCCCGCCACGAGGGCCAGGGCCATGAGCACCCGGCACAAGACATCCTTCCGCTTCCACATGAGTCACCTGCCGTGTTTGGAGAAAGCTCCTCGCAGGCATAGGCAGAAGCGTCAGGAATGTAAATGTGTGACAATCTCTGGTTCGAGTCTTCTCGAGGCGCGAGAGGTTGGGTGTCATTGCCTTGTGGCGAAGCAGGTCACGCCTTGGTTGTCTTGTGGCGTGAAGCGCTACAGACAGAGCAGGCACGACCGGCGGCCGCGGGGCTTGCGGTGGCGACGCCGGCACGTGCCCTGAAGCTCCTTGAAGCGCGGTGTGCAACGTCAGCAGCAGTTGCTCGGCTTCTGCGCGATGACGGCGATGAGGACGGCGATGTTGATGAGCAGCTGTGCCAGCACGACGGCCAGGTAGGCGCCCCCGGACGTGAAGAGGCCCACGACCATGAGGATGAGCGACGCGCAGTTGAGGGCGATGGAGATCCAGTTCCCCGTCAGCATGCCACCCAGCACCTTGCCGAGCGTCCCCGCGACGTAGAGCGCCTTGATGACCTTGATGACGGTGCTGCCGCTCGTGGCCCCTTGGCCGCATCGCCGATGGCCTTGAGCAGGGCGGTGCTCTCTCCGATGACCTTGCTCAAGGAGGAGACGGCCCGGCTCGCGGAGAAGCCCAACCCCACGACGGTCAGGAACAGGCAGAGGGACGTCGCGGCGACGGAGATGACCCACCCGATGCACTCGGTGTTGACGGTCAACTCCAGCCGTCCACACTCGACGGGGCCCTTGGAGGTGTGGTGGTAGAAGACATACGCGGCGCCCTCCACCTTTCCGGCGATGGCGCCCACCGGCATGCCTCCGGGGCCGTTGCCCTTCGACAGGCCGAGGTAGAGATTGTTCCGGAACAGCGAACGCAGGCGGTCCTTCAGCGCCCCGGGAACCGACGCGAGCACCGGCTCATACTCGGCGATGATGGCTTCGACCTGGTCCGGTGAGAGCGGGCTGTTCGCGGGGTAGGGCACCTCCTCGCGGGACCAGCGGACGGCGGATTCGAGCGGCGCGGCCGGAGGCTCCACCGTCAATCGGGCCGAGGTGGTCCCGGGCGGGGGTGTGGACTCCGACGGAGGGGTGCTCACCGTGGCGGGGAAGGCCGTGTTGAGGAGCACCGGCGGATTGCCTGTCACCTTGTTGGTGAGCATGAGGCTGCTCCAGGCGTAGTACGCGACGCAGCCCTCCGCATCCGCGGGGGATTGCGACATGGACTGCTGGACCTCGTTGGCGGAGTTGGGGACCCACTGGGCCTGGGGCTGGCGTTGGGGTTCAACAGCCCCTCGGGTGTCGGGCGATTGGAATGCGGCGGTTGTCCCAGCACGGTGGCTTCCTGGCGAGCTTCACGCTGGGCGTGACGGTGTTCTAGAAGCCCCGCGCCGAAGCGCCGCCCCGGAGGCGCTCGCGGCGCTTTCCTCACGAGGCATGTGCTCGCACGCGTGCCTGGTGCGCGAACGGCATACCGACCGTGAGCCGCGCATCCGTGATGATTCACCCGAAATGCGCCGACTTCAGCCCACGGCGCATTCCCCCTGGATTCGTGGCGACTGATGCCGCCTGCATGCACTGCCGCCTGCGCTTCGAACTTCCCGAGATGTCCGTCAGCGGATCGCTCCAGATGACTAGCTTGACCCTGGAGGGCGGAATGCGACGCATCAACCTCAATACAACCTCAGGGGAGGTCGCGATATGGGCAGCGGCATCGAAGGGGAGCCGGTGAAGGGTTCGGGCTTCTACAACCAGGGACCGTCGGACAGCGGAAGTGCGGCGGACCTCAAGCACGAGAGCGCGGAGCAGGTGAAGCGCCTCGGAGGAATCACCCGTCAGCGCGCCTTCTCGACCGCGGACGAGAAGAAGGGCGCGCTGGTCGAGGGACTGGACGAACTGGCGCAGGAGCTGGAGTCCATGGCCGGCCAGCGCGGCGGGACCCGGCTTCCCCAGCAATGGGTGGGCAGCGTCGCGGGCTACGTGCGCAAGACGAGCGACACCCTCGACCGGAGCTCGACCGAGGAACTGGTCCAGCAGGCGAAGGTCCAACTGCGGGAGCGCCCGGGGGTCGCGCTCGCGGGTTGCGCACTCCTGGGCTTTGTCGCCGCACGTTTCCTGAAGGCATGAGGAGCATTCCCATGGGAACTCCTTACTTTGAAGAAGAGCGCGTGCGCGACGTGCGGTCCACTCGCTCCGCGTCCGGGACGGAGGACCGCCCCCTGGGCGCCCTGGTCTCCGAGTTCATCGAGCAGGGGCGCCACCTGGTTCGCGCGGAATTCACGCTGGCTCGCACGGAGCTGAAGTCCGAGGCCAGGAAGGCCGCGGCGGGCGGTGGAATGCTCGCGGCGGGCGCCGTGGTCACCTTGCTGGGGGCCATGACGCTGGTGGCCTTCCTGGTCATCGCGCTGGCGAACGTGATGCCGCTGTGGGCCAGCGCGCTGCTCGTCACCGTGGTGCTGCTCGCCGTGGGCGTGGGCGTCGGCGTGGTCGGCGCGAAGCGACTCAAGACGGTCCACCCCCCACAGAAGACCCTACAGACCCTCAAGGAGGACAGCCAATGGGCGAGCACGACGATGCGCTCCGCGAAATCGCGGATGCACGGGCACGCATGAGCGTGCTGGCGGATGAGCTCGGCCGTCGCGCCAACCCCGAGCTGATGAAGGCCCGAGCGAGAGAGCTCGTGCTCGAGAAGAAGGACGAGGTGAAGGAGCACGCGAAGCAGCTCGCGCATGACAAGAGCGAGGAACTCAAGCAGCAGGCTCGCGACAAGGTGCTCGAATGGAAATCGCAAGCAAGGGAGACCGCAATGCGGAAGACATACGATTGGACGGATGAAGTGACCCACACACCCCGGGGATTGGGATGGCTCGGGGCCGTGCTGGGGGCGGGCGTCGGCTCCATGCTGATGAAACGGGCCTTCCGCTCCCGCATCGACGAGCGCAGGGGCTACCGCGAGCACCGTCGCGTCCCCGTCTCCTACGCCCGCGAGGACCGCTACCTGGCCTACGAGGATGAGCGTGGCTACCGCTCCCGAGAGGGCAGCCGTTCCATTCCGTACTCCGAATACAGCGCGGCGCCGTCCGCGGGGGGCACCACGGGGGTGGGACAGGGGTACGGCTACGTCGCGGAAGACGCGAGGGGAGAGGGCCCGAGCATGAAGGACCGGGCGGTCAGCGCGAAGGACTCGGTGAAGGACTCGTTGAGTGGCGCCACGGACAGCGTGAAGGAGCATGTGGCCGGGGCGGCGGACACCGTGCGTGAGCGGGTGCACGGCGTGAAGGACAACGTGAGTGAGCGCGCCTCCCATCTGCGTGAGCACATCCCCTCCGCGGGAGACCTGCGCCATCGCTCGTCCGACTTCTTCGGTCGAGCGCTCGAGGAGCAGCCCCTGGCGCTCGCGCTCGGCGCGGTGGCGCTGGGGATGCTCGCCGCGAGCCTGTTGCCCGTGTCGAACAAGGAGCGTCAGCTCATCGAGCCCGCCAAACGTCGCGCGCAAGAGGGCATCTCCCAGCTCGGCGAGCAGGTGGGCCAGAAGCTCGATGGAAGCCAGGAGCGACAGGACGAGTCCCCGGTGGGGGAGGTCGCGCTCGCGGGGCCGATCGCGGGAGGCGTCGCCGCGGGGATTCCCTCGCTGCCGCCCCTGGACGATGTGTCGAAGGTGCATTGAGCTCGTCGTGCGCCCGGGTGGCGCGGAGGCTGGGTGAGCCCTGGGCAGAGAGGCCAAGGGCCCCCTGGGGGCGTGGTCGGGGGCCCGTCCACGCCTCTTGCCAGCGCGCGGCGATGGTCCAGCCCCTGGGCTGAGCCACGCCGCATGGGATTGGCGCATTCGTTCAAGCCCTTTGTTTTTGTACCTCCTACCGTGGCGAGGACGCTGTCACCAGGAGGGCTTGCATGAAGGTGTTTCGTTTGTCTCCCGCGGGGCTCGCGCTCGTCGCGCTGACGAGTCTCGTGGGGTGCTGGGGTTGTGCTTCGTCGCCGACCCGGAGTGTGGTCTTTCCCGCGGAGCCACTCGCCCCGGAGTCGGTCCTCCCTCCAGGTCCTGTCCTGATGGTCCTCTCGGCGGCCTCCGAGCAGAAGCTCGCGGATGGGAGTGTTCGGCAGACGGGCGTCTTCCTGAACGAGTTCTACGAGCCCTACAAGGTGCTCGTCGACGCGGGATACCAGGTCGTGCTCGCGACGCCCGGTGGGCGTGTGCCTTCGTTCGACCCGGAGGGGATGAATCCGAAGTACTGGAAGGAGCACCCCGAGGCGCTCGAGGCGGCCAAGGCGATGGTGGCTCGAATGGAGGCGCCGGTCTCCATCTCCGAGGTCCGGACCCGGGCGGAGGAGTTCCAGGCGCTTCTCGTGCCAGGAGGGCAGGGCGTCATGGTCGACCTGCTCCACGATGCGGAGCTGCACGGGTTGCTGGTCGACTTCGGCGCCTCGGGTCGGCCCGTGGGGCTGGTCTGTCATGCCCCGGCGCTGCTCTCGCGACTGCCTCCGGACGCGAGTCCCTTCGCGGGTCGGCGCGTCACGTCGGTGTCTGGGTTCGAGGAGTGGTACATCGAGACCTTCGTCATGGGCGCACGCGCGGAGGTTCGCGGCATCGGCGACCAGCTCGACGACGCGGGCTATCTCCATGAGACGGCGTTTCCAGGCCGCTCGCGGGCGGTGCGCGATTGCAACCTGGTGACGAGCCAGAACCCGTTCTCCGGGACGGACTTCAATGCGAGCTTCCTGGCGGCGCTCGGTGATTGGCGCAACGGGGGCCGTTGTGCGCAAGAATCGGGCGGGACGGAGAAGGCCACCCGCTGACGAGGGCTCGCGGACCATGGAGGACCAAGGCGTCATGACGAGCCCGGCCTTGCGCCGGGTGCTCGAGGCCACGGTGGCCCGCGCCTATCCGGAGATCGCCACGGGTGGGCGTGACAAGGTCGCCATCCTCCAGGCGGTCCTGGATGCGCATGGCTGGCGCCCGGTGCTGGAGTTGGGGCTCACGCTGCGGACCCTGTCCGCGCATCCCGTGCTGCGCGCGCTCGGGGCCGGGGCGACTCCGTGGCACACGATGGAGCGGTGGCAGACACTCGAGCGGTTCCTGCACTCGCGTCACCGCACCCGGTTCGTCGAGCGCGACGTGAACCTCACGCGGATGACCCTCCATCACGTGGCCATCGATGGGGGCAGGATTCGCGCGGTCAATGACCTGTTCATCTGGGGCGTGCTGATTGCGGTCCTGGAGTCAGCGGGCTTCACGGGGCTCACCGTGTCGCTCGAGTCGACGGAAGGGCGCTCCGTCGTCATCCATGGAGGGCGGGGACCGAAGGTGCTGCCGGCGAAGACCGACGTGGCGACCTTCGCCTGGAAGGCCCCCCGGCACATTCCTGTTCGCGAGAGTCCGCCTTCAGGTGAGGAGTCGGGCTCTGTTCGGGACAGGCTCCAGCAGCTCATGCGCGTGGACCTGTTGCATCCCTGGACGCTGGAGGAGAGCGCACAGCGGCTCATCCTCTCCCGGCGAGGGCTTCAGCGTGCCTTGCAGGAGGAGGGGACGACCTTCTCGGAGACGTTGCAGCGCACGCGGGTCGAGGCCGCGCATGCGCTGCTCGGTGAGCCGGAGCTGACCTTGACGGATGTGGCGTTCTGCACGGGCTTCGCCGACCAGGCCCATTTCTCGCGGACGTTCCGCAAGTTCAACGAGGTCCCACCATCCGCACTGCGAGGGCTCCTGCGATAGCTGTCGGTCAGCCCTGGTCGCCGCGGAAGCCGATGGGGCCTTCGCCGTTATAGGTCATGGTCCCCGTGAGGGATTGGCCGCCGTTGGGGGAGTTCAGGTCGAGATTGATGACGTTCTGCCCCTGCCGCGAGCCGAGGACGAAGGTGCCGCCCGGATTCCACGGCGCGTTCGGCCCGCCCCACTGGTTCTCCACGGTGTAGTTGTTCGGACTGGTGAGGGTTCCCCGGAAGCCGATGGGGCCCTCGCCGTTGTACGTCATGGTTCCCGTCAGGGTCTTTCCTCCATCTGCGGAGGAGACCTTCATGGCGATGACGTTCTGCTTGTCGCGACCACCAATCTTCCAGGTGCCACCCGGGTTCCAAGGAGCCGACGAGCCACCCCATTGGTTCTGGACCTTGTATGAAGACATACTTGGCACTCCTGTGTTTGTGGGTTGAGGGCCCAAAGACAGGCTTTCGTCCAACGTCAATCCGGGTGGGAGGCGCCTGGAGCTGTCTCTGGGGTGCGCGGAGGATAAACAGGTCGCGTCTGGGGATGAGGCGAAAATCATCAAGTGTGGATGGGTGATCAACTGGGTATGCAATTGGGGCTAGCCCTCCGGTCCCGGGTCTCTGAGTGGAAGTCCCCTTGGAGTGCGGTGTGGACGCTCCCGGCGGGCCGGCGTAGGGTCCGCGCCGGTTCCACCCTTTCTCCCGAGTGAGCACCCATGGTCTCGGCCATCTTCAATCCGGCCCGTTGGAAGCCCGTCGAGGGCCCCAAGTTCAAGGACATCACCTTCCACCGCGCGGTGGACCAGGGCACCGTCCGCATCGCGTTCAACCGCCCCGAGGTGCGCAACGCCTTCCGCCCCCGCACTGTCGACGAGCTGTCCCGCGCCCTCGAAGCCACCCGCTTCATGACCGACGTCGGCTGCGTCCTCATCACCGGCAATGGCCCGTCCCCCAAGGACGGAGGCTGGGCGTTCTGCTCCGGCGGTGACCAGCGCATCCGCGGCAAGGACGGCTACAAGTACGAAGGCGAAGAGGGCGAGTCCGACCCCGCCCGCCTCGGCCGCCTCCACATCCTCGAGGTCCAGCGGCAGATCCGCTTCCTCCCCAAGGCCGTCATCGCCGTCGTCCCCGGCTGGGCCGTAGGCGGCGGACACAGCCTCCATGTCGTCTGCGACATGACCATCGCCAGCCAGGAACACGCCGTCTTCAAGCAGACCGACGCCGACGTCGCCAGCTTCGACGGCGGCTACGGCTCCGCGCTCCTTGCCCGACAGATCGGCCAGAAGCGCGCCCGGGAGATCTTCTTCGTCGGAGCCAACTACTCCGCCCAGGAGGCCTTCCAGATGGGCATGGTCAACGCCGTGGTCCCCCACGAGAAGCTCGAGGACTTCGCGCTCGAGTGGGCCGCGGAGATCAACACCAAGAGCCCCACCGCCATCAAGATGCTCAAGTACGCCTTCAACCTGCCCGATGACGGCATGGTCGGCCAGCAGCTCTTCGCCGGCGAGGCCACCCGCCTGGCCTACGGCACCGACGAAGCCCAGGAGGGCCGCGACGCCTTCGTCCAGAAGCGCAAGCGCGACTTCAAGCGCTTCCCCTGGTCCTACTGAAGCCCCGACCCGCTTCGGTGTCTCCCGGAGCGGGTCGCGACGTCCCTGGCCCTACGCCGTGACGACCACCGAATCGGCCGAGCGCTTCGAGGGACCGTGGAACACGGCCTCGATGTTGTTCCCATCCGGGTCCAACATGAACGCCGCGTAGTAGCCAGGGTGGTACGGCCGCTCACCCGGCGCGCCGTTGTCCTTCCCACCCGCGGCGAGCGCCGCTTCGTAGATGCGGTGCACCGTATCGCGGTCCTTCGCCTGGAAGGCCAGGTGCACGCTGGAGCTCTTCGTCGCGCCCGGGTCCACCGGAGACACGAACAGCTCGTCCGCGAAGAAGTGCCCCGGCCCGTGCGCGCCGATGGGGATGCCCAGCACCCCCAGGATGGCCTGATAGAACCGCCGGCTGGCCTCCAAGTCCCGGGTGCGCAGGTGCACGTGGTCGAACATCCGGCCGCGATGGAATTCCATGGTTGCTCTCCGCCGATTTGTGCACCCCTAATGGGGTACGCGTGTGAGGAGGCGCGAGGCTGCCATGAAACCCCACTTCCTGACGTTCTTCTGTGAGCTGGCACCGGGTCCGCTCGGCGAACTGTTCGACACTGAAGGCGTCCTCGAGGACCTGCGCGAGATGCGCGCGGGCGTGAGCCTGGGGCTCGTGGATCTGACGGGTGAGCGCGCCCAGGTCGTCCGCCGCCTCAATCGCGAGGGCATCCCCGTCACCGCGTGGCTCCTGCTCCCTCCCGAGCAGGGCTACTGGTTCCACGCCGGCAACATCGTGCAGGCCCGCGCGCGCTACGAGGCCTTCCGCACCTGGTCCGCCCAGCATGACCTCAAGTGGTCCAGCGTGGGCCTGGACATCGAGCCCGACATCGAGGAGCTGCGCCGCTGGGCCCGCGCGCCCCTGCGAAGCCTCCCGGGACTGCTGTCGCGCCTCATCCTGCGAGGAGGTCGCTCGCGCGACGCCAAGGCCGGCTACCGCGCGCTCGTCGAGCGCATCCGCGCGGATGGCCACAAGGTGGACACGTACCAGTTCCCCTTCATCGTCGACGAGCGCCAGGCGCGCTCCTCCGTCCTGCGCCGCGTGGCGGGCATGCTGGATGTGCCCACGGACCGCGAGGTGCTGATGCTCTACACCAGCTTCGTGCGCCCCCAGGGCCCGGCGTTGCTGTGGAGCTACGCGCCCGGCTCCACCTCCATCGCCGTGGGCAGCACGGGCGGCGGCGTGGAGCTGCCGGGGCTGCTCGCATCAGCGCCGCTGGATTGGACCGAGCTGTCGAGAGACCTGCGACTGGCGGTGCGGTGGACGCACGACCTGCACGTGTTCAGTCTGGAGGGCTGCGTGAAGCAGGGCTTCCTGCCCCGGCTGCGCGACTTCAACTGGGACGCGCCCGTGGAGCCGCCCTGGGTGGACTCCCGCCGCGTGGACGCCGTGCGCCGGGCCGCGCGCAGCGTGCTCGGCGTGTCGGGCCGCCTGCTGCGCTGAAGCGAGCAGGGCAGCGCACATCCGGCGGGAGGGAAGGCGCCTCGCGTCAATGTGAGCCGGCGGACGGGAAGGGTTGACGCTCGGGGCGCACGGCAGTGTCATGCGCCCCGATTCCCCGAGCTTCAAGCCCCGCGGGCTCGGGATGGGAACGCCATGACCGACCCCTGTCCGACGTCGAAGCTCCTCGGCGCGCTCGTGCTCTCCACGAGCCTGCTCACGGCCGCCCCCGCCGTGGCCGCCGCGCCCGTCCACTCCACCACCGTCCCCAACGGAGGCTTCGAGACCGCGGGCGGCGCCTCGTCCGTGCCCGCGTTCTGGACGGCGCGGGGCTCGGGCAAGGTGTCCTCGAGCGGCGCGAGCAAGGCGGAGGGCTCCCGCGGCCTGCTCATCGAGAGCCCGCAGGGTGGGGGAGAGACCACCGTCGAGTCCGGCGAGCTGAAGCTCCAGGTCGGCCAGCTCTATCGGCTGAGCGCGTGGGTGCGCACCAAGGACGTCCAGGCGGATCCGCTCGCGCGCTATCCCACGCCCCACGGCGCGTGCGTCTCGATGAAGAGCTTCCCCTTCACCAACTGCACGCCCGCCACCAGCGCGGACTCAGGGGGCCGCGCCTCCGTCGTCTTCTTCGCCACCCAGGCCACCGACCGCGTGCAGCTCCACCTGGGCCGCAACGGCAAGGCCACCGGCTCGGTCTGGTACGACGACGTGCGCATCGAGCCCGTGGAGGACATCAACGCGTATGTGCCGCTCGAGTCCGTGCGCTGGGCGGGCAAGGGCTTCCGCTACGACGACGGCGGGTGGATCTACGTCCACATCGAGGGCGACCCGTACGAGCGCGGCCACCAGTTCGGTGAGCTGGTGCCGCAGGAGATCGTCCGCTACATGGAGAAGCTCGGCGTCCAGAAGGACAAGGCCGACCCGGCGAAGGGCTGGAGCCACCAGCGGCTGCTCGCGGACTCGCTCTTCCTGCGCAAGTTCGACCCCGAGTACCTGGAGGAGATGAAGGGCATCGCCGACGGCGCCAACAAGGCCGGGGCGAAGTTCAAGGACCGCGCGCTGGACCTCATCGACATCGTCACCCTCAACACCGCCGTGGACGCGGGCCAGCTCGAGGAGGCCAACCGCGCCACCTCCACCTCGCTGTCCGGCCGCACCTTCCTCAAGGCCGAGGACGAGGCCGAGCGCGGAGGGAAGGGGGACCACTGCTCGTCCTTCGTCGCCACGAAGTCCGCCACCAAGGATGGCCGCGCCATCATGGGGCAGATCTTCATGTGGAACGGCTACACCGGCGTCCACTGGGACGTGGTGCTCGACGTGCAGCCCACGCGCGGCCACCGCTTCGTGATGCAGACCTTCCCCGGCGGCATCCACAGCGGCGCGGACTGGTTCATCAACGCCGCGGGCATCGTCATCGGCGAGACGACGGTGGGCCAGACGCCGTTCGACCCGAACGGCACACCGCAGAGCAACCGCATCCGCAAGGCCGCGCAGTACGCGTCCTCCATCGACGACGTCGCGCGCATCATGAAGGACCAGAACAACGGCCTGTACACCAACGACTGGACGCTCGCGGACACGAAGACGGACGAGGGCGCGTGCCTGCTGCTCGGCACGAAGAAGACGCGCCTGTGGCGCACCGGCAGCAAGGGCAACGCCGCCGACACGCCGGGCAACCTCAAGGACTTCATCTGGGCGAACAACAACAACCGCGACCTGGAGGTCCGCAAGGAGTCCGTCTCCAACCCGGACAACGCCCCCGCGGACCTGGCCTTCAACACGTGGAACCGCGACATCGCCTTCTGGGAGTACTACCAGCAACACGGCAAGAAGGGCTTCGACCTGGACTCGGCCATCCGGATGCTGGCCTCCAGCCCCATCAACCGGCCCCACGCGTGCGACGGGAAGATCACCACGTCCGAGATGGCCGAGAAGATGATGTTCCTGGCCCACTACGGGAAGACGACGCTGCGCGAGAAGATGATTGGCAGCCGCTTCATGCCGGACCTTCCCGGCGCCACGCCGCACCTGTCCCTGGGCTACACGACGTTCAGCCCCCTCTACGTCTCCGCGAAGCTCAAGCAGGCCCAGAAGACGTGGAAGGCGCCCGAGGAGCCGCAGGCCCTCAAGCGTGACTTCTCCCGCGTGAAGGACGCCGTGGGCTTCGACGACAAGCTGCTGTGGTCCAACACCCTCTTCCCCGCGACGGATGGCGAGAACTGGCTGGTCAGCGGCACCGCCGCGTACTGGAAGCTGCTCAAGGACGTCTCCGGGCAGGAGGGCAAGCAGGACAAGGCGTTCGAGACGCAGCGGGACGTGCTCGCGGACCTCAATGACCGCTTCCTCTTCACCACCTCGCGCGAGGCGGACGTCGCGCCGGCCACCGCGAAGACGGAGTACGGGCGCTACGGCACGTACCTGGTGCCTCGGGTCAAGGGCACCTTCGCGCTGCACCAGCTGCGCCTGCTCGTGGGCAACGAGGGCTTCAGCAAGGTGATGAACGCGGTGCACGCGAAGTACGCGAACAAGGACATCACCACCGCGGACTTCAAGCGCCTGGCGCAGGAGGCGTCGGGCAAGGACGTGGGCGCCTTCGTCGGCCAGTGGCTGGAGCGCACGGGTTTGCCCCAGCCTCGCTTCAAGGCGAGCGCGGCGCAGGTGAAGGACGGCTACGAGGTGACGCTGAAGGTGGAGCAGCCGGGCCCCAAGCCCTGGCACTTCGTCACGCTGGTGGAGGTGCGGACCGCGAAGGGCTCCACGCTGGAGCGCATCGAGGTGAAGGGCACGGCCAACGAGACCTTCGTCCTGAAGACGGCGGAGGCGCCGGTGCGCGTGGTGTTCAACGCGGGCAACGACGTGCCCGTGGTGCGTGAGCGCTTCCAGGTGCTGGGCAACCAGACGGACGCGTGGGAGCGGCTGCTGCTGGTACACGGCACCGCGCGCCAGACGGAGTCCATGCGCACGCTGGCGCTCGGCTACCGCGAGGTGCTCGCGGATGTGTTCACCGAGCGGCTGGTGCCCATCGCGCCGGACGCCGAGGTGACGGACGCGCAGCTGGCGGACCGCGACCTGGTCCTCTTCGGCGGCGCGGAGGACAACGCGCTGCTCGCCCGACTGGCCTCGGAGAAGAAGCTCCCCGTGGAGCTGGGGAAGCGCTACTTCCGCTGGCAGGGGAAGACCTACGGGCGCCCGGATGACGGCATCGCGATGGCGCTGCCCAACCCGTGGAACCCGAAGCGCGCGATGTACCTCTACGTCGCGAACAGCGGCCTCCAGTTGTGGCAGATGACACGGACCTATCAGCGCAACCTGCAGGGCTGGGCCGTGTTCCGCGGCGGGGACGTGGCGACGAAGGGGTTCCACGACCTGGATGCGTTGTCGCAGGACGTCGCGGTGACTCCGGCTCCGGCCGCGCCCGCGACGCCGGCACCCGCGACTCCCGCGCCGGTGCCGGCTCCGGTGATGGGCCAGCGCTGACGCGCCGACCGCGCGGCGAGCCCAGGTGAGGGGCTCGTCGTGGAGGGCTCGGCGGGTGTCGAGACCCGGTGCGCACCGTCGCCGTGGCGGACCGAGAGGCACTGAAGGGACCGATGGTCATCGGTGCCTGGCTCTCGCCCTCGTGGCGGACCGCGAGGCGAGCCTTGCGTCATGGAGAGGCCCGCTGGCCGCGCCCGCTGTCCCGATAGGGGCCGCTCTCGTCGGAGGGTCACTCTGGACGCCGTGGGTGTGACGCCGGGCCCATGCCGATGCTGTCGCGATGGGTCGTCATGGAGCACTGAGGGAGCACGGGCTCTCACGCTCGGAGCGACCCGTGAGGGGCTCGCCGGGCTGCTCTGGTGGAGACCTGCGCGAGAGCCTGGGAAGAGGGGAATGACCCGGATGGCATGACCCGAGGAATAGGGTGGCCTCCCGTGTGTTTTTCCCGCCTGCCTGGATGGACGCCGGCCCTTCGGGTCCGGCAGATTCCGGCGTCCCCCAATTCTCCCGGAGCCTCATGAGCCCCAAGAAGTTCATTGCCCACCGAGCCTGGGCCAGCAGCGCCCTCGGCACCCTTCTCCTGACGGGTTGCGCCAGCGCGCCCCAGCCCGCGCCCACCGCCGAGACGCCTCCGGCCGTCGAGGCCGCGCCCACCGCCGAAGCGCCTCCCGTGGCCGAGGCTCCCGCCGCGGCTCCCGTGGTGGCCGAGGCCCCCGCCGCTCCCGTCGTCGAGGAGGTCTCCGAGGAGGCCGTGCGCCGGCTGGGCGTGGAGCTGAAGAACCTGGACCGCTCCGTCCGTCCGCAGGACGACTTCTACCAGTTCGTCAACGGCACCTGGCTGAAGACCACGCCCATCCCCGCGGACCGCGCCCGCTACGGCACGTTCATCGAGCTGGCGGACAAGTCCGAGCTGGCGATGCGCGCCATCATCGAGGAGGCCGCCGCCGCGAAGGCGCGCCCCGCGGGCTCCACGCCGCAGAAGGTGGGCGACCTCTACAACAGCTTCATGGACACCGAGCGCATCGAGAAGCTGGGCCTCAAGCCCGTGGCCTCGGAGCTCTCGCGCGTCAAGGCGCTCAAGAGCAAGGCGGGCCTGCCGGAGCTGTACGCGGAGATGCAGCGCAACGGCCTGCAGACGCCGTTCGTCATGTACGTGGGCCAGGACCAGAAGCAGGCCACGCGCTACATCGCGCAGGTCAGCCAGAGTGGCCTGGGGCTGCCGGACCGCGACTACTACACGAAGACGGAGCAGCGCTTCGTCGACATCCGCGCCGCGTACCTGACGTACATCGAGAAGCTGCTCACGCTGGCGGGTGAGAAGGACGCGAAGAAGGCGGCCGAGGACATCTTCGCGCTGGAGGCGAAGCTGGCCGAGAAGAGCTGGGACCGGGTGAAGAACCGGGACCGCGAGGCCACCTACAACCTCAAGACGGTCAAGGAGCTGGACGCGCTGACGCCCGGCTTCTCGTGGGCGCGCTTCCTGAAGGCCACCGGCGCGCAGAAGACGCCCGGTGTCATCGTCCGTCAGCCCGACTTCCTCCAGGCGCTGTCGCAGACGGTGGAGGCCACGCCGCTGCCCGTGCTCAAGCAGTACCTGACGTACAAGGTGCTGTCCGGCCGCGCGCCGATGCTGTCGTCCGCCTTCGAGCAGGCGTCCTTCGAGTTCTACGGCAAGACGCTGCAGGGCCTGCAGGAGAACCGCCCGCGTTGGAAGCGCGCGGTGACGGCGGTGGAGGGCTCGCTGGGCGAGGCCGTGGGCCAGCTCTACGTGGAGCGGCACTTCTCGCCGGCGTCCAAGCAGCGCATGCAGGAGCTGGTGTCGAACCTGCGCGAGGCGTTCCGTCAGGGCATCGACGGGCTGGACTGGATGAGCGCCGAGACGAAGGCGCAGGCCCAGGCGAAGCTGTCGAAGTTCAACGTGAAGATCGGCTACCCGGACAAGTGGCGTGACTACTCGCGCCTGAAGGTCGTCCCCGGTGAGCTGGTGGCCAACGTGCGCCGCAGCGAGGTGTTCGACCACGCGTACATGGTGAGCAAGCTGGGCAAGCCCATCGACCGTCAGGAGTGGGGCATGACGCCGCAGACGGTGAATGCCTACTACAGCTCCACGATGAACGAGATCGTCTTCCCGGCCGCGATTCTGCAGCCGCCGTTCTTCAACCCGGACGCGGACGACGCGACGAACTACGGCGCCATCGGCGCGGTCATCGGCCACGAGTTCAGCCACGGCTTCGACGACCAGGGCAGCCGCTCGGATGGTGATGGCAACCTGCGCAACTGGTGGACGGAGCAGGACCAGGCGGGCTTCAAGCAGCGCACGGCGGTGCTGGTGGAGCAGTACTCGGGCTTCAGCCCGCTGGAGACCATGAAGGTCAACGGCCAGCTGACGCTGGGTGAGAACATCGGCGACCTGAGCGGGCTCGCGGTGGCGTACAAGGCCTACACGCTGTCGCTGCAGGGCAAGGAGGCGCCCACCATCGCCGGCTTCACGGGGCCGCAGCGCTTCTTCCTCGGCTGGGGGCAGATCTGGCGCGGGCTGTACCGCGACGATGCGATGCGCCAGATGCTGCTGACGGACTCCCACTCGCCGCCGCAGTACCGCGTCAACGGCGTGCTGCGGAACATGACGGAGTTCTACGAGGCGTTCGGCGTGAAGGAAGGCGACGCCGCGTACCTCGCTCCCGAGAAGCGCGTGAAGATCTGGTAGTGCGCTCCCATGCCCCACGGTCCGACCTGGACGGTGGGGCGTGGACGTCTGGCCTCCCTGGCCCCTCCCCGGAGGGCCATGGGGGCCGGGTGGACAGGGGCTCGCGGATGTTTAGGCTGGGGAACTCTCGTCCCCGAGGTCTCGCTGCGTGAGCCCCATCCTGCTTCGGCTCGTCTGTGGTCTGTTGTTCTCCGCGCTGGTGTTGGGCGCCGTGGTGCGTCCCCCGGAGAACCTCACGCAAGGCCTGGGCATGTTGCTGCCCGCGAGCATGCTGCTGGGCGTGGCCCTCAAGGGCCCCCGGCGCAACCTCATCCCCAAGAAGAAGGCCGCGCCGGTGTCGCCCTCGCTGCCGGACGTCTGACGTCGAAGCCGCCAGACGCCGGCGCGATGTGACTCAGCCCTTCTTCGCCGTGGGCTTGTTGATGTTGGCGAAGAAGTCGTTGCCCTTGTCATCCACCACGATGAACGCAGGGAAGTCGACGACCTCGATCTTCCACACGGCCTCCATGCCCAGCTCCTCGTACTCGAGGACCTCCACCTTCGTGATGCAGTCCTTGGCCAGTCGCGCCGCGGGACCGCCGATGGAGCCCAGGTAGAAGCCGCCGTGCTTCTTGCACGCGTCCGTCACGGCCTGCGAGCGGTTGCCCTTCGCCAGCATCACGAAGCTGCCGCCCTCCGCCTGGAACTGGTCCACGTACGCGTCCATGCGACCCGCCGTCGTCGGACCGAACGAGCCCGACGCGTAGCCCTCCGGCGTCTTCGCCGGACCCGCGTAGTACACCATGCGGTCCTTCAGGTACTGCGGCATGCCCTCGCCGCGATCCAACCGCTCCTTGAGCTTCGCGTGCGCGATGTCGCGCGCCACCACCATCGGCCCCGACAGCGACAAGCGCGTCTTGATGGGGTAGCGCGACAGCTCCGCCCGCAGCTCGCTCATCGGCCGGTTCAGGTCCAGCTTCACCACCTCGCCGCCCAGGTCGGACTCCGTCGTCTCCGGCAGGTACTTCGCCGGGTCCGCCTCCAGCTGCTCCAGGTAGACGCCGTCCCGGGTGATCTTCCCCAGGATCTGCCGGTCCGCCGAGCACGACACCGCGATGGCCACCGGACACGAGGCGCCATGGCGAGGCAGCCGGATGACCCGCACGTCATGGCAGAAGTACTTGCCGCCGAACTGTGCGCCGATGCCCATGCGCTGCGTCAGCTCCAACACCTTCTGCTCCAGCTCCACGTCCCGGAAGCCCCGGCCCAGCGCGTTGCCCTCCGTGGGCAGCGTGTCCAGGTAGCGCGCCGAGGCGTACTTCGCCGTCTTCAGCGCGAACTCCGCGGACGTGCCACCCACGACGATGGCCAGGTGGTACGGAGGACACGCGGCCGTGCCCAGCGAGCGGATCTTCGCGTCCAGGAACGCCAGCAGGCTCACCGGGTTCAGGACCGCCTTGGTCTCCTGGTACAGGTAGCTCTTGTTCGCCGAGCCACCACCCTTGGCCATGAACAGGAACTTGTAGGCGTCACCGGCCGTCGCGTAGAGCTCGATCTGCGCGGGCAGGTTGTTGCCGGTGTTGACCTCCTTGTACATGTCCAGCGGCGCCATCTGCGAGTAGCGCAGGTTGGACGTGCGGTACGTGTCGAACACGCCCCGGGAGATGGCCTCCTCGTCGCGCCCGTCCGTGAGGACGTGCTGGCCCTTCTTGCCCATCACGATGGCGGTGCCCGTGTCCTGGCAGGACGGCAGCACGCCACCGGCGGCGATGTTCGCGTTCTTCAGGAGCTCCAGCGCCACGAAGCGATCATTCGAGGACGCCTCGGGGTCCTTCAGGATGTTCGCAAGCTGGCCCAGGTGCCCGGGACGCAGCAGGTGGGCGATGTCGCGCATCGCCTCGCGCGTCAACAGGGAGATGGCCTCCGGCGCCACCTGGATGAAGGAACGCCCGGCGGCCTCGATGGGCGTGACGTAGTCCTTCGTGAGCAGGCGGTAGGGCGTCTCGTCCTTGCCCAGCGGAAGCATTTCCTGGAACTGAAAGTCGGTCATCTCACGGCCTTTTCGAGGAGTCTCCGGCGCCGAGGAGTAGCCCCCCGTGGCTCAGTCGTCCAGGGGTTCGAAGGAGGACTTCGGAGACATGCAATCCGGGCACATCCAGTCGTCCGGGAGGTCTTCGAAGGCCGTCCCCGGGGGGATGCCGGTGTCGGGGTCGCCCAGAGCGGGGTCATAGATGTGCTCGCACGTGGTGCAGCGGTAGCGCCTGGCCTTGGACATGGAGTGAGGATAGCGCGGCCCGGGAGGGGAGGGGGCCCGACGGTCGTCTGGTGGTCAGCTTGCCCGGCTGACAACTCGCGGAGGGCCCAGGTTGTGCGATGCTGTGGACCCCCGTGGCTTCCTCTTCCGTTCAAGCACTGTGGCTCGGCATCCTGGCTCTCGCGAGCGCCACGGCGCGCGCGGCCGAGCCCTCCTCCGTCGAGCAGCGCGCCCGCGAAGACCTGGACCGTCAGCTCCAGGCGCTGGTCAAGACGCCTCCGCCTGAAATCGTCATCACCTACGAGGGCCTCCCCGGCGCCGGCGGCGCGCGGGCCTACAAGCTCCTCGAGGTGGACTTCATCCTCAATGGCCAGCCGCTGGCGGTCCCCGGGCTGGACGTCCTCAGCGGCCCCGGCGCCCACCGGCTCGCGGCGCTCAAGGTGGACGAGGGCTCGTACACGCTGGTGTCGCGCGTCACCTACACCAACAACGACACGTGGAACCTCTTCAGCGAGGAGAGCGGCTTCCTCTGGAAGATGACGGCGTCCGTCACGTTCCAGGCGCAGAAGGGCCTGCGCATGAAGGTGCGGGTGCTCCCCGGCATCAATCCCACCGCGCCGGACCCCCGCCTCAAGCTGAAGCTCAACCACGACGTGTCGGCGGAGATGACAGCGCAGCTCGCGGACGCCTCGCTGGTCGAGGACGCGGGCACACCCGCCGTGGTGGTGCGGGCGCCGGTGACGCTGCCCCTGCCGCCTCCGCCGGTGACGCCGCCGCCCACGACGCAGCCGCTCGCGATGGCGCCGCCCCCCGTGGCGACGCCTCGGGAGACGCCGGAGCTGGGGCCGGTGGCGCCGGGCAAGCTGCTGTTGAAGGTGCTGTCGGGCAAGAAGCCCGTGGCGGCCACGGCGTATGTCCGGGGCAAGGGCGCGCCGCAGCAGGTCATCCTGGAGAAGAGCGCGAAGAAGCCCGTGCCGGTGATGCTGCCTCCGGGCGAGTACACCGTGGACGTGCTCTCCAAGGGCTTCCTGGCCCAGACGCGTCAGGTGAAGGTGACCCGCGAGCGCGAGGCCACGGTGTCCTTCACGCTGGCGAAGGCGCCGGCGAAGAAGACGGCTCAGGCCAGCGTGAAGAACGAGCGGGTGGAGCTGCCCAAGCCGCCGCGCTTCGCGGAGAAGCAGGCCGCGCCGCGCAAGGGGTCCACGGGCGACATCGCGCTGCTGGTGGACATGCTGGTGCGGGACGAGTCGCTGAAGCTGCGGCTGGAGGGGCACACGGACAACCGCGAGGCGCCCGCGACGGCCCGGCAGGCGCTCTCCGAGGCGCGTGCGAAGGCCCTGGCGGACGCGCTGGTGCGCGAGGGGCTGAATCCCACGCGCATCGAGACCGCGGGCCTGGGCGACACCCGCCCCAAGGCCCCCAACCTGATTCCGCGCGGCCGTGAGCTGAACCGCCGCGTGGACATCGTGCTGGTGCGCGGCAAGTAGCGCGAGGCGCGCCCGCGTGCCGGGATGGGCTAGTGTCTCCCTCGAAGGGGGGAGTCCATGCGTGCCATCTGCTTCACGGGAGTGCTGCTGTTAGGCGGTGCGGTCCTCGTCACGTCGTGCGCTGGAGTCGAGCCGGAGGAGGCCGCGACAGTCTCCCATCAGGGGCTCGCGGCGTACCAGGAGCCCGACTCGGAGGTGTACGTCGTCGAGGGCGACCTGGCCTTCGATGGCGCGTCGGCGCTCCGGGCGTACCTGGAGCGTTCGGATACGCCGGGCCTCGTGGTGGGCTGTCCCGAGGGTGTCATCGTCAAGTGGACGCCCTCCGAGGCGCGCGACCTGCGCTACTGCGTCAGCACCGCGTTCGGTTCGAGGCACGCGGCGGTGGTGAGCGCGATGAACCAGGCGGCGGCCTCGTGGGAGGCGGTGGCCAACGTGGACTTCATCCACGCGTCCAGCTTCGACGGTGCGTGCTCGGCGTCGCAGACGGGCGTCATCTTCGATGTCCGCCCCGTCAACGGGGCGAGCTACTACGCGCGGGCCTTCTTCCCGAACGCGGCTCGCTCAGCGCGCAATCTCCTCATCGACAGCACGGCCTTCGGCAGCATCGCGCCGTACACGCTGGCGGGCCTGTTGCGGCACGAGCTGGGACACGTGCTGGGCTTCCTGCACGAGCCGAGCGCCACGTGTCCGGCGCCGTCCAACACGTGCCCGCTGACGGACCCGGACCCGGCGTCGGTGATGCACTATCCCGGGTGCGGACGCACAGTGGGCGACCTGGTGCTGAGCCGATTGGATGCTCAGGCCGCAGGCTTCCTTTATCCGTAGGCGTCGTCGTGTCTCGCTTCGCGGCGGGGGGGCGAGGCGCGATGCGGGAGGCCGCGCGTGCGGCGGGAGGGGCGGCGACGTCATCGCCCCGCGGCGCGAGGCTTGGAGGCGGGCGTCACGCGGTACTCGCCCGTCTTCGCGTCGATGCTCGTGCGTGGCACCTGACGGCTCTCCTCGAAGGATGTGTACGCGGGCGCGAGGCTCCGCCAGAGGGCGATGAGCTTCGCGTCCGTCCCCGCCTGGCCCTCCAGCGCCGTCATCCCCGCCGCGTCGAGCCTTCGCGGGAAGATGTGGATGATCGGGTCCTTCTTCGTGTGCGCGCGCGTGTCGAGGGCCATCAGGTACAGCTCCTCGATGGGGCCGTCCTCGATGGCGATGCACCCGATGCTCACGCAGTCCCCATGCACGTAGATGTCACCGCCGAGCGAGACCCCGGGCGTCTTGTGGTGCTTGTCCGCCGCGTTCGGATAGCTGACCCGCATGGACAGGTGGTAGCTGCTCACCGGATTGAAGAGGTCGATGCTGTAGAAGCCCTCGGGGACCTGCAGGTCTCCCTGCCTCCGCTTGGGCCCGAGCTCTCCGGACGCGGCGCAGAAGGGATAGGTCCGCACCTTCACCAGGGGCCCGTCCTTCGGACCCGCCCAGACCTCCAGCTCGCGCTCGTGCTTGAAGGCCCGCACGTAGAGCTGCTCGGTGGGCCACGGGGTCTTCGCCGCGGCGAAGAGGGCCGTGACGTCCTTCATGCGGCCCTGGCGCGCCGTGGCGACGCGGTCCTTGGCCTGCGCGCCTGGCGCGACGAGGACGCCCAGGAGGCTGACGATTCGGAAGAGGGAGGGGCTCATCGCGGCTTGGACACCGCGTGCCCCCGCATCGTTCCCGCGCTTTCCGTCATGGCGCGTGACGCTCCCGGCGCAAGGGACGCCAGCGGTACGCGCACTCGGTCAGATGGAGCACCGAGTCCAGCCGCGCGCCCGGGGCGAGCGGACCGTCCTCGAAGTACTCGCAGTACAGCTCCACGGGCGTGCAGAAGCGCGCGTTCCACGGGGCACGGTCGATGGTGAGCACGTAGACGAAGTCGCCGGAGACACCGAGCGCGTCGTAGCACTCGACCAGGGGCTCGTGCAGGTCCTCCAGTCCCGTCCACACGCTGCCGACGGGAGGCTCGCTCCGGGGGCGTGTGTCGAACACCGCCACCAGCCGCCCACCTGCGAAGCGCGCCTCCGGGTCCACCGCCAGGGTGAGCAGGTCGCCCTCGCGGGCCATCACCATCTGGGCTTCGCCGAACTCGTGGAAGCGGAACTCGTCCAGCGTGTTGCCCACCCGGCGCATCACCGGGTCGTTCGTCTCGCTGCGCACGAAGTAGCCGCCGCGCCGCCACTCGCCTCGCGCGTTGCGGTAGCGCACCGCGGCCCGGTAGCTCACCTGGTAGAAGCACACGCCGAGCAGCGCAGACACCCCCTGGGGGCGCATGTCGCGCAGCGAGGACATCAGCACCTGCACCCACGCTGTGCCTCGGTGCAGCTCGGGCACCAGGGGCGCCGGAAGGATGCGCGCGAGTCGCTCCGGGTCCACGGCGTAGTTGAGCGACACCGCCTCCACCCAGTGCGTCTGCACCTGCGTGAGCCAGGGCACCGAGGGACACTCCTCCATGTCGGAGGAGCTGGGGCTCGGGTCCTGACTGGCGGCGAGCAGGCTCTCGGCATGTCGGAGCGCCTCATGCCCGGAGGGCGTCGGTGTCCAGCGGCGTCGCTCCTGGCGAACGAGCCCGGCGCCCGAGAGGGCCCGCAGCGCGGAGCCTGGATCCTCCACCCCCGCGAGCGACAGGCGCGCATGGAGCTCCTGCTCGTCCAGCCCCCAGGGTTCGGTCGCGAGGGCCACCAGCGCGGCGAGCGACTCCGGCTTCATACCAGCCGTGCCTCGGGGCGCTGAGACGCGAGCCTGCGCAGGCGGGCCCGGTGCAGCGCGAGTCCTCCTCCGCACTGCACCACGAGCCACAGCCCCGCCAGCAGGCTGTAGGCGTGGTCCGGCAGGCGGGTCATCACCAGCGACATGACGGCGAAGAAGGCGGCCACCGCGAACCAGACGCGGCCCATCAGCGCGCCCATCATCGAGAAGGCCGTGGCGAACAACACGCAGGACATGGCGGGCATGAACAGCCGGTCCAGACCGAGCAGCCAGTTGCAGAGCGCCACCAGCACCATGCCGCCCACGAAGGTGCTCCAGATGGCCCAGATCTGCCGCTCGATGAACGAGCGCGCGCCCGCCGTCTGCCCGCGCTTGAGCAGGAAGATGGTGACGATGTTGAAGCCGAGCACCAGCGCCCAGAGCATCACGTAGGCCTCCGGCGTGCGGTGGCCTCCGGTCCACAGCCACTGCGTGCCGGCGAAGCCCGCGGCGTTGGTGAAGCCATGGAGCATCCAGATGACGCCCCAGTTCTGGAGGGCCGAATCATCACGTGCCTGGGAGACGACCCGGCGGATGAGCTCGAGGGCCTGGTTCGCTTCGTCGCGGTTCATCGTGGCGCGAAGTCTACGCGACCCGGCGCGGCTCGCGGAGGGGGGGCTCCCGAGAGGAAGGCCTCCACCTCTTCCAGCCGGGGGCTCCGGGGCTCGGGGGTGGGCGCCACGGCGTCGCGCGCCGAGAGCGCCAGGGTCCGGGCCCGGTCGGGGTCCACGCCTGCTCGCCGCAGCGCCCGGGCGAGGGCGAAGCGTGTCTCGGCGAGCGTGAAGGCGCTGGCCCCCTCCTTCTCCCAGTCCTCCAGGGCCTGTTCGAGGAGGCCGCGGGCCCGCGGTGCGTCCCCCTTCGCAAGCAGCACCTGTCCCAGGATGGAGCGCGCCTCCGCGAGGTCCTCGGGCAGGGAGGACCCGGCGCGCTCTCGCAGCGCCACCGCCTCCCGGGCCACGCGCTCCGCGTCCACGAGTCGGCCCGAACCCAGCAGGGCCATCGCCAGCCGGCACAGCGGCGTGGCGCGCTCGTCCTGCGCGCCCAGTTCGTCCAGGAGCGCGGCGGCCGCGCGAGCCTGCGTGGCCGCCTGCTCGAAGCGACGCACCTTCAGGAGGATCTCCGCCATGCGCGTCTGGAGGTCGGCGTGGCGTTGGCTGCGCCGTCCCTCGGATTGGGCGGCGTCCAGCTCCGCGCGCATGGACTCCACACGCGCGAGTGCGTCGTCCACCTTCCCGAGCCCCGCGAGGACCACCGCGAGGTTCCCCGCGATGAAGGCCCGGTCCGGGTGCCCCGGAGGACGGTGCTCGCGGGCGAGCGCCCAGGCGCGCTCCAGGGCCTCACGCGCCGGCTCGTAGCGTCCCCGCGAGGACTCCACCGCGCCGATGTTCCCGTACAGGCTCATGAGGTAGTTGGCCGGCTGTCCCGGGCCATGGATGCGCTCGAAGAGGCGGATGCTCTCGTCGAAGGCCGCGAGGCCCTCGTCGTAGCGGCGCAGCTTGATGAGCGTGCCCGCGAGGTTGTTGAGCGTCATCGCGACGAAGGGATGCTCGGCGCCCACGTGCCGCACCAGCAGCGTCCGGGTCCGCTGCTGCGTGGCCAGGGCCTCCTCGAGGCGTCCCACGCCGCGTTGCGCGGTCCCCAGCGCGAGCAAGGCATCGAGGAGGACATACGCGTCCTGGCCCTGCGTCCGCTCGCGGATGGCGATGCAGCGCTCCAACTGGACGATGGCTTCCGCGTGGCGGCCCTGTCGGGTGAGCACCAGCCCGTGGGCGAAGGTGAGGTTCGACTCGAGCTGCTCATCGCCGCCAATGCGCTCCAGCTGGGATTGCGCCAGGTCGCGCCACAGGTCGGCGTGCTCGGGGCGCTCGGCCAGCTCGCCCTCGACCTGGACCAGGAGCGTCATCTCCTCGATGACCCGGTCGTCGTCGCGGCCCGCCTGGGAGGCCAGCACGGCCTGCCGCAGGAGCCTCGCTGCCTCCTTCTCGTCCCGCTCGTGGAGCTTCACGCGGCCCTGGGCTAGCAGTGCCTCGCCGAGCAGCGGCTTGTAGCCCACCGCGCGCGCCGCGGCCTCCACCGTGGCGGCGAGCGCCTGGACCTCGCTCCAGCGCCCCGCGATGTCGCGCGCCTTCGCGTCCGCGAGCGTCTCATAGGCCGCGCGCACCTTCTCCACGTCGGGGCCCTTCGAGGGAGGCGGCACCGGTCGCGCGAGCGCCTCCGCGTCGTCGCAGCGCGAGACGTCACTCAGCCCCCGCGCCATCTGGGGCGCACCGGAGACCTCGTTCGCGTTGGCGGTGCGCAGGACGTCCACCAGGGCGCGCAGCTCACGCCTGGCGCGCTCCAGGCAGTTCATGCGCAGGTCCATCGCCGCCTCGGACTGCTCCTGGCGGACGTGGGTGTCCTCGCAGGCGTCGCGATGGGCCTCGGTCCACGCTCCGGCCCGCGCATCGAGGGACTGACTCAAGGCGGCGTGCGCGCCCTCCGCGTCGGGAGCCTTCGTGGCGAGGAAGGCCTCGTGCAGGGACGCCTTGCGCGACGCATCCCAGATACCGACGAGCCGCGACGCGCTGTCCGTGCACGGCCGGGGCCCTCGCGTGACGAAGATGGCGGTGAGGATCGCGGCCAGGCCCGCCAACACGCCCGCGACTCCCAGCCAGCGCGACGTCCTGGGGAAGGCCGCGCGCTCCATCGCCAAAAGGAGCGCGTCCATCGACGGGTATCGCTCGGCGGGAGCAGGGGAGAGCCCGCGTTGCACCACGGAGAGCAGCGCGCGGGGGACCGAGGCGCGAGCGAGCGCCTCGCGTGCCTCCGCAGCCCCGGGCTTCACTCCAGACAGCCCCTCGAAGAGCGCGACGCAGAAGCTGAACTGGTCCGAGCGCGCATCCACGCGTCCCCCCGCCAGCACCTCCGGCGCGATGTAGCCCGGTGTGCCGGCCGCGGCCGTGGAGGCGATGTGCGGCGCGGGTTCGATGATTGTCGACGCGCGAGCGGGCGGTGAGTCCACGGGCGCGGCGAGGCGCGCGAGCCCGAAGTCCGTCACCTTCGCGCGCCCCGCGCGGTCCACCAGGACGTTGTCGGGCTTGAAGTCGCGGTGGATGACGCCGGCGGCGTGCGCGGCGGCGAGCCCGTGACCAGCCTGCAGGTACAGGCGCGTCACCCCTCGCCAGTCCGGACGCGCGTGGGCCAGGTGCTGGCGCAGCGTGCCGCCTTCGACCAGCTCCATCGCGATGAAGACCCGGTCGTCGACCCGACCCACGTCGTGCACGGCGACGACGGAGGGATGCTGGGTGCGCGCGGCGGCGCGAGCCTCGCTCAGCACCTGGTCCGTGGCCGCGACCAGCTTGAGCCCGACGCGTCGGTCGATGCTCGGGTCATAGGCCGCGTAGACGACACCCATGCCCCCGGCCCCGATTCGCTCCAGCACCACGTATCGTCCCAGGAGCGTGCCTCGCTCCAGCGCGGACAGGGGCATCCGTCGTGACGACGGCGGCGCCTCGAGCAGCGTGGTGGGCGTCCGCGGCGCATCCGTCTGGGTGGCCGGCGTCGACGGCGCACGCGCGCGCAGGAAGCCCGCGAGCCGCGCCTGACAATCGGGGCAGCGGTCCAGGTGGGTGTCCGCCCGGGCCCGCAGCTCCTTCGACGCCACGCCGTCCGCGAGGTCGAGGAGCTGGGGTTCATCCAGGCACGCGGTGTCGGAAGACGGCGCCATGTCGCTCATCCTTCGTCGAGCAGCGAGGACAGGCTCACCGCGAGGCTCGCGTCCATCACCCGCAGGAGGCTGTCGAGCTGCGCCGTGTCCAGCGTCAGCCGCCGGGAGAGCCCTTCGCGAGTGCCTTCGAGCAGCGCCTGCCGGGCCCGCGCCAACCACCGCGAGACGGTGGAGGCGTGCACCTGATGCAGCGTCCCGAGCGACTCCACGCCCAGGCCCTGCACCAGGCTCAGCCGCAGCAGGTTCCTGTCGCGAGGCGACAACAGGGCGAGCGCCTCCGCGAACGCGGCGCGGAAGGCGGGCCGGTAGCGCTGCTGGATGAGCGCGAGCTCGGGGTCCGCGCCGTGCAGATCGGAGACGAGGGGCGCATCGTCCAGGGACGTGGTGCGGACAGGCGCGCGCTTGAGGGACAGCGCCATGCCCACGGCGATGGCCTCCACCCAGCGGCGCAGCGCGCCTCGTCCCTCGTACTCGGCCAGCCGAGGCCCCTGCCGCGTGCTGCCCACGAGCAGGCGCATCCGCGTGAGCTGGAGCACCTCGTCCGCGAACGCCTCCGAGCGGTCCACGCGTCGGAGGGCGCGGGTGACGGGCTGGAGGATGGCGCGCTGGAGGGCCTCGAGCGCGGGACGCTCTCCCTCCAGACAGGCGCGGGCGAGGTAGAGGTCCTCGACCCTCAACGCGTCCAGTCCTTCGGCCAGCGTCAGTCGGGGAGGGATGCGCTCGCCGAGGTGCCTCGCGAAGACGTCGCCGGACAATGCAATCTCCGGCCACGCCTCACGGCAGCGGACCATGGCTTCCCCCAATCGCCGGGCCAGGGCTTGTGACTCGTCTGGCCCACACGGACGCAAGGCGCCCGCGAGAAACGACAGCACGAGCTCCATCGTGCCCGGGAGTCTAGCGAAGCTGTTCGCGCGCGCGAAGAGGGCCTGCTCCCGTCCACTCGGACCTCCAACCGACTCGCCGCGTCGGCTCGGGAATCCCGACCGCGGGGTGGGGAAGTGCTCGCGGGAATGAGCGCGCGGCGTACCGGTGTGCAGGAGGGACGGCGAGCGCAGCGGGCTCGTATGGGACCCTCATGCGATGGTGGGTGATTCCCGCCCGTGTTACCTGCCCGCCTCTCATGAAGACTCCGTCGCGACCGCTGTCGAAGGCTCATTGGGTGCTCATGTGCCTGTCATTGTTCTTACCCGCTCGTTCCGAGGCCTCCTCTCCACCGCGCCCTGGCGCCACTGTCGTGGACAAGGGCCCGAAGGCGGGCACCGTCATCACGGGGACGCTCTCAGGGACGCTGACGGAGGCGGGCTCGCCCTATCAGGTCATCGGCAATGCCCAGGGCGTCGTCACGATTCCCAAGGGCCAGGTCCTCACGGTCCAGCCGGGCGTCGTCATCGACTTCAAGGGCCGCCCCGAGGTGACCCAGGCCGACGTGAACAGCTCCATCGACGACGTGATGAACTACCACAAGGGGCGCGTGGAGCTGCGCGTCTACGGCGGCATCCAGGTGCGCGGCACCGCGCAGAAGAAGGTCACCTTCACCTCCACCAACCCGTATGGCTGGTGGGGCATGAACTTCCAAGGCCCCGGCTCCGTGGGCAACGGTCACCCCGTGTTCGAGCACATGGTCTTCGAGCGGGTGCGCAAGAACGACTACAACGGCGAGCGGGATTGGACGCGCGCCGCGCTGTGGGCCTACTACCCGGGGCCGGTGACCATCCTGAACTCCCTGTTCCGCGACAACGAGTCCGCGGCCAAGTGTGGCGCGCTGGACCTGATGTTCACGAACGGCTCGCGCGTGGAGAACACCGTGTTCGAGAACAACCGCACATTCGACATCGACCGCTTCGCGCAGCCGGGCACGTCGTCCATGGCGGGCGGCGGCGCGATGTGCGTCACCCACGGTCAGAACTCCGTGGTCCGCGGCAACACGTTCCGCGGCAATACCCTGGTGGCCTTCCGAGGCCTCCAGTGGAGCACCCTCGCCGTGCGCCCGTTCCTGACCTGGCCCAATCCTCAGGCCACCTATGACCTGGGAGGCGGCGGCGCGTTGCACTACTTCCAGCCGAACAACGACCTCCTCGAGGACAACCTCTTCGAGCGCAATACGGTCACGCGAGGGCCTGGCGCGGCCATCTACCTGGAGGACCTGGGCACGCGCGCCGTCACGCTCCGGCGCAACCGGTTCCTCTACAACCAGGCAGGGGCGGGCGGCGTCGTGGTCTGCAACCGGGGGAGCGGCGCGGTGGAGCTGGTGCTGACGTCGGACAACGTCTTCACCGGCAACACGGTGAACGGCGCTCCGGCCCCCACCGTGACGGGGGACTGCACCGTCGGCTCCCAGTAGTCGGCGTGAATCCCACCTCGGCGCCAAGGGGGAGCGGGGTGGCCTCGAATAAATCGGGGCCGGGGGCGTCGGAAGCCCTGAACACGCAAGCGAGCTTCGTGCTCCCGAGGACCCCTCCCCATGAACGCCTTTTCTTCCGCCCTGCTCGCTGGACTCCTCTTCGCGGGCAGCGCCCAGGCGCAGTTCCGTTCGAACCAGCCCGAGCGCCACCAGAACCACCAGGAGCAGCGCGAGAACCGGCGCGAGATCAAGGATGACCGCCTGGATGTGGCGGAGCTGAAGTCGGTGCTCGGCCGCTTCGACCGGGCCTGGAGCCGCAACGACGAGCGTGAGATGCGCGCCGTGGAGCTCCGCCTCCGTCAGTTGATGCGCATGGAGCTGCAGGAGAGCCGCGTCGAGCTCGCGTCGGCCAGCACGGAGGCGAAGCGCAGTCAGCGCGAGGCCCGCGCGGAGGCGTGGGAGGTCCGGGACGATGCGGCCTGGGGGCGCCGCTCGGATGGGCGCCGGGACGTCCGGGATGACCGGCGCGACGCCCGCGACGACAAGCGGGACGTGAGGGCGGAGCTGGCCACCCTGCGCTCGCGGCAGGCCATCGCGAAGGACCTGGCGGAGCTGGAGGGCCGTCGCAGTGGCGGGGCCCTGCACCGCAAGCGAGACCTCATCCAGGAACTCATCCGCCTGGGGGAGCGTGAGATTCGCGAGGGCTACCAGGAGGTGCGCGAGGACAAGGGGGAGCGTCGCGAGGACCGCCGCGAGCGCCGCGAGGACCGTCGCTGGTAGGCGATTCGCTCGCCGGGTGACAGTTGCGCGGGGCCCTCCGACCTCCGCGCTTCCCGAAGGCGCGTGAGTCGGCGTTGACTGACGGCCGTGGGAATCTGGTCGAAGAAGAGCCTCGCGAGGCTCCAGGGTGAAGACGGCGAGGGGCAGCAGCTGCACCGCACCCTCAACGGGTTCCAGCTCACCTTGCTGGGCATCGGCGCCATCATCGGCGCCGGCATCTTCGTGGTGACGGGGACGGCGGCGGCGCAGCACTCGGGCCCCGCCATCGTCCTGTCCTTCGTGCTGGCGGGCTTCGGCTGTCTGCTCGCCGGGCTGTGCTACGCGGAGTTCGCCTCGATGATTCCCGTCGCGGGCAGCGCGTACACGTACGGCTACGCGACGCTGGGCGAGCTGGTGGCGTGGATCATCGGCTGGGACCTGATGCTGGAGTACCTCTTCGCGTCGTCGGCGGTGGCGGTGGGCTGGTCCGGTTACTTCACCGCCTTCCTGCGCGACTACGTGGGCTGGGAGCTGCCCGCGGCCCTGGCCAACGCGCCCTTCGGGACGACGCCCGGCTCGCTCGTGCCGCACGCCACCGGGGCGCTCGTCAACCTGCCGGCGGTGGTGCTGGTGGGCGTGCTCACCGCGCTGCTCGTCGTGGGCATCCACGAGTCCGCGCGCGTCAACAACATCATCGTCTTCGTGAAGGTGGCCATCGTCCTGCTGGTCATCGTCTTCGGCGCCTTCCACGTCGAGCGCGAGCACTGGACGCCCTTCATCCCGCCGAACCAAGGTGAGTTCGGTCAGTTCGGCTGGAGCGGGGTGCTGGCCGGCGCGGGCGTCATCTTCTTCGCGTACATTGGCTTCGACGCGGTCTCCACCGCCGCGCAGGAGACGAAGAACCCGAAGCGGGACCTGCCCATGGGCATCCTCGGCTCGCTGGTGGTGTGCACCGTGCTCTACGTCCTGATGGCGGGCGTGATGACGGGGCTGGCGCCGTACCACGAGCTGGATGTCGCCGAGCCCGTCTACGTGGCCATCTCCAAGGGCGGCCCCGCGCTGGCGTGGCTTCGTCCCATCGTCGGCCTGGGCGCCATCGCGGGCCTCGCGTCGGTGGTGCTGGTGATGTTGATGGGCCAGCCCCGCGTCTTCTACGCCATGGCGCGCGACGGCCTGCTGCCGGACTTCTTCGGCCGCATCCATCCGCGCTTCCGCACGCCCTACGTCTCCACGCTCATCACCGGCGTCGTGGCCATGGTGGTCGCGGGGCTGTTCCCCATCGGCCTGTTGGGGCACCTGGTGTCCATCGGCACGCTGTTCGCGTTCATGGTGGTCTGCGCCGGCATCCTGGTGCTGCGCTACACGCAGCCGGGCCTGCCCCGGCCCTTCCGCACGCCGTTCGTCCCCGCGGTCCCCATCCTGGGCATCCTCACCTGCGGCGCGCTGATGCTGGGATTGGGACTGGAGACGTGGCTCCGGCTGGTGCTCTGGCTGGCCCTCGGGCTGGTCATCTACTTCGGCTACGGGCGGCGCCACTCGCGCGTGGCCCGGGAGGAGGCGTCGCACCCCCCTCCGCGCTGAGCCAATCGGCGAGCGGGGAGGCGAGCGTCGGCGTGTACGTCCGGACTGCTGGCGAGGTGGCCAGAGTCGGGGGCGCCCGTTAGAAGAGGCCGCATGGGTTCTTCCAGACGGGATTGTGGGCCTTCGGGCCCGAGGCTCGAGAAGATGCGCGCCTCGCAGCGGTACGAGGATGGCCGGTTTCGCAACACCGCCCCCGTGGGGCCCGGCCTCCAGGGCAATCCGCTCCCGCTGCTCGGTGAGTACTTCTTCGGCGGCACCCAGCGCACGCCGCCCGGCGTCCTCCCACTGGAGAGCCCGCTCGAGGCGTGGGCCCGGCGGCCCGACTCCGGCCTGCGGGTGACGTGGCTGGGGCACAGCACGATGCTGCTGGAGCTGGACGGAGCGCGCATCCTCACGGACCCCGTCTTCGGCGAGCGCGCCTCGCCCATGTCGTTCGCGGGCCCTCGCCGCTTCCACCCGGTACCGGTGTCACTGGAGACACTCCCCGCGCTGGACGCGGTGCTGGTGTCGCATGACCACTACGACCACCTGTGCCGCGCCACCATCACCGCGCTGGCGAAGCGGCGCGTGCCGTTCATCACCGCGCTGGGCGTGGGGATGCACCTGGAGGCCTACGGCGTGGCGCCGGAGCTCATCACCGAGCTGGACTGGTGGGAGAAGCACTCGGTGGGACCGGTGACCTTCACGGCCACGCCCTCGCAGCACTTCTCGGGACGGGGGCTGGCGGACCGGAACCGGACGCTGTGGGCGTCGTGGGTGCTGGAGGGGGAGCGTCATCGGCTCTTCTTCAGCGGCGACACGGGGCTGACGGAGGAGTTCCGCGAGGTGGGCCGGCTGCATGGCCCGTTCGACCTGGTGATGCTGGAGGTCGGCGCGTTCCATCCGAGCTGGGGTGGCATCCACCTGGGGCCGGAGAACGCGCTCAAGGTCCACGAGATGCTGGGCGGCGGGCGGCTGATGCCGGTGCACTGGGGCACCTTCAACCTCGCGCTGCACGCCTGGGACGAGCCCGCGGAGACGCTCGTCCGACTGGCCTCGGAGCAGCAGGTGCGCTTGTTCACGCCCCGTTTGGGGGCTGCGAGCGAGCCCACGCGCGTCGAGGCGGTCACGCCCTGGTGGCGCGAGGTTTCTTCCCCGGAGCTGGCCCCGCGTCCCGTGCTGGGCGGGTAGGCGGCCTTGCTGGCGGGTGATAGTCCCTGGCTATCACCTTCATCCAAACGATGTCTTGGAACAGGGGAGTCGCGATGGGCATCTTTCCATGCAAGGTGGAAGGAGCCTTGACGATGCCTCTCATCGCGCTCGCGGGTGTTGGTTCAGGTGCGCTGCACGCGCTGGCGGGACCGGACCATCTGCTGAGCCTCGCGCCGCTGTCCGTCGGACGGCGTCAGGGGGCCTGGCGGGTGGGGTTGCTGTGGGGGCTCGGCCATGGGCTCGGCACCCTGGTCGCCGCGGGGCTCTTGATGGTCGTCCTGTCCGCGGTGCACCTGGAGTTCGTCGACCAGTGGGCCGAGCGCATCGCGGGACTGGCCCTGTTGAGCATGGGCGTCTGGGGCCTGAAGCGGCGCGAGGGGATGGGCGATGAGGCGCGGCAGTCGCGCGGGGTCGTCGCGGTGGGGCTGGTCCACGGCCTGACGGGCGCGTCGGCGCTGCTGCTGCTCCTGCCCGTCACGGTGTCGGGGACGGGGGCGGAGCAAGCCTTCTTCCTGGGTGGCTTCTCCGTGGGCAGCACCCTGGCCATGTCCGCGCTCACCGCCGGAATCGCCGCCTTCTCCCGCGCGAAGCGGGTGTCGGCGAAGGTGGCCACCCACGTGCCCCGCGTGGCCTCCACGCTCTCCATCGTCCTGGGTGGCGCGTGGATGGCGGGGAGCTTCTGATGACGACGCGGCTTCAGCGGCCTCGCGCCGGGCCTCGGGGACGGGCGGGCGGTGTGTCGGGGTAGTGCTCGCGGAGCACGGCGGACAGCTGCTTGAGAGCGCTCGCGAGCGGTGTGCCGCGGCGCCAGACGAGCGCGAGCGTGCGGTGGGGCGTGGGGGCGGCGATGGGGCGGATGTCCAGGTCCGCGCGTCGACTCTCCGTCGGCAGGGCCAGCGCGGGCAGCAGGGTGACGCCCGCGCCGCCCGCCACCATCTGCGCGAGCGTCGACAGGCTGGTGGCGCGGAACTCCTGCTCGTGCGTCCTCGCGCGGGTGCAGAACGCGAGGGCCTGGGCGCGCAGGCAGTGGCCTTCATCCAGGAGGAGCACCTTCGCGTCGCGCAGCTCCGAGGGCGTCACCGGCGTGTCCTTCGCGCCGAGCGGATGTCCCTTGGGCGTGACGAGGAAGAACGCGTCCCGCGCGATGATGTCCTGCTCCACGTCGCCGACGTCCGCCTCCAGCGCGAGCAGCGCCGCGTCCAGCGTGCCCGCCGCCAGCTCGCGGGTCAGGACCTCCGTCTTGTCCTCCACCCACGCCACCGTCAGGCGCGCGAAGCGGCGGCGCAGCGCGGGCGTGAGCGAGGGGAGCAGGTAGGGCGAGACGGTGGGAATGATGCCGATGCGCAGCGTGCCGTCGAGCGGGTTGCCCACGCGCCGGGCCTCCTCCTGGAGGTCGTCCGCCTCCAGCAACAGGCGGCGGGCGCGCTCCACCAGGCGCTGGCCCGCGGCGGTGGGCAGCACGCGCTTCTTGTCCCGCTCGAAGAGGCGGACCCCGAGCGCCTCCTCGAGCTGCGCGAGCTGCGCGCTCAGCGAGGGCTGGGAGACGTGGCAGAGCGTCGCGGCCTTGCGAAAGCTCAGGCTGTCCGCGACGGCGACGGCGTACTGGAGCTGTCGCAGGGTGAAGGGGTGGGGCTGGAGGCGCACGCTGCCCACTGTATCGCGCCCAGGCTCACGACCTCGGTTAGGGTAGGGCGCATGGGGCCAGCACGACGGGATGGGGTGAAGCGACGCGACGAGCTGCTGGACGCGGCGTTGCAATGCTTCACGGAGCGGGGTGTCCTCGGCACGGGCATCGAGGAGATTCGCAAGGCCGCGGGGGCGAGCCCCTCCAGCGTCTACCACCTGTTCGACGGGTTGCCGGACCTGACGCTGGCGCTGCTCATGCGCACCTTCGAGCGGCTCTTCTCGCACCAGACCGAGCGCGTGCTGGCCACGACCACGGCGGAGGACGCGGTGCTCGCGCTGGTGGATGGGCACCTGGAGTGGGTCCTGGCCCATCCGGACGAGGGGCGCTTCATGTACCAGGCCATGGCGATGGAGCTGAGCGCGGGCGCCGCGGAGGTGCTGCTCGCGCGCAAGATGGAGCTGCTCGGGCCCCTCATCCATCACACGGCGCGCTTCATCGCCGAGGACGGGGTGCCCGTGTGGACGCCCCTGCAGCTGGACGTCGTGTTGCTCGGCCCCAGTCACGAGGCGTGCCGACGCTACCTGGCGGGCGCGGCGTTGGACCCGGCGTGGATGCGCTCACGGCTCCCGAGGCTCGCGTGGCGGAGCATCCAGGCCGAGCTCCCGCGCGCCTCCTGACCCGCTTCAGCCGCCGCGCAGCACCGCGCGCAGCCACGCGAAGTACGCGCCCACGCTCGGGCTCACCTGGGCCTGCGTCCATCGAAGCTTGCGCACCTGGCGCGGGCCCTTCGCCTCGGCCTCGAGCGGCGAGAGCAGCTCCAGCGCCTCGTCCCGCTGCTTCTGGCGCGCGAGCTGGAGCGCCAGGTCCAGCTTCACCTCGAACAGCGACGCATCCAGCGCCAGCGTCTCGCGCAGGAGCGCGATGGCGCTGCCTTGCTCCGAGGCCCGGGAGAACTGGAGCCGTCCGCGCAAGAGCGACTTCACCGCCTCCGCGCGATGTCCCTTCTCCACGTGCAGCCGCGCCACCTCGCGCCACAAGTCCAGCTCGCGGGGGAACAGCTCCGTCGCCTGCGCGTACACCGCGAGCGCCTTGTCGGCGAAGCCCTTGTCCAGGTGCGCCTGGGCCGCCGCGCGGAAGCTCTCCAGCGCGGCCTCCGACTGCTTCGTCTTCGCCAAGAGCGGCGCGAGCTTGCCCAGCACCACCGCGTCCTTGGGCTCCAGCTCCAGCGCCTTGCGGTAGCCGGAGATGGCCTTGTTCAGCCGACCCTTGGAGCGCGCGAGGTCCGCGTCGGTGACGAGCTGGGAACGGGAGGGGGGCGTCTTGCTTCCGAACAGCATCGACTCCGCATTGAAGTCGGCCCGCGAGTCAGGGGCAACCCCACGCGCCCTGGCGCGCCGCGCCGTGCACGCTCAACGACGGATGCGTGACAGCCGGGATGGAAGATTCCCAAAAGAAGTGGGCCCGATCAGGGTGTCCTCCTGACCGGGCCCGGGGTGCTGCCATGTTGGAGTCCGCACGTTTAAGTCTTCGCCTCAGGATGAGGCCTCGTGTCCTGCGATTGAACGACCGCCGCGCGAGGGTGAGACAAGCGGCGGGCTGGAATTGAACCAGCATCTCGAGGAGAAGGGCGAAGACGGTTGATCGGACCCACGACAGCGAATGTTGAGTCTGGAGTGAGAGTCTGAAGCTGGGGTGCTTCGCGGGCCCGGTCTTTGTCGCTCGCCTCTACCATTTGGGCTACCCCGCCACAGGGTTGGCGGGGGCAGGGTTCGAACCTGCACTGGAAGACGACCCGGGAACGCTCGGCGTCAACTTGCTGCTGAGTTTGAGTTTGTACTCCGTAGGACTGCGTGCGCGAGCCTAGCTGAAGAGGTAGCCGAGGAGAACATCCCCGGCCTTCATCTCCTCCGCCGCGACGGCGTTGGCTTCCTCGCGCGCGAACTTGACCGCTTGCTGGAGCTTCTCCACGCGCTCCAACAGCTCATTGACCCGGACGGCCGGCAGGGCGCCCGAGTACTTCACCGTCTTCCAGTAACCGACGACGATGTCCTCGTAATAGACCTCCACCTGGGCGGGGTGCTTCTCGGTGGCCTCGGCCTTCACGTGGTTTCGGGGGACCTTCTTCGTCTTCGCCGTCTGCACGGGCTCGGTGGCCCACAGGCCCTGCGCCGGGTCCGGGACCCAGGACTCCGACGGGTCCAGCGTGGGGAGCTTCTTCACGAAGGTGTGCAGGTCCACCAGCTGCTTCTCGAGGAAGAGCAGGTACGTCGCGGGCACGCCCTTGAGCAGGACGCGGCCGTCCACGCTCACGTCGGCCTTCGCGCGACAGTTGGTGAGGTCCTTGGTGGCGGTGACGTCGAAGAGGCGGGTGAGGATCTCCTTCGTCTTCTTCAGCACGTCGTCGGTGCGCACCTGCACGCGCGTGGACTCGGGGGGGAAGCGCTCACCCTCTTCGTCCCGGGGCTGATAGGTGCGGGAGATGCCGTTGAGCAGCTGCGGCTTCTGCAGGTCGTGGTGCGCCTGGGTCAGCTCCTGCTGGGAGCGGTTCTTGACGCCCTTCTCGACGGCGATGATCTGATTGAGCTTGGTCACGATGTCATTCTCTTGAATTTGAGTTGCGGCGCTCGACGCTTCGGCCCGAGCGTACCTGACGGCGGTGACGGCTTCTCAGTTCGGCCGGCCGTAGCCGAGCAGCGCGTCGTCCTCGAACTCGGCGACCCAGCCCACGGGCAGCGCGAGCGCGGACAGCAGGGCGGGGCGGCGATGGAGCAGGGCGTAGAGGGGGAGGGACTCGGGCTCCTGCCCGGTGGCGGCGCCCGGGGGGATGATGAGCCAGCCGGAGTCGGTGGCCTCGGGGGCGCGGATGCGCGCGACGGCGAGCCGCGAGCTGACCTCCCAGCCGGGCAGCGCGTCGACCCTGTCGCCGTAGCGGGGGAAGAGCGGATCACAGCCCACCGTCTGGGTGGTCTCGAGCATGCGGCCCTGGACCCGCAGCGTCACGGTGATGTCGTCGCGCCAGCCCGTCATCGGGTTGCCGGCGAAGTCGGGCTCGGTCACCACGAGCGAGGTGCCTCGTGGGTCCAGTCGCAGGTTGGACCAGCCGAAGCGCAGCGTGCGGCCCGGGAGCAGGCCACCCGGGGGGAGGCGGGCGAGCACACCGAGCACCCACTCGGCCTGCTCCTCCGCGTCGTCCTCGCAGTGCAGCACGACGTGGACGCCGTGGAGGTGTCGTTCCAATCGAAGGGGGGCCATGTGCTCACGCTCCTTGGGGCTAGCGTCCGTGGAACACGGGGGGACGGCGGGCCGCGGCGGCGGCGAGTCCCTCGCCCAGGTCCGCGCTGCCGTAGCTCTCCGCCTGGAGCCGGGCCTCTTCTTCCAACGCACGGCGCAGGGCCGCGCGGTCCAGGCCGAGCCGTTGCTTGAGCCCTCGGGTCGCGAGCGGCGCATTGGACGCGATGGTGCGGGCGAGCGTGGAGGCCCGGGCGCGCGTCTGGTCCGCGGCAGTGGCCTCGAGGACGAGGCCGAGCCGGGCGGCCTCGCGGCCATCGAAGCGGCGGCCGGTGAGCAGCAGCTCCGCGGCGCGCTGGGGGCCCGCGCGCAGGGGGACGAGGAAGGTGGCGCCCATGCCGGGGTGCAGGCCGAGCTGGACGAAGTTGAGCGCGAGCTTCGCGTCCTCGGAGGCGATGACGATGTCGCACGCGAGGGCCACGCAGAAGCCGGCGCCGATGGCGGCGCCTTCGACGGCGGCGATGGTCGGCACGGGCAGGTCGAGGAGACAGAGGTAGCGCGAGTAGAACTCGAGCATGAAGAGGCGGGCCTCCTCGAAGGGGACCTGGCGCAGACGGTCCAGCATCTGGAGGTCTCCGCCGGCGGAGAACGTTCCGCCCGCGCCGGTGAGGAGCACGGCGCGCACGTCATTGCGTCCACGCAGCTCCTCGACGCGCTCGCGCAGCGCGATTCCCAGCTCGGGGGTCATCGCGTTGCGGCGGGCCGCATCGTTCATCGTGAGGGTGGCGACGCCGTCGTCCACCTCCAGCAGTACGCTCATCGCCTGGACAGTCATGGGCGGACTGTAGCCGCCTGATTGTCCCCGTCCACCTCGTCCGTAGGGCCTCGCGGCTTCTCCCGCGCGTCGTCGCTACGTCAGTCGGTGTCCGGTGTGGCGAGCAGGGCGCGGAGGACACGTTCACCGGTGGCGGGGATTCGCGTGACCAGGGCTCCGGTGGCGTGGCGGATGGCGTTGCAGACGGCGGGCGCGACGCCGACGAGGCTCACCTCCGCGACGCCCTTGGCTCCGAAGGGGCCGGGACCGGCGGGATGCTCCAGGAGGATGGGGTGGATGGCGAGCGGCACGTCCAGCACGCCCGGCACCTTGTAGCCACTCATGGAGGGATTGAGCAGCTGCCCGTCCTTCCACAGCAGCTCCTCCGTGAGCGCGAAGCCGAGCCCCTGCACGAAGCCGCCGATGACCTGCCCCTCCGCCGCCGCGGGGTTGAGCGCCCGCCCCACGTCGTGGACGCTCCAGGCTTCGAGCAGCCGCACGTGGCCCGTCACCTCGTCCACCTCGACCTCCGCCACCTGCGCGGCGAAGACGAAGAAGCCGTTGGCCATGGTCGGCAGGCCCTCGACCTGCGTGCGCCGCGTGTCGAGCTGGAAGGGTGGGAACATCCACCGCGCGGAGGCGATGGGTGGACCGCCCTCGACGTAGAGCGCGCGCCCGGCGAGCGCCGCGAAGGACACCGTCAGCTCCGGCTCACCCCGCACGCCGACGAGTCCTCCGGGCCGCAGCTCGAGTGAGCGCGCGGGACGCTGGAGGACCTCCGCCGCTTGTTCGAAGAGCTGCTCCCGGAGCTGCTCACAGGCCTGGGTGATGGCGCGGCCCACGGTGAACGTGGTGCGCGTGCCGCCCGTGGCCCAGTCATAGGGTGACGTGTCCGTGTCGGGCCGGCTGAACTGGATGTGCTCCAGCGGCAGGCCGAGCGCTCCCGCCGCGCACTGCGCCAGCGCGATGTCCGAGCCCTGTCCGATGTCCACCGCGCCCGTGTTGACGCCGACCGTCCCGTCCTCGTTCAGCCGCACCGTGGCGCTGGAGCCGAGCAACCCGGAGACATGCGCCACCGCGGAGACGCCGATGCCCCTGCGCTTGCCGGGCGCGCACGGCTCCGTGGCTTGTCTGCGCCGTGCCCACTGCGCCACATCCCGGGCGCGCTCCAGGCATGCGCGCAGCGTGCCGCTCTCCACGGGGGCGCCTCCGAGCCACCGCTCACCGGTCTCCAGTGCGTTGGAGATTCGAAGCTCGATGGGGTCGACCTTCAATGCGTCCGCGATGCGGTCCACCTGCGTCTCGCTGGCGAAGTGGATCTGTGGATTGCCGAAGCCCCGGAACGCGGAGCCGCGCAGCTTGTTGGTGTAGACGCACCAGCACTCGATGTCGACGTGAGGGATGCGATAGGGCCCGCGCGCGAAGTAGCTGGCGACGGCGGCGACGAAGGGGCCGTCGTCCGCGTAGGCGCCCGTGTCCAGGTAGATGCGCGCCTGTCGGACGAGGATGCGTCCGTCCTTCGACGCGCCGGTGCGCAGGTGGATGCGCGCGCCGTGGCGTGAGCGCATCATCGTCATGTCATCCGTGCGGGAGAACGTGAGCTTCACCGGCGCCCGGGCCGCGCGGGCCAGCGCCGCGGTGATGGGCTGATTGGTGGACTCCGTCTTGCCTCCGAATGCGCCGCCCACGCGAGGCGCGAGCACGCGCACCTTCGTCATGGGGAGGGCGAGCGCCTCCGCGGTGATGGCCTGGACGCGGAACACCGACTGCGTGGACGTGTGGAGGGTGAGCCGACCGCTGTCCAGGTCCACGTCGGCGACGGTGGAGCAGGGCTCCAGGTAGATGTGCTGTTGCGCGGGTGTCTCGTAGATGTCCTCGATGACGACGTCGCAGCGGGACCACATGCGGTCCGGGTCGCCCTCGACGAGCCGGATGTGGGCTGCGGCGTTGGGCGGGCGGCCATCGCGAGGCGCGTGGATGGGAGGCGCGTCGGGACGCAGTGCGGCTTCCACGTCGAGGACGTCCGGGAGGACCTCGTAGCGGATGTCGATGAGCTCCAGGGCCCGGCGCGCGGTGGCCAGGTCGACGGCGGCCACGGCGGCCACGGGCTCGCCCGCGTAGCGCACCTTGCCTCTCGCGAGCAGCGGTTGGTCCTTCACCACGGGGCCGATGTCGATGGGTGGCAGGTCCTCCGCCGTGAGCACGGCGCGCACGCCCGGCAGCGCACGGGCTCGCGAGGCGTCGTAGGACAGGATGCGCGCGTGCGCGTGGGGACTGCCCAAGAGCGCGCCCTGCAGCATCCCAGGAAGCTGGAGGTCATCCGTATAGATCGCGCGTCCGGTGACCTTCTCACGCGCGTCCGGCCGGACGGCGGAGCGTCCCACGACGTCACCCACCGGCTCGGGAGGGGGCCTGGGCCGCGATGCGGCCGCCGGATGTTCCGAGGACTCCACGCCGGGCTCCGCCGAGGTCTTCGGGTCGAGGCTCATCGCGCCTCCTCGTGAGACTTCGCGGCACTCGGGGCGCGGCCCACGGAGGCGATGGCCTCGACGACGCGGACATAGCCCGAGCACCGACACACATTGCTGCCGAGTGCCTGCCGGACATCCTCGACGGACGGGGTCGGATTGCGCTCCAGCAAGGCCTTCGCCGTGAGCACGATGCCCGACATGCAGAATCCACATTGCACGGCCCCGTGGTCCACGAGGGCCTGCTGAACGGGGTGCAGCACACCGTTCGCCTCCACGCCCTCGATGGTGGTGATGGCCCGGCCCTGCCGGCTCACCGCCAACGTGAGGCATGACAACACGGGCAGGCCATCCACCAGGACGGTGCATGCCCCACAGCTCCCCTCGTCACATCCCCGCCGCGTGCCCGTGGAGCGGAGGTCCTCGCGCAACACGTCCAGCAGCGTCCTTTGCGTCGCCACCCGGAGGTCATGCGGGCGTCCATTGACGACGAGCCTCACCGCCAGTTCCTCAGCCATTGCCCACCTCCCGCGCCTGCGCGAGCGCTCGCCCGAGCAGCCGGGGTAGGAGCAACCGCCTGTACTCCGCCGACCCTCGGACATCATCCGGAGGACTCGCTGCCTGGGAGAGCAGGGCCCCCGCGGCGGTGATGTCCTCCTCCTCCAGCCGCGTCCCCACCAGGCGCTGGTCCGCCTCATCCCGCTGGAGCGGAACAGGCCCGCACGAGCCCACCGCCACGCGCGCATGGGTGCATCGACCCGCCTCCATCGTCACCACGCACGCGATGGACAGGATGGGGTAGTCCGCGTCCACGCGGCTGTAGCGATGATGCTGTCCCCGCGCTCCGGCGGGCCCTCGGGGCACGAGCACGCGGGTGATGAGCTCTCCTCGCGCCAACGACGTCTCGAATGCCCCACGCAGCAGCTCACGCACCGGAACCCTGCGCCGTCCTCGCGCGCCCGCGACCTCGACCAGGGCAGAGGCGGCCACCAGCGCCACGGGCAGCTCCGTCGCCGGGTCCGCGAGCCCCAACGAGCCTCCCACCGTGGCCATGTTCCGGATGGCGGGGTGGGCCAGCTGCCGGGCCGCGTCACGCACCACCTCCATCGCACCCCGCAGCCGTGACTCCTCCGCCACCTGCCGATGCGTGCACATGGCGCCCAGCCACACGCCTTCCTCCGACGCTGAGATTGCCGAGAGCTCCGCGATGCGCTGCAGGCTCACCAGGAGCGGCGGCGCGCTCCGACGCTGGTTCATCATCGCCACCAACGACGCCCCTCCCGCCAGACACCGAGCCCCCTCGACGCTCGCCAGCAGCGCGAGCCCTTCCTCGACGGTCTCCGGTTCCGTGTAGCCCATGTCGTCACCTCGTCGGACATCCGCTCCAGCATTCTCTCATCACGCCACCCTCGGAAATAGGGTGACTGTCATCAGAACCCCGGTGCCGAGGTGCCAACTCCAAAGGCGGGACATGCCAGGGTCGTCCGTGTTCCAGCGCCGTCCATCGAGCGTGGATGTCTGGCTTTGGGGCGGCCGGGCGATGGGTGTCTGTCTTGATGCGGGGGTTGCCCGATGGCCACTGTCCCCGCCATGACAAGAAAATCCGGCAAGGTGTCCTTCCTCCTGTTGTGGTGTGTCGTCTCCACTTCGGCCTGGGCGCAGGTGCAGATGATCTCTGTCACCGCGCCCCAGACGCTCCCCAGCCCGCTGGCGGGCTTCAACGTGCAGTACTCGATGACGGGCAGCAAGTACGGCGCCGGCGCGGCGGTGGCGCAGGTGACCTTCTATCTCTCCTCCACCGCGAACGGGAGCAGCGGCGTCTATACGCTGTTCACCCAGCAGATTGGCCTGCGGGGCTCGGGCCTGGGGCCCTACTACCCACCCATCGGAACCCAGACGGCCTACATCAATCGCTTCAGCATGCCCGCCAACACGGTCGCCCAGCTCGAGTACCTCGAGGCCGCCTGTCAGTCGTCCGTGTGGTACGTCCTGGGCCGCGTGGACAGCACCACGCTGGTGCGGGACGACACGCTCATCGGCACCGCCAAACCTCCCGACTTCTACTTCACCGCCGGGACGCTCAGCCCGGGTGTCATCCAGCCAGGCGGCACCGCGAACCTCTCGTTCGACCTGTACTCCCGCTGTCCCGCGCCCGCCGCCTCCCGCGTGGGTGTCTACCTCACGGACCCGGACTTCCAGGTGCTGGAGTCCATCGGCGCCATTCCCATCAACGCCGGCTCCGGGACCTGGTCCTTCCCACCCACCGCCATCAGCTTCTCGCCCGCAATCGCTCCGGGCAGCTACCGCGTCGTGCTCCTCGCCGACGTGGACAACACCGTCGCCGAGGGCAACGAGGACAACAACGGGGGCTTCTTCACCCTGGACGTCACCGAGCCCGCCCTGGCCACTTCGGAAGGCCCGCCGCATCAGCTGGAGCCCGCTCCCGCGCTGCCCTTCGACGGTGTCCAGGCGCTCACCCAGCCCACGCAGGGGGCCGCGGAGGACCTGGCGTCGTTCCGCTCAGCGCCCACGCCACGCTAGCCAGCCACCACCTCCCCCCAGGATGGGGGAGGCGGTCCCGGCCGCTCAGTAGAGCGTCAGGCTGACTTCCTCACCCGGCTGGACGGTGATCTCCTGCTCGCTTTCGAAGCGGCGCTCGCTGCCGATGTTCTTGCTGCCGAACGTGCCGATGATCTCCACGCCGAAGCGCACCCGGTCCGTGACGCCCACCATGTCCGGGGGCAGCACGAAGTTGCGGCTGGACATCCCTGGCACCGTGCCCAGCCGCACCCTGCGCGCCCCGTTGAGGGCGTAGAGGTTCACGTCCACCGTCTTGCGGCTCTCCACCTGGACCGTCGTCTTGGGCCGGGGAGGCTGGTCGGCGTCCGCCGCCTGCGTGGTGGCGCAAGCGCAGGCGAGGGAGCCGATGAGCAGCAACACGACCGACAGCGTGGCACGGGTGGGCATATGAGCTCGCAGCGTGAGAGGAACCTCGTTCAGCGGTGCGGAGCGGCGTGCGTGCCGCTCTCCGTCCGGAGCGACTGGGTGGCCAGGCCCGACATGCTCTCCGCCAGCGACTGCACGGAGCGCGTGGCCTCCTGGGTCTCCTGCACCGTCTTCAGCGTGCGCTGCATCTGTCCGGACAGCTCCTGGATGGCCAGGGCCATCTGCTGGGTGCCCGCGTCCTGCGCGCTCACCGCGGCGGTGATCTGCCGCATGCTGGCGCTGGAGTCGCCAATCAGCACCGCCAGCTCCTGGAACTGCGCGCTGGAGGTGCGCACCGCGTCCAGGCTCTGCCGCACGCGCTCGTCGCCCTTCTCGCTGAACTGGGCCGCCTCGCGCATGCTCGCGCTCACGCCGTTGAGCACCTCGCGGATGCGATGCGTGGCGCGGATGGACTGGTCGGCCAGGCCGCGCATCTCGCGCGCCACCACGCCGAAGCCCCGGCCACTCTCACCACTGCGCGCCGCCTCGATGGCCGCGTTGATGGCCAGCATGTTGGACTGGTCCGCCAGGTCCTTCACCGAGTCGACGATGCCGGACACCTCGCGCGTGCGCTCGTCGAGCGCCAGGATCCGCCGCGCCATCTCCGACACCTCGTTGCGGATGGCGGCCAGGTCCCCCAGCGTGCGCTCCAGCGCGGCGCTGCCCTCGCGGCCCACCTGCTCGGCGCCCTCGGCGGACGCCGCCAGCGAGCTGGCCTTCTCCGCCGTCATCTGCGACGAGCGGCGGATCTCCTTCACCGTCTGCTCCGCCTCCTGCAGCGCCGCGGCCTGCCGGCTGACACCCTCGGTCTGCTGATCACTCGTGGAGCGCAGCTGCTGCACCACCGTGGCCAGCTCCCCGGCGCCCGTGCCCATGCGCTCGGCGAGGTTGCGGACCTCCGCCTGACGCTCCTCCAACTGACGGGTGTGTGCCTCCAGCGAGCGCACCACCTCGATGGAGCGCCGCGCGACGATGCCCAGCAGCGACAGCGTCAGCGCCAGATAGCCCCAGTGCGACACATTGCCGAACGACACGCTCAGCACGCCGATGACCGGCAGCACCGTGAGCGCCAGGAACAACACCAGGCCCGCCAGGCCCCCCATGAAGATGCGCGCGTCGGGGTTGCCACGCCACGCCTCCATCGCCGCCACCAGGAAGCACACCAGCAGGATGGTGAAGGAGAAGGGCAGGAAGGGCACCAGGATGCGCTGCGCCGTCCCCAGGTCGATGAAGACGGTGAGCGCCGCCACCACGCACAGCGCCGTGTAGCCCATGGCGCCCAGCCGGAACCACCGCCGCTGGTTGTCCAGGATGGCGTCCGACACGAACTCGATGAGGCCGGACACGAGCAGGAAGATGCCCAGCACCGTGAAGCGCGTGGCGGTGATGGGCGCATCCCACAGCGCGTTGGGCATGCCGCTCAATCCCAGCAGCACGAAGCCGCCGCTGGCGGAGAAGACCGCCAGGCCCGCGAGCATCCGCCGCCGCCAGTGCATCAGGAACGCACCCCCCGAGCCCAGCGCCACCGACAGCAGCAGCATGCCCATGACGAACGGCGCCTGGCCGTCACGCGTCACCAACGCGAGCAACTGGTGGCGCGAGCCCACCTGCGCGCCCTGCGCCACGCCGATGTTCGGGTTGCTCGACTGCACGCGCAGCAGCAGGTGTCCGCCCAGCGCCGAGCGAGGCACCGGCACCAGGTGCCAGGCCATGTTGTCGGACAGCTCCGCGCCCGACGTGTTCAGCTTGCCGCTGACGTAGATGCGCTGACCGTTGGCGTACGCCTCCACGGCGTTGGTCACTTCGCCGAGCATCACCGCGGGCTCCGCCCACGGGCCTTCCGGCAACGGGATGCTCAACCACAGGAACGTGTTCGTGCCGCGTCCCGGAGGCGGCTTGTTCGCTTCCATCGTGCGCCAGTCGTCGGCGACGTTGGCCGTCTGGGCCCACAACGGAATGCCATCCGTTCCGGGAGGAGAGTCGCCCCAGCGATAGCGCCAGCCTTCCTTCAACTGGACGGGAGCGCCTGCCTCCGCGGCCTTCGCCGTCGGTGAGTGCAGGAGCGCCACGAGCAACGCGCAGCCCATCAGGGCCAGCAGCGCGGCTCGGCGCGATGGGTTGTGAAGCCTCACGGAACCAGCGTGTGAGGCAAGGCTGTCGAAAGATGTCGGGGTAGGGCGGTGGGCAGCCATGAGGGGCCCAATGCTCGACCGCGCGATGCATGCCTGTAAATAGGTCTGCATCCCCTGACATGTAGGAAAGGTTTGGGAGGCCTTTTCGGGAGGGGCTTTTGCGACCCGGGTTCAAATGCCACAGGGCATCCGGTGCGGGGAAATGACGCAATATACCGTGAGCCGGGAACATTCGGCCGAGGCGTCGTTGGTGAGTGCGAACCACCCCTCCGAAAGGAACGCACCTCATGCAGCTGACCCGACTCCGTTGGTGGCCCCTGGTCTTCCTCGCGGGTTGCGCGGGGCCCGAAGTTTCCGAGCCCATCAACAACGCCGAGGCGCTGGACGCGTCTCGCGCCGCCGTCGTCTATGCCGCCAGCCACATCCAGGTCGTGAGTGACAGCGCCATTCCGGACACGGGAGGCGTTGCCTCGGCGCGTCACGAGAACTGCCTGGTGCCCAACCAGGACCTGAACGGGGACGGCATCCTGGACCCGATTCCGCCGCGCACGCAGCTGCTCATCTACCGGGGCACCACGCTGAGGGGCGTGTGCACCGCCGTGGGCAGCTCTGGCGGTCCCAACATCCTCATGACGCAGATGGGCTTCCGCAACCGCGTGGACATCGACGCGGACTTCGACGCCAACGGCACCATCGACCTGAACCTGGATGGCAACGGCACGGACGACGAGACGACCCACACGCTCACGCTGCCCACGGTGCGCAGCAACTTCGCGGGCGCGGCGGGCGCGAACTGGGACCTGCCCGCGCTGACGACGCCGTCGGTGTCCGTCGTCACGGGCGGCTCGGCCAACTCGCTGGTGGAGCTCTACAAGCCCCAGTCGGCGCCCAAGGTCCTCTACACCTGGCCGCACCTGATGGAGAACGGCACCCTGGCCCAGCTGCAGGCGATGGACGCGGCCACGGGCGCGCGGACGTGGGAGACGCTGTGGGGCGCGGGCTTCAACAATGCGCAGCGCAACCATCACGAGCTCGACCGGTTCCACATCACCTCCGCCAACCTGCGGCACAGCTGGCCAGCCTTGTCGCTGCACACGGGCGCCGGGGGCGCGCGCATGCCGTACGCGGTGTCGTTCCACACGCATGGCGCAAGCTGCCCGTCCTCCATCGCCGTGCGCGTGGGCGGGCAGAACGGCGACGACGAGGAGCAGCCCATGCACCGGGGCGTGGCCGAGGTCATCCGCATGGCCTTCCCCGACTCCGCCTTCGAGGACGGCTCCCGCATCACCTACAAGTGGGGCGACTGCTTCGACGGCGATGGCTCGGAGAACTTCGTCAACGCGGCCACCGCGTTCTCCAATGGCATCCAGTTGGAGCAGTTCCACGGGTGGATCACCGAGGACCATGACGGCGTGCGGACGCGAGGGGCCGTGGTCGCCGCCGCGGTGCGCTCCGTGTTCGACTGCCTGTCGGAGCCCGCCGACGCCTCGTCCGCTCCCTGGTACTACGGCAACGTGAACAGCGGCGGCACGGGCTACCACGCGTCGGGGCTGTGCCCGGGCTTCATCGCGGACGTGGACATCACCCACGTCTGGTCCGCGTCCCATCCGATGTACCCCGGCATCCTGAACTGCCCGGCGAACGGCGGCGCCAACGGCCGCGCGCACGTGGACCTGTACCGCGAGCAGACGGCGGCCGGAGGCCAGAAGCGCTGGGACCGCATCGGCGGTGGACGCATGGACTACGACGCGAGCTGCAACCCGACGCTGAAGGTCCTGAACACGGCGGGCAACTGGGAGACGAACAGCACGCTCTTCGCCCCCTCCGCGGCCGACACCACCGTCAACGCGAACCAGACGGTCCGCTTCCGCGCCGTCATCCGGGCCTTCAAGGCGGATGGCACGACGCCGCTCCCCGCCTTCTTCAACGTCAGCGGGTGAGCGGCTCCTCAAGCCCGGGGGTACCGCTGGAGGGGGCGGCCCGCCGGGGTCCGGGGTGGTGGTTGGCGCCACTCGCTAGAAGGCGCGGAAGATGCCTCGCACGCCGAGCGTGAAGAGCGCGTGGAAGCCGTCGTCCACGGCGCTGACGGCGCTGGTCTGCGCGGGCAGGCCCGTCACCGTGACGGTCTGCTCGCCGGTGCGCACGGTGTAGCTGCCCACGGACGCGGTGATGATGGGGCCCAGCGCCAGGTAGTTGGAGACGCGCACGTCGCCGCCCACGCTGATGCGCGCGTAGGTGGGGCCCCGGTCCTCCACCCGCGTGTCGATGCGCGCCGGCGCGAAGCCACCCGTGGGCAGGGGCACCTGCGTGTCACCCTTCACGTGGCTCTTGAGGATCTCCATGCCCACCGACAGGCCGACCCAGGGGTCGAAGCCCGACGCAGGGTTGATGTGGTAGCGGACCTCCGGTCCGAAGCGCCATTGGTAGTTGTTGCAGTCGAAGTTCTCGGGGCAGGAGATGTCGTTCGTCTTGGTGAAGACCTTCTCCCACGAACCCCAGAGCCCCACGTAGAAGCGCGGGTTGAGCCGATAGCCCACCTCCGCCAGCAGCGGCAGCGAGGCGTTCGCCGCGTCGGTGATCTTCAGGTCCTCGCGCGCGCCCGTGCGCGACGTGCCGTCCTTGTACACATGGCCCAGACCCAGGCCCAGGTTGACGCCTATCGCCACCTGCGGCCCGGACATCCCGTGCGCCGCGCGGACGTCCATCTCCACCGCGCCCGACTCGCGCTCCTGTGCCCATGCCGTCCCGGACACTCCCAGGCTGGCGATGACTGCCAGCGTCCAGCGGTGCTTCTTGGCCATGCGTGCTGCCCTCCAACGTGACTCGTGGGGTTTCACGGAGGTGGTTGCTCGGGGTGCGCCGCGTGAACCGGACCGGAGGGCCAAGCGTCCGGCGTCGACACATGGCCCGGCGGGATGTCCGCCGTGGAGCACCCGCCTGCCCGACAGGAGGCGGGGTGGAGAGCGCCGCGCCCCTCGTGTCCGGCGCCTGCGCGCCGTCGCGCGCCCGCACCGTCCGTCGTCCTGCCTGGAGCGGGGCATCCTCAACATGTCCTCGGACCCCGGAGGGAGGGCCGCGAGCGCATGACGGAGCCGACGCGGGCGAGCAGCACCCGGAGGCGGGACGGGTGGAGCTGGACGGACCTGTTGCTCGGCCGTCCGCTCACCAGCGCCCAGGCCTCCCACGAGCAGGTGGGCGTGCTCGCCGGCGTGGCGCTGCTCGGGTTGGACGCGCTGTCCTCCGCGGCCTACGGCCCCGAGGCCGCGCTCACCGTGCTGCGTCCCCTGGGCGGTGGGGGCGTGGGGGTGCTGCTGCCCATCACCCTGAGCATTGTCGGGCTGCTGGTGGTGGTGGCCACCTCCTATCGGCAGACCATCGCCGCCTATCCGCGCGGCGGCGGGGCCTACACCGTGGCGCGCGAGAACCTGGGGCGGCCCGTGGGACTGCTCGCCGCCTCCGCGCTGCTGCTGGACTACCTGCTCAACGTGGCGGTGGGCATCTCCGCGGGCGTGGGGGCCATCACCTCCGCGTTCCCCGCGCTCCGCCCGCACACGCTCGGCCTCGCGCTGGGGCTGCTCGGCCTGCTCACCCTGGTCAACCTGCGCGGCGCCCGCGAGGCCGGCGCCCTGTTCCTGCTGCCCACCGCGCTGTTCATCGGCTCACTCGTCGCGCTGCTGGCGATGGGGACCTTCCGCGCGGTGGCCGCCGGGGGCGCGCCCGTGCCCGTGGTGGCGCCGCCCGCGCTGCCGCCGGTCTCCTCGGGGCTGGGCGTGTGGCTCATCCTCAGGGCCTTCGCCAGCGGCTGCACGGCCATGACGGGCGTGGAGGCGGTGAGCAACGCGGTGCCGGTGTTCCGCGCGCCCTCGGTCCGCCGCGCTCGCGTCACGCTCTCGCTCATCATCCTGGTGCTCGTGGTGCTGCTGGTGGGCGTGGCCGTGCTGTGCCGGCTCTATGGCGTGGGGGCGACGGTGCCGGAGGGCCCCGGCTACCAGAGCGTGCTGTCCCAGCTGCTCGCGGCGGTGACGGGGCGGGGCGTCTTCTATTACGTGGCCATGACGTCCATCCTCGGCGTGCTCGCGCTGTCGGCCAACACCAGCTTCGCGGGCTTCCCGCGCGTGTGCTGGCTGCTGGCGATGGACCGCTACCTGCCGGTGGCCTTCGTGCACCGCGGCAGGCGGCTGGCCTACTCGCGGGGCATCCTGCTGTTGGCGGTGCTCGCGGGCGCGCTCATCGTCGCCTCGGGCGCCGTCACGGACCGGCTCATCCCGCTGTTCGCCATCGGCGCGCTCCTGGCCTTCACGCTCTCCCAGGCGGGGATGGTGGTGTACTGGACGCGCCACCCGTCGGAGGGCTGGCGGTGGCGCCGCGCCCTCAATGGCCTGGGCGCGACGCTGACGGGCGTGGCGCTCGCCATCGTCTGCGTCGCCAAGTTCACGCATGGCGGCTGGGCCGCCGTCGTGCTCATCCCCCTGGGCGTGCTCCTGTTCAGTCGCGTCCACGCGGCCTACCTGCGCATGCGCCGGCAGACGGGCCTGTCTCGCCCGCTGCGCCTGGACACCCGAGAGAGCCTGGTGGCGGTGGTGCCGGTGAGCCGCTGGTCCCACGCCTCGGAGACGGCGCTGCGCTTCGCGTTGGGGCTGTGCCAGGACGTCCGCGCGGTGCACGTGTGCACCGACGACGACGATGTCGTGCCCGGGACGCTCTCGCGCGAGTGGGCCCGCTTCGTCGAGGAGCCCGCGGTGCGGGCCCGGCTGCACGCGCCCCGGCTGGAGGAGCTGCCCTCGCCGTACCGGGGGCTGGTGCAGCCGCTGCTGGACTACGTGGACACGCTCCTGGCCGAGGATGACCACCGCACCGTGGCCGTCGTCCTGCCGGAGTTGCTCGAGCGTCAGTGGTATCGCGCCGTCATGTATGGCCGCCGCGCGGAGCTGTTGCGCAGCACGCTGCTGTTGTCCGGCGCCCGGCGCGTCGTCGTCATCAGCGTGCCGTGGTACCTGCGCTCGGACCTGGAGACCCGGGGCCATGCCCCGCTGGAGCCCGGCGCGCCGAGTGCTCCCCACTGAGCGTCTGCGACTGCAATTGTTTCCGCTCACCCGCGTCAAAACTTTCCGATTCCGCCGGGACATGCGCCGCGCCTCCCCGCACGTCGACTGCCCCCGGGGATGAGACAGCCTTTCGTCACAGGTCATCCTCGCGCTCTCGGGGCTCCAGCATTCGGGAATGTCCAAGGCTCTTCGCCCGCTGATGAATAGACATTCACGACCCGAAGGCATCCTCAGTCCGGAAAATATAGATGTTTTGGAAAAAAGAGACTTCCGGGCACCTTCCGTGCAGGGCGAGTGGCACCCCTTGCCACAAGTCCCCCAAGGGGCGTGGAGGCCTCCGAATGAATCGCAGCTGTTTCGCAGTCCTGCTGGGTGGCGCGTTATGGGCCCCGGCAGTCGCGGCACACGACTTCCGAGCGGAGAAGCTCGTGAATGGCGTGAAGCAGGTGTCCGTCAGCACCTATCCCACGACGCTGAACTTCACGTTCAGCGCCACCAACATCCACCCCACGCTGGAGTCCATCCTGCTCACGGCGGTGGACCCCTTGCTGACCCAGTGCACGCTGACCCCGGCGCCGCCGTTGACGGTGCAAGTGGGAGGCAGCGTCACGTACCAGTGTGCGTTCCCCCTGGCGAGCTACGAGGCCTGCCTCGCGCTGGGCGTGCTCGACACGAATCCCTCGACGCCCAACGAGGACGTGACGTTCACCAACGTCTTCGGCATCACCTGGGACAGCGGCTCGGCGCAGGACGGGGTCAACGTGCGGTGCGGCCAGGAGCGCATCCTGTCATGTGACGACACCATCTATGTGTCCACGGCGTCCTCCTCGAGCGGCGGACTGCCGGTGGGGCCGTCACGCCTCTACGTGTTCGACCCGGCGACGTCCACCCTGGCGCTGCAGGGCGAGGCGTCGGTGCCCTACAACGCCCTTGCCTTCAATCACGTCGATGGCTTCCTGTATGCCATCGCGTCCGACAGCGTGACGCCGCCGACCTTCATCCGGGTGGATGCCAATGGCTCGGCGACGGCCGTGGCTCCGCTGGTGTCGGGCGCCGCGAACACGGCGGCCTGGGCCGCGGGCGCCGTCCTGGAGGACGGCACGTTCCTGGGCTTCGAAATCACCTCCAACCACCTGGTCCGCGTCAACACCAGCACGGGCGCGACGTTGACGGATGTCGTCGTGGGCACGCCCCAGACGTTCCGCGTGGCGGACTTCGCGGTGAACCCGGTCAATGGGCTGTTGTATGGCTTCAACAGCGCCACCCAGCGCGTCACCGTCGTCAACCCGGTGCTGGGCACGTTCACCGACTTCCTCCTGCCCACGCTCATCAATGGCAACCCCTCGGTGGGCAACTCCATGGTGTCCGCGTTCTTCACCACGGCGGGGGATTTGTATTTCTACGGAACCACGAACCGGGACAACGTGCTGGCCAATACCTTCTACTCGGCGAACCTGGTCACCGGTGCGCTGACCACCATCACCACGGGTCCGGCGACGCAGTTCGCGGATGGCGCGACGTGTGCCTTCAACGTGGACCCGGGCGAGCCACCGAGGGTGAACAAGGTGACGCGGGACCACGGCTTCTTCGGCGCCTCCGAGGACGCGCTGGCGGAGTGTCTGGCCCAGGGGCCCATCTCCCTGGGGCAGCTGGGCAAGGTGACCACGATGGAGGGCGCGCTGGGCGTGCTGTGGGCCAACCCGGGAATCGCGCAGGACGGCGCCATCCGCTCGGAGCTGGAGTCGCTCAAGGCCCGCGCGGCGCGTGAGCTGCTCACCGCCACGTGCAACGAGCGCTACTTCGGCACGCCCGCGCCCCAGATGGCCGGGCTGGAGGCGTGGGTGACGCCGCATCCGATGGTGCTCCAGAAGGCGCTGGGGGAGCTGGAGAAGCACAACCGCTCCGGCGTGCGTCGGGCGGTTCCGTTGAGCAAGAAGGCCTGGAAGCTGGATCCGCTGAAGGGACAGGAGCGGGCAGTGGAGCCGCGGTACTGAGAGGGGGATGACATGTCGACGAATCCAAACTGGAAGATCCTGTCCGGAGTGTTCCTGGCGCTGTCGCTGACCGCGTGTGACGGCGGCGAGACGGTGCCCACCGAGGTCCCCGAGGGGGACCGCTTCGAGCTGCGCCTGCTGGGGCAGGACGCCGAGGACTACGAGAAGCTGATGCTGGGCGTGGGGCGCGTGGAGGTGATGGTGCAGGGCCGGCGGGTGCCGTTCCAGCTGTCGCCCTCGGCGCGGGCCATGGACCTGGCGCGCACGGACCACGCCTATCTGCTGGGGTACTTCTACCTGCCGGCGGAGGCGGACGCGGCGGACGTCCGGGTGCACTTCGATGACGTGGGCGCGTTCCGGGAGTCGGGCGTGACGGGCCTCATCAACGCGCGCTCGGGCTCGCTGCTGTTCACGACCAAGCGCGTGGAGCTGGAGAAGCGCAAGCACGTCGTCGTCCAGCTGCACCTGAACGACAGTCTCTTCCAGGGACGTGGCTCGAGGGTGTTGTTGCCCTCGACGTTCGTCGTCCACTGAAAGAACGGTGGGGGGAGGGGGGCTGCTCGCTGGGGGCCGTGAGGTCTCCAGCGGGCAGTGGTGTTTTCGGGCTACAGCCCGAGCGCCACGCCCACCACGATTCCCACCAGCGTCGCGCCGACCACCAGGAGGTGGTCCTTCCAGCTCGCGCGGCGACCGACCGTCGGAGGAACAGGCGCCGGCTTCGGCTCGGGCTCGGCGCGGACCTGTGCGTCCATGGGCGCCGCTTCCAACTGGGTGACCTCGTCGTCGTCGTCGTCGAGGCCCGGGGCCACCGGCTCCGGCTCGGGAGGGCGCTCCACGAGCCGCAGGGTGGGGGCCTTCTCCACCTGCGCCCAGGGCCGCAGCGCGTCCGCCATCTCCTGCGCCGTCGCGAAGCGCTCAGCGGGGTCCTTGTTCAAGGCGCGGGCGATGAGCCGGGCGAAGTCCTCGGGCACGTCGGGACGCAGCTCCGAAGCCAGGGGCGGCACCCGCTCGATGATGGCGGAGAAGAGGGCCACGGTGTCGGCCACGTCGATGGGCTGCCTGCCCGTCACCATCTGGAACAAGCAGGCGCCCAGCGCATAGACATCCCCGCGCGCGTCCACCGGCAGGCAGCGAACCTGCTCGGGGGGCATGAAGGAGGGCGTGCCCACCCACGCTCCGGCCTCGGCGCCCACCGAGCGGGCGTCATCCTCATGGAGGAGCCGGGCCACGCCGAAGTCCAGCACCTTCACCTGGTCGCCGGTGACGATGAAGAGGTTGTCCGGCTTGATGTCCCGGTGGATGACGCCGGCCTGGTGCGCGGTGTCGAGCGCGGACAGCGTCTGGAGCGCCAGCGTCGCCGCCCTGGCCACGGGCAGCGGGCCCTGCTCCTTGAGCATCAGCCGCAGCGTCTGGCCCCGGAGCAGCTCCATCACCATGAAGGGCGGCTCGTCCTCGTTGCACTGGAAGTCCTTCACCTGGACCAGGTGAGGGTGGCTCAGCCGCGCCGTGGCGTGCGCCTCCCGCCGGAAGCGCGCCAGCACCGCGTCATCGTCCATCAGGTGCTGCTGGAGCACCTTGATGGCGACCACGTCCTCCGCGTCCACCGGCGCCGCCTCGTAGACGATGCCCATGGCCCCCACGCCGATTCGCTGACGCAGCTGATACCTCTGACCCAGCAAAGTTCCAACGCGAGCTGACGAGCGACTCATGAATCAACCGGTATACCCAAGTGGCGCACATGGCGAGGGGGTATCCGCCTGATGACGTATGTTTCAGTCGTTGATACCTTGAAAGCCTTGATGAGCCGGACTGGATGTGCAAGGCGCCGCGGTGACTGTCTCGCCGCGTGAGGGGGCCCTTCTCGGGCCCCGAGAGCGAAGTGACCCGCGAGTACCGCGACACTGGACTCAGAACAGGAAGCCGATGCGGACCAGGTCCATGTCCACGTCGAAGATGGCCCGGTCTCCGCGCGCCACCACGTCGTGGCTGTTGCGGATGAAGGCGTACTGCGCGCCGATGTCGACGGTGTCGCGGCGCTGGTTGAAGCTGTAGCCCACGCCCAGGCCGACGAGGGGCTCGAAGAAGAAGGACTGGCCGCGCGTCACCGCCCGGTAGCCCACGTCCAGGCCGAAGGTCACCTGGAAGCCCTGCTCGTCCTCGTACTCCAGCGAGTAGTTCCTGCCGTTGGGCCGGTAGCGCTGCGTCTCCCGGCTCCAGGTGCCCGACAGCCGCGGCTGGAGGAAGAAGCCCTGGCCCCGGGGCCGCGGCGAGGGCTTCCAGGCCACGCCCAGCGTCACCTTCAGCTGCCGCATCTTGGAGCAGCGCGAGGGCTCGAAGTCACACCGGCCGGCCGTCATCATCGGCGTCACTTCGAGCACGCCCGTGGTGCTCTCCGAGAAGCGCCGCCCGAAGCCGACGGGGATGGCCAGGTGGAGCCGCTCCGTCATCGGTCCCGCCAGCAGCAGCGAAAGATGCGTCACCGGGGACAGCCAGAGCGCGTTCTTCGGGGCGGGGTCGTGCTCCACCTGCGCGTGCACCGCGGGCGCGAGGAGGAGCAGCACGGCGAGGGCAATGCGTTTCAGGGGGTCGCTCCTGTTGCTGGGTGGCGTTTGTCTCCAAGCAACACCCATGCCTCGCGTCATCCCCGTCGACACCGCCCGTGTACCGGGGCGTCATGGGATGCGATTCGCGACAGGATTGTCAGGACCGCCTCCCGAGCGCACGGGCGACCCTGTCGTGGTCCCCGGCGCCAAAGACAAACGGGGCTGGACGGTGAGCACCGTCCAACCCCGTGGCTCAGCGCCGCGTGAAGCGGGCGCCTAGAAGTCCTTGATGCGGTCCGCCAGCTGCGCGTTGTCGACGAAGGCGTTGGTGTTGCCCTGGATGTTGGCCACGCGGCGGTTGCGCTCGATCTCCGCGGCGTCCACGGCGTCCAGCTTGTTCCACGCCTTGAGGGCCGCTTCCTCGTCGCTGGGGATGGGCTTGTTGTACGTGGAGGAGAAGTAGAACATCGCGCGCGCCACGTTGCCCTTGTGGGAGTCGGGCGGCTCGAAGACGGTGTTGCCCTTGGCGTCCGTGCCCAGCTTGGCGCCGTTGTGGCTCCACTTGACGTTGACCACCTCGCCGAACGGGAAGCTGCTGCGGCGGGAGTTGGCCTTGCTGTCGGTGGGGAACAGGTGGTGCAGGTCGCTCTTGGCCGCGCCGGTGGCGCCCTTGGACTGCGGCCAGGTGTGCTCCACGTTCATCACCGCGTTGTTCGGAATCTTGCCGCCCTGGGTCTCCAGGCCCGTGTAGACGCACTCCACGTTGCCCGCGGCGTTCACGTCCAGGCTGGTGAAGATGAGCCGGCGCGCCTCGTTGTAGCTGACGACCTTCTTGTCGGAGGACGACTCGCGCACCGCGCGCAGGAGCGCGTCGTCACGCAGCCCGTCGAACGGGTCATCCGACGGCTCGGGATCCGGCTCGGGCGCCTTGGTCTCCGGGACGATGTTCAGCCCCCACTGCTTCAGCGTGCCCGTGTCGCCCTTGGCCTGGTCCTGCACCTCCAGCGTCCAGGTGCCCTTCGTGGACTCTCCGGCGAAGGCGGTCAGGTCGAAGCTGCCCTTGAGGTCGTCGGCGGAGCCACCCTGGCGGCTGGACACCACCGCGCTCTTGCCGGAGGGGGCCGTCAGCTTCACCGACAGGTCGCCGCGGTACGTGTGGGCGATGTCCAGGTCCAGCTTGAGCGACTCCACCTTGGCGTCGTCCGCCACGTCCAGGGTGCTGGTGACGGTGGCGTTGTCCTTGATGGCCGCGTTGGGGCTGGTGGTGTGGACCAGCGGGGCGGCCTGGGCGGCGGAGGCCTTGAGGCCCTCGGCGGCGGCGTTCGACACGGTGGGCTTCACCGGCACGAAGACGGCGCCGAGCTTCGTCAGCAGGGAGGGCGACAGGCCCGCGAGTCCGGAGCGCGAGGGCTCGAACTCGTTGCGAGCCACCGAGGCCGTCCGGGGGGCGGACGTCTCACGGGTGGTCTCAGTTTCAGTCGGGCGGGCGGAGAGGGGCGAGCGACGGGGGCCGACGACACTGGTCATGCGGGCATTATCGGCAACGACGCGTCACAGGTTGTCCCGTCTCCGTGTCTTTTTTGATGACGCCGGAAAGCTGGGGATTTCCCGGCGATATCTTCGTCTTTTCCGGGGTTTGGCGGCGCCCTGGAGGCCCGGTGGGCTCAGTTCCGGAGGAGCTCGGTCTGCGTCCGGCCGTCGGCGCTGACGCCATCCAGCCGGACGAAGTCGACGGAGAAGGGCCAGGAGGTCTTCACGTAGATGTGGAGCAGCTGGGCGGGGCCGGCGCCGAACTTCGTCCAGGCCTGCACGGCGCACCCGCCGCCCTGGACCTGGGTGGTGGTGAGGTCGATGGGGCGATCAGCGAAGGCCCGCAGGCGGATGCGGACGCGGCCCCCGTCGGGCGTCAGCGCCACCTGCTGCGTGTCCTCCAGGCCGTACGCGGGCTGCTCGACGCCGAGCAGGTCCTCCACCTCCGACTCGCCGCGCTCCAGCATGCGCCAGTACACGCGCACGGGCTTGTTGCCCACCGGATGGCAGGCCTCGTCGAGCCGCACGGCGTAGTGGACCTGGTTGCGGTTCTCGCTCCGGGTGAGGAAGAAGGCGGACGGCTCCTGGGGCGACGGCTCCGCGAAGGCCAGCGAGGGGATGAGCGCCAGCGCGGCGGTGACGACAATCCTGAGCCAGACGTTGCGGTGCACGACGGTTCCCCCCTTCACTGCGGAGTGACGCGGACGGCGATGCTGGGAAGGTAAACACCCCAGGCGCCGACATCTGTCACCCGGCCAGAGCCCTTGGGCCGGGCGGTGCCTAGCATGGAAGGCGGTCCGGGTCTGCTTTCACACATGCCCGAGTGTCCTGCCGCCATCGCCCGCGCGTGGCCTGACTTAACCCCGCTCCCGGGCGGCCGCATGACGAAGCGCCAGGGAGGTAGATGGGCCCGGGCCCCGGGCGGCGCGTGCCCGGGGCCTGGGTGGTGCATCACGGCGTGGTGAAGAAGGAGCTGATGGCCTCGGCGCTGTGGAAGGGCAGCTTCTCGAGCGACGTGAAGGGCTCGCTCAGGTCGAACCCCGGCGACATGATGGAGGCCACGCGCAGGTAGTAGATGCTGTCGGGCTGCAGCGTGCCCGGGGGCAGGCGGACCTGGGTGGTGGAGCCCGGGGCGTAGATGCTGCCGGAGGGCATCAGGAACCGCAGCTCGGCGTCATACCGGTAGAGCGTCACGCGGTAGGCGTGGGGCGTGCCGAGCGCGGGCGGCGTCCAGGCGAGGACGGGGCTGTTGGTGCCCACCTCGCGCTGCACGCTCGCGGCGACGCCGTCGATGGTCAGCGAGCGGGGCGGGGACACCTGCGGCTGCACGGGGCCGGCGATGAGGTTGTCGAACACGTCGTACGAGTAGAGGCGACCCGACAGGTACATGGAGACGCCCGAGTCATCCGGCACCGGGGACAGGACGCGGAACGGATAGCTGTGGATGCCGACCAGGCCCCAGCTGGAGGGGAAGGGATTGCCGAACTTCAGGCGGCTGGTGAAGTTGAACGACGAGTTCCGGGGGAGGAACAGGTTGAGGAGCTCCCCGGAGTAGCCCACCCAGCGCCCGCCGGTGTTGTGCGCGTTGGGGAGGACCTCGAAGAGGGGCGTGGAGCCGGTGGCCTGCGGGTGCACGTCCGTGGCGAACTGGGTGTACACGGGCAGACGCCACTCGATGGGGAACTCGCGCATCGGGGTGGGCTGCAGGTAGCCCGACACGGCCAGCGGGGTGATGCCGTCCGGCACGTAGTCGAACGCGCCCATCTGCACGGAGCGCTCCACCGCGGCGTAGCCCAGCGCCGTCCCGTCCGGCGCCGTCCCGGCGCTGAACTGGCTGAGCTGATTGACATACATCCGGTCGCCCTTGGAGGCGTCGAAGGTGGGCAGGTTGTAGCCGCTGCTCAGGCTGAGGTCGGCCTGGTTGGTGAGCAGCGTCGTCTGGCCCTCGGGAACCTGGTCGAAGACATTCACGTAGCCGAACAGGTCCACCTCACCGGAGGTGAGCTGGAGGCTGGAGCCGGGCTGCTGGCTGCTCCAGGTGTTCTGCCACGGCGCCATGTTGAGCAGGTTGATCTGCAGCGCGGTGAGGTAGCTGTTCGAGTACTCGGCGTCCATCCGCCCCAGGCGGTTGCGGCCGAGGTCGATGTGGCGCGCGTCGGTGATGACGTGCGTGGCGCCGGTGCGCAGGTAGAAGGGGCCGGAGGGCACGCCATTGAAGCGCCAGCCGCCCGGCACCGCGGAGCCGAGGATGAGCTGGAAGGTGGAGCCCTGCTGCACGAGGATTTCGGGCGGGTTTGCGGACAGGTCATTGACCTGCTCGGCGATGCCCACCGACGTGTAGAAGCGCGTGGTGTCGGTCACCAACACGGCGTCGGACGGTGGGCCCGCGTCGGGCGTGGGGCCCGCGTCGGGCGTGGGGCCGCCATCGGTGGGGGAGGAGTTCTCCGTCCCCGGGTCGATGTTCGCCTGCCCGTCATCGAGTTGCTGCTCATGCCCGGGAGCTTCACCACAGCCGACCAACCAGACCACGCATGCCGAGCCGAGTACCGCGGAGAAACGAGACCGCTTCACGAAGACCTCCTGAGGGAAATGCCGCGGTCACAATACGCGCGGGCCCCCCGGCTCTGGCTGTCTTGGCGAAGCAATCCCCCGTCGCGCAATCATCTCCCGATGTTTTGCGCAATCCAGGCGCGTCGGGTGTGGTGCTTGCTGAGTTGTGCCCGGAGGTCGGAACGGCGGCTCCCCGCGGCTTCACGGGGAGCCGTGAGGCGCGTCAGCGCGTGGGGAGCAGGCCCTTGGCGCGCCAGTCCTCCAGGTAGAGGGACATCAGCGACCGGTCCACGGGACGGAAGGTGAGGCCGAGCTTCGCGATGGCCTCTCGCGTGTTCTGGGCGTCGTAGATGGGCTGCCCTTCGTGCAGCTCCCAGCGCGTCGCGCTGCCGCCGTACACCTTCTCGTAGAGCATGGGGACCAGGGCGCAGAGGGGGTTCTCAGCCGCGCGCGGGTCCAGCATGAGGCGGTCCACCCATTCCTCATAGGGGACGTGGCTGAGCGGTTGTCCGCAGTCGGCGAGCAGGGCGTAGAGGCCGTCCATGTCCGTGTTGTCACCCGCCGTGGGAGGAACCAGGTGATAGGCCTTTCCGACCGCGCCCTCCTGCGAGGCGATGCCCAGGATGGCGGCGCTGACGAAGTCCACGGTGACCATCTCCTTGCCCTGACGAGGGAGGATGGGACAGCAGCCAATCTGGATGCAGCCGAGGATGAAGCGCCCCATGAAGTCGTCCGGGTTCCCGACGCCTGTCTTCGAATGGCCCATGACGAAGCCGGGGCGGTAGACGTTCACCGCGAGGCCTCGCGCCTTGGCTTCCCACACCCGCTTCTCCGCCACCCACTTGCTGGCGGTGTACCCCAGATCGTAGCGCAGGCCGTCGAGGTGTCTGTCCAGGCCCTCGTCCTCGCGCAGGACCTGGATGTCGTTGAAGTAGCCGGTAGGGCCGAACACGGCGATGGTGGACACGTAGTGCACGGGCGTGGGCCCCAGCGCGGCCAGCCGCAACACCTCCGTGGTGCCATCGACGTTGGTGGCCTTGTGCGCCTCGTAGGGGTGCATGTAGTTCACGTGCGCGCCCACATGGAAGAGGGCCTCGGCTCGCTTGACGAGTGACTGTCGTTGCAAGGCGCTCATGCCCAGGTGCGGAGCCCCCAGGTCTCCGAGCACCGGCTCGATGCGCGCGGCGAAGCGGTCCTCCCACAGGCCGTATTTCTCCAGGGCTTGGCGGATGCGAGAGAGCCCCGCCGCCGGCTCCTTGGCTCGAACGAGGCAGACCACCTGCGCCCGCGTGGTCCGAAGCAGGTCGCGCAGGACGAAGGCCCCGAGGAAGCCCGTGGCGCCGGTGAGGAAGATGTAGCGCATCTCCTCCAGCGCCTTGCCCTTCGTCACGGGGCTGCCTGGAGCGGGGACGATGTCCTCGGGCAGGCTCGCGTCCTCGCGCCAGGCCTGGGGGCCCGCGACGGCGCGGCCTTCACCCTGGGCCCCCGAGAGGGCTCGCCGAACCGCCTCGATGAAGTCTCCGAGGGTGTGCGCCTCGTGGAGGGCGTACGCGGAGAGACCGACGCCGAACCGCTCGCGCAGCCGCAACGCCAGTCGTCCCCTCATCAGGGACGTGCCACCCAGCCGCGCGAAGTCATCACCAGGGGAGGCCGTCTCCACGCCAAGCAGCTCGGTCCAGAGGGTGCTCACGCCCGAGACGATCGGGTCCTCGGCGTGTGATGCGATGGATGTCGTGGTCATGGGTTCTCTCGTGAATGGGGAGACGTCAGCTCCGCTGCGCCAGGAGTTTGGGCAGCGCCGGGCGATCCACCTTTCCGTTCGCATTCACCGGGAGCCGCTCCAGCACCACGAAGCGGGACGGAACCATCTGTTTCGACACCTGGGCGAGCATGAAGTCCCGCAGCGCCTCCTCGAGGTTCGGTGAGGCCTCCTTGGGCACCACGAAGGCCGCCAGGGACTTCTCGCCGTCCGGCCTCTCCTGGAGCGTCACCACCGCGTCCCAGAGGAGCCCGCTCTGCAGGAGCATCTTGGCGACCTCGTCCAGCTCGATGCGGTGGCCGTAGATCTTCACCTGGTGGTCGTTACGGCCCAGGAACTCCAGGTTCCCGTTCTCGTCCCAGCGCGCCAGGTCGCCCGTGCGGTAGATGCGCAGGTCCTCGCCGTCCTTCAACCCGGACACCGTGGGGAATCGCTCCGCGGTGAGCTCCGGCTGGTGGAGATATCCCCGTGCGAGTCCCACTCCCGCGAGGCACAGCTCGCCCGGTTGTCCAGGGGCGAGGGGGCGCAGGTGCTCGTCGAGCAGGAAGGCCTCGGTGTGGGCCACGGGCTTCCCGATGGTCACCGAGTCGCCCAGGGTGTCCTGGAGCCGCACCTGATGCGTGGTCGAGTAGATGGACACCTCGGTGGGCCCGTAGGCGTGGACGAGCTGCTCCGGCGGTTGGCTTTCGAGCACCGCGCGGAAGGTGCGGGCATTGGCGCGCTCCCCGCCCACGATCAACCGACGCAGCTGGCTGAAGGCATCGGGGTAGGCCTGGGCCATCATGTTGAACACGGCGGTCCCGATGCTCAGCACGTCGACGCGCATGTCGCGCAGGGCCTCGCGCAGGGCGTGGGAATCCAGGAGCGTGGCCTTGGCGATCACCACGACCAGGCCCCCGTTGAGGAGCGTGCCCCAGATTTCATACAGCGACATGTCGAACGCGAGGTTCGACGTCTGCGCCACCCGTTCCCCGGGACGGATGACCAGGAGGGGATTCTCGAAGATCAGTCGTCGGATACCCCTGGCGAGCAGCTGCACGCCCTTGGGACGGCCCGTGGTCCCGGAGGTGTACATGATGTAGATGCGTCGCTCTGCGGAGTCGTCGGGCCCCGAGAACGTTTCGGGCTCGCGCGCCACGGCCTCCCGGTCACGCTCCAGGCAGATGCGGGTGATGTCCCCCACGGTGCACTTCGCCTCCTCGGTCGCCGTCTCGGAGAGGAGCACCTGTGCCCGTGAGTCCTGCATGATGTAGGCGATGCGATCACGCGGATACTGGAGGTCTAGGGGCACGCAGGTGGCGCCCAGTTTGATGAGGGCCACCAGGGCCGCCGTGGCCTCGATGCCCTGACGCATGGCCAGGGCGACGGGCGTCTCCTCTCCCACGCCCTTCTTCTTCAAGGCGTTGGCGAGTTGATTGGCCCGGCGGTCCAGGGCGTCGTAGGTGATGCGTTTGACGCCCCAATGGATGGCGATGTCCTTGGGGCGGAGCGCGACTTGCGCGTGCCACAGGTCGGCGAGCCCTCCCTGGTTGGGTTCGATGACCGCAGGGCTGTTCCCCGCTGTCTTGGATGCGAGATGGGCGATGGACATGGGTGCTCCTGTGGATGGACGACGGGTGCGACTTCAGCCGCGAGTGGCTCTCGCGGGTCTTGTGGGGAGCAGGCCCTTGGCGCGCCAGTCCTCCAGGTAGAGGGACAGCAGTGCCCGGTCCAGACGACGGAACCCGAGGCCGAGTCCGGAGAGTGCCTCCCGTGTGTTCCGGGCGTCGTAGACGGGCATGCCCTCGTAGACCTCCCAGCGCGTCGAGCCGCCGCCATAGACCTGCTCGTGGAGCATGGGCACCAGGGCGCAGAGCGGGTTCTCCGCCGCGCGAGGGCCCTTCATGAGGCGGTCCACCCATTCCTCGTAAGGCACGCGGCTGAGCGGCTGACCGCAGTCGGCGAGCAGTGAGTAGAGCGAATCCATGTCGATGGAGTCGCGAGGGGACGGGGGAACCAGGTGATAGGCCTTGCCGATGGCGCCCTCACGCGAGGCGATGCCCAGCAGGGCGCCGCTGACGAAGTCCACGGGCACCATCTCCTTGCGTTGCCTCGGGAGGATGGGGCAGCTGCCAACCTGGATGCAGCCGCGGACGAAGCGCGCGACGAAGTCGTCTGGATTCCCGACACCCGTGCGGGTGTGTCCCATGATGAAGCCGGAGCGGTAGACGTTCACCGCCACCCCGCGCTCGATGGCCTCCCACACGCGCTTCTCGGCCACCCACTTGCTGGCCGCGTACCCCAGGTCGTAGCGCAGGCAGTCGACGTATTTGTCCAGGTCCTCGTCCTCGCGCAGGACCTGGGTGCCGTTGAAGTAACCGGTGGGACCGAACACGGCGATGGTGGACACGTAGTGCAGCGGCGTGGGCCCCATCGCGGCCAGCCGCAGCACCTCCGTGGTGCCATCGATGTTGACAGCCTTGTGCGCCTCGTAGGGCTGCACGTAGTTCACGTGCGCGCCGACGTGGAGGATGGCCTCGGCCCGCTCGACGAGGGACTGTCGTTGCCCGTCGCTCAGGCCCATGCGGGGAGCGCCGAGGTCTCCGAGCACCGGCTCGATGCGCGCCGCGAAGCCGTCCTCCCACAGGTCGTACTTCGCCAGGGTCTGGCGGATGCGCGCGAGCGCCGCTTGCGAGTCCTTGGCCCGTACGAGGCAGGCCACCTGGGCCTGGGTCGTCCGCATCAGGTCGCGGAGCATGAAGGCGCCGAGGAAGCCCGTGGCGCCCGTGAGGAAGATGCAGCGCATGTCCTCCAGCGCGCGTCCCTTCGTCACCGGCCTGCCTGGAGCGGGCGCGATGTCCTCGGGCAGTCGCGCATCCTCGCGCCAGGCGTCGGGCCCCGCGATCGCGCGGCCCTCGTCCTGGACTCCCGCGAGGGTCTGTCGCACCGCTTCGATGAATCCCCCCAGCGTCCGTGCCTCATGGAGGGCGTGCGCGGAGAGGCCCACGCCGAACTTCTCGCGCAGCCGCAGCGTCAGACGTCCCGTCATCAGGGAATTGCCGCCCAGGCGCACGAAGTCATCTCCAGGGGACGCGGTCTCCACGCCGAGCAGCTCGGTCCAGATGGCGCTCACGCCCGCGACGATGGGGTCCTCCGACGGGGACGTGCTCTGTGCGGGCACCGCTCCGCCGCCGGGCGACACGGGGCGGGGCAGCGCCGCGCGGTCGACCTTTCCATTCGCGGTGACGGGGAGCCGCTCCAGCAGGACGAAGCGAGACGGCACCATGGGCTCCGACACCCTGGCGCGCATGAAGTCGCGGAGGGCGTCCTCGAGGCCCGGGACGGTGTCCTTGGGTACGACGAAAGCCGCCAGCGACTTCTCGCCATCGGGTCGCTCCTGGAGTGTCACCACTGCGTCCCAGACGAGCCCGCTCTGCAGGAGCGTCTTGGAGACCTCGTCCAACTCGATGCGGTGGCCGCGAATCTTCACCTGATGGTCGGCCCGGCCCAGGTACTCCAGCGTCCCGTTCTCACGCCACCGGGCCAGGTCCCCGGTGCGGTAGATGCGCAGCGCCTGACCGTCCTTCAATCCAGCCACCGTGGGGAAGCGCTCCGCGGTGAGCTCCGGCTGGTGGAGATAGCCGCGCGCGAGGCCCTCTCCCGCGAGGCACAGCTCTCCTGTTTGTCCCGGCGCCACGGGGCGCAGGTCCTCGTCGAGCAGGAACACCTCGGTGCGAGCGATGGGCTTCCCGATGGAGATGGAGCCGCTCAAGGCATCCTGGAGGCGCGCCTCGTGGGCCGTCGCGTAGATGGACGCCTCCGTGGGGCCGTAGCCGTTGACGAGCCGCTTGGGAGGATGGTTCTCCAGCACCGCGCGGAAGAGGCGGGGGTTGGCGCGCTCTCCCCCCACGACCACCAGACGAAGCCCGCTGAAGGCATCGGGACAGGCCTGGGCCACCAGGTTGAACAGGGCGGTGGCGATGGTCATCACGTCGACGCGCATGTCGCGCAGGGCCTGGCGGAAGGCCTGGGCATCCAGGAGCGTCGCCTTGGAGATCACGACGAGCGCGGCTCCGTTGAGCAGCGCTCCCCAGATTTCATACAGGGAGATGTCGAACGCGTGGTTCGTGATTTGCGCGACGCGCTCCCCGGGACGGATGCCCAGGATGGGATTGTCGACGACCAGTCGGCGGATGCCCTTCGCGAGGACCTCGATGCCCTTGGGGCGTCCTGTCGTCCCGGACGTGTACAGGATGTACGCCCGTCGCTCTGGACTGTCGCGGGGACCGGTGAAGGTCTCGGGCTCGCGCGCCACGGTGTCCGCGTCTCGTTCCAGGCAAAGGCAGAACAATCCATCCTGGGCGCAATGCGTCTCCTCCGTCAGCGTCTCCGTGAGGAGGACCTGCGTTCCGGCGTTTTCCAGGATGTATGTGATTCTCTCGCGAGGGTGCTGGAGGTCCAGCGGGACGTGAGAGGCGCCCAGCTTGGCGAGGGCCACATGGGCCACGATGGCCTCGATGCCTCGCCGCATGGCCACGGCGACGGGCGTCTCCTCACCCACGCCTCTGTGGCGCAGCGCGTTCGCGAGCTGATTGGCCCGGCGGTCCAGCGCGTCATAGGTGACGCGCTTGACACCCCAGTGGATGGCGATGGCTTCGGGGTGGAGCTGGACCTGGGCATTCCACAGGCCCGCGAGACCTGCCTGGAAGGGATAACCCCTGGAAGTGACATCGATCTCGGAGGGTGATTCGGTGGTGTGCATGCCGGTCACGTGCTCCTCGTGGATGAGTTGGGTTGGGCTGTCTGTCGCATGTCTAATGTCAATTCGGTGTTTGTCTATGAAATTCCTCGTGCGTTTCATTGTCTGATGACGCTGCGGGCAGCGGGCGTGCCCGCAGGGTCTGTTCATGCGGGCCTGATATCCGGCTCAGGTGTCGTCGCAGTCTTGAAGCGGGACGAACCACACCTGGAAGGAGCCGGTGTCATCGATGGCGCGGAAATAGACGCGGTCGCCGACGCGGGTGAAGCCCTCCGGGAGTGAGTTCTCGCCGCGTGTCGCGATGTCCGCCAGGGGAAGGCTGGAGGCGACGGTGCCGTGGGTGAACCAGGGCTCGAGCCCTTCGCCCGGCGCCGCGGCGGCGAAGAGGGCGGCGCCCTGGCCCACCGGGAACAGGGGCGAGGTGTACTCGTCACTCAGGCTGAGCGCTTCCGACAAGGCGGAGGTGCCCGCGGTGGTACCGTCGGAGGTCCAGAGCGTCGCGGCGCGCGGCGCGGGCCCGGGGCTCGCGATGGCCACGGAGAAGAAGAGCCGCTCTCCCGAGACGGTGTATTGTTGCAGATAGGGATAAGCGGCCTCCTCGCCCGCATAGGGGTTGGGGAGGGTGACGACCGCGCCCTTTCCGCCGCCACTCAACGACAGTCGTTGGATGCGCATCCGCATGCTCGTGGCGTCGACCGAGGCCAGGTAGGCATTGCCTTTCAAGGTGCCGAGCAGGGTGACTCCCTTGCCGAAGGCATCCACCCGCCGGGTCCCCGCCGCCGTGCCATCCGTCCGCCACACCTCCGTGTTCGCTCCGTCCACGAACAGGAAGAGCCCCAGGTCACCGGCCTGTCCCGTGGCCGTGAGGGGGACTTGCTGGGCGTCGACCTTCTTGACGAGGGATGTGCCGGCGGCGGTGCCGTCCGTGCGCCACAGCGCGGTGCCCTGCGCCGCCGAGGACAGGAAGAACAGCTGGTAGGGGCCCACGCGCAGCGACACGTTCCCGAGCGTCGACTCCGGACCGAAGCGCGCGAAGCGCAGCGTGCCCTCGGGCGTTCCATCCGTGTGCCACAGCTCCAGCTCCGGTGCCCCAGGCGAGGGGCTCCATTGGCGCATGAAGGTGAGCTTCCCGTTCTGGGCCGCGACGAAGTTGAGGTGGGTGCCTTCAGGGCCTGGGGTCAGGTCCTTGACCAGGTGCGTGCCCGCCTCGGTGCCGTCGCTGACCCACAGCTCGCGTCCCGTCGCGGGCTGGTCGAGCAGGAAGAACACCCGGGGGCCCACGGGTATCAGGTTGCGCAGCGCGGGGATGCCCACCGATGCCGCGGGGAAGGACTTCACCCGGGTCGTCCCCACCTGGGTGCCGTCGCTGCGCCAGAGGGCGGCGCTGCCGTCGAGCAGGTTGGTGGCGAAGTAGAGCGTGCCTTCGACGTCGGCGAACCACTCGGGGTAGGGGCCGTTGAGCGTGGCGCCCGAGCCGGGGGGGATGACCACGGCGAGGCGCTCGGGGCGCCCCGGGCAGACCTGCTCCGCGAGCCCCTTGCGCGCCGGGTCTCCCCGGAAGCCTGGCATGGAGCGGGTGGGGGGCGCGACGCCCGCGCCTCGAAGCTCCAGTCGGGTGGGGCCCCCGCAGCCGGCGAACACCAGACCCATCAGCACACACACATGTCTTGGTTGCATGTCCCTCTCCTCCGTGGCGACAACCGACGGAGGATGGGATGAGCGGAAGGGATTCCCCTATCCGCCAGCGAGGCGAGCCCCTATTCAGGGACGGACAGGTGCCCTCCCTCGAAAGGGAGGACCCCCGCATGGGGATTACGGGGCGAAGGCCGTACAGGCCCAGATGCCGAACGAGCAGAAGCAGTCCCCCGTGAGCTGCTCACCCTGGCAGCAGTCCCGCGTGCGGCCATTGGGCGAGCACGCCTTGCCCGCGATGTTCCCGCAGTGGTTGGCGAGCAGGAGGCACTCGGGTGCGGGGCCCGGGGGGAGCGGGCAGTACTGGTAGAGGCCGTCGCACTCGACATACGCCCCGTCGGAGGCGGAGCAGGTGTTGCCCTGACACGACAGCGGCCCGGTGGCGCACGTCGTCGCACAGGTGACGAGCGCGCTCGTCTCCGTCCCGAGTGTCTCGGCGGGCTCCTCGACGCCAGTGCCTCCACAAGCCACCAGGCCCGAGACGACGAGCGCGGCGAGCAGCGCCAGATGGTTCTTCATCGGATGGTCTCTCTTTCAGGCGGATACAGGATGACGGACACCCGGATGGCGGGCGCCGCTGATGTCGAATCGAAGCACAGGGTCTGGCGATATCGCCATGGAGTTGTTCTTGAATCACGGTGGCTGATTCGCGGCGCCGTGGCGTGAGGTTCCGGGGCCCAGGGGGCGGGGAAGGGGGCTTCTGAGTTCCCCTCGGCGCGTCACCGGGCGCTATAACGCTGCCTGGACAGCTCGAGGAGAACTCGTGGGAATCATCCGGCTCGTGGGAGTGATGCTCGCCGTCGCGGGCGGCGTGTTGCTGTGGACGGGGCTCAATGCCCGGGAGTCGCTCACCGAGCGCGCCACCCAGGCCTTCACCGGCAAGTACACGGAGCAGACCACGCTGTACCTGGCGGGCGGAGGCGCCGCGCTCGCGGGAGGCCTCCTGTTGGTGCTGTTCGGCGGCGGTCGCGGCAAGCGTCGCTAGTCACCGGCGCTCGCTCCTCGCGCCGTCTCGGCGCGAGCAGGCGCTCAGGTAGGTCGCACCGGCGCCTCGTGCGCGGGGTCGCCGACGGCGTGCAGTCGGGACCATCCTCGCTCCCGGAGCAGCCGGTGGATGGGCTCACGGAGCGAGGCCCGCAGTCGCTGCTCCGCGTCCGGCGTTCCCTCGCCGCTCGCGGACACCCGCCAGACGGCCGCGCCCTCTCCGGAGGGAGGCGCTTCGCCCTCCAGCACGAGCCGGATGACCATCGGCGGCGGCCCCAGGGCGTCCGGGGGACTCGCGCCCGTGTCCAGCGTGGCCTGCGCCCGGTCCGGCGCGCACAGGCCGTTGAACACGACGACGGCCTGCTCGGCCACGGCGCGGTGGGAGCACTCGAAGATGACGCGCCAGGGGCGGTGTGTGGGCTTCACCGTCGGCGTCATCAACCACCGGAACAGGAACACCGCGAGCGTCGCGCCGAGCAGCTGCGCGGCCACGAAGGACTCGACGTCCATCGCGTGCAGGGCGCTCGCGCGCGTGCTCACCGCGCGGGCGAGGATGAGCGCCGGGTTGGCCAGCGAGCGCGAGTCGGTGAACCACACCGTGGCCGCGGCATACCCGGCCACGACGAAGTGGGTGGCGGAGGGCCGGGTGCGCACGCAGCCGCGCACCACGATGAGCAGGCCGAACGTCGCCACCAGCTCCGTGAGGAACTGCGCCGAGCTGGCCGAGGGCGTCCGCGTGGCGATGAGCAGCGGCTCCCCGCACATGAGGTGGGCCACCAGCCGCCCCGCGAGCCCTCCGCCCAGCTGGGCCAGCACGTAGCGCGGCACGTCCCGCCACGGTGTCCCGTCCTCCAGGGCGTCCGCGAAGGTGAGGGCGGGGTTGAAGTGCGCGCCCGACAGCGGCTGCAGCACCCACGTGAGGCACGCGAGCACGACGCCGGCCGCCAGGGACATGAAGAGGCGGTTGTCGGTGGCGCTCACGCCCAGGTGCTCGGCCCCGTGGTGCGCCCCCTCCAGGGCCACCACGAGCAGTCCGCAGCCGAGCGCTTCGACGGCGAGCCGTCGGGGGCGATTGAGCCGCCCGGCGCTGGCGGAGGTCGTGGATGCAACTGCGCTCGTCATCGCGGGGCCCTCCTGCGGCGCTCCCACCCTATGCCTGGGGGAAAGGGCCGTCAAAGCCGACGCGAGCGCCTGCCCGGCGCGACTATTCGAAGGTCAGCGAGGAGCCGCCGGACAGGTCCTCCTCGAGCATCTCGGGGCGGCCGAAGACGCGCACGTGGCTGCCGCCCGAGGCGTTCACTCGCAAGGTGTCGGACACGCGCAGCGAGGCCATGCCGCCGCCGCTGGACTCCAGCGCCGCCTCCCGCGACGCGAACCCTCCCGCATACACCTCGCTCCCTCCCGACAGGTCCAAGCGCATCCGGCGCGCCTCGCCCTCCAGGAGCGCATACCCGCCTCCGCTCAGGGAGAGCGCCACCGACTCCGCGCGCAGCCCACGCACCAGGACCGCGCCGCCTCCGCTGGCGGACACGCTGAAGTGATTCGCGTCGACCCCGCCCGTCACGTCCGTGCGCCCGCCGCCCGAGCGCTCCAGCGCCTCCAGGCTCGGCACCACCACCTCGACGCGCAGCGGATTGGGCGAGTCCCAGCTCACCGAACCATGCCCGCCGAAGCTCACCCGCAGCCGGTCCCCGTCGTGGTCCGTCCGCATGCGGGCGACGAGGTTGTCATCGCCGATGATGAGGACCGAGTGGGGTCGCGTCGGGTCCACCTGGACGTGCGCGGGGATGCCGTCCTCCACCTCCAGCCGGTCGAACACGGGCGTCGTCCGCGACTCCTCAATCGAATGCCCGCTGCCCTCCAGGTGATGCCCGAAGCCACAGCCCGACATCCACGCCGCCGCCAGCAGCGGGAGCCCCGCGCCTTGCTCCCGTGCTCCCAATCGCATCGTCCCGCTCCCGTGTCCGACAGGTCCGGGCACTGGAACACCGCGGGGGCCGGGATGTGTCACCCGGGCCCCCACGGAGCTCGCGACAGGGGCGTTACGCGTTCAGCGCCGCGGCGTGGTGCCGCAAGTGGTCCTCCATGAACGTGGAGACGAAGTAGTAGCCGTGGTCGTACCCCTCGTGGATGCGCAGGGTGAGCGGCTGTCCCGTGGCGGCGCAGGCCTCGCGCAGCAGCTCCGGCTTGAGCTGCTCCTGGAGGAACTTGTCGCCCGTGCCCTGGTCCACCAGCAGCGTGGGCAGGTGCTGCTTCGCGGCGCGGATCAACTCCGTGGCGTCATACGCGCGCCACGCCTGGGTGTCCTCGCCCAGGTAGCCCTTGAAGGCCTTCTGTCCCCACGGCACGCGCATGGGCGCGACGATGGGGGCGAACGCGGACACGGAGCGGTAGCGCCCGGGCTGCCGCAGCGCCGACACGAGCGCGCCATGACCTCCCATGGAGTGGCCGAAGATGCCCTCCCGGTCCTCGCGGGCCGGGAAGTGTTTGGCGATGAGCGCGGGCAGCTCCTGCGTGACGTACGTGCCCATGCGGTAGCGCGCGGACCACGGCGCCTGGGTGGCGTCCAGGTAGAAGCCCGCACCGACGCCGAAGTCCCAGGACGCGTCCTCGCCCGGATAGCCCGCGCCCCGGGGGCTGGTGTCCGGCGCCACCAGCATCACCCCCAGCTGTGCCGCCACACGCTGCGCGCCGCCCTTCGTCAGGAAGGTCTCCTCCGTGCACGTGAGGCCCGCGAGGTAGTAGAGCACCGGCACCTTGCGCTCCCGCGCCTGCGGCGGGACGAAGACGCCGAAGCGCATCTCGCCCCCGCACGCCTCGGACACGTGCTTGTAGAAGCCCTGCGTGCCGTCGAAGCAGCGGTGCTGGCTGATGAGCGTGGGGGCCGCCGTCATGAGTACTTCACCACGCTGCGGATGGACTCGCCCTTGTGCATCAGGTCGAAGCCCTGGTTGATGTCCTCCAGCTTCAGCGTGTGCGTGATGAGGTCGTCGACGTTGATCTTCCCGTTCATGTACCAGTCGACGATCTGCGGCACGTCCGTGCGGCCGCGCGCGCCGCCGAAGGCGCTGCCCTTCCACACGCGCCCCGTGACGAGCTGGAACGGCCGCGTCTTGATCTCCTGCCCCGCGCCCGCCACGCCGATGACGATGCTCTCACCCCAGCCGCGGTGGCAGCACTCGAGCGCCTGGCGCATCGTGTTCACGTTGCCGATGCACTCGAAGCTGTAGTCCGCGCCGCCGTTCGTCAGATTGACCAGGTACGGCACCAGGTCACCCTCGACTTCCTTCGGGTTGACGAAGTGGGTGAGGCCGAACTTCTCCGCCATGGCCTTGCGCGCCGGGTTGATGTCCACGCCGACGATCTGGTCCGCGCCCACCATGCGGGCCGCCTGCACCACGTTGAGACCGATGCCGCCCAGGCCGAAGACGACGACGCGCGCGCCGGCCTCCACCTTGGCCGTGTACACCACGGCGCCGATGCCCGTCGTCACGCCGCAGCCGATGTAGCAGACCTTGTCGAACGGGGCGTCCTCGCGAATCTTCGCGACGGCGATCTCCGGCAGCACCGTGTACTGCGCGAAGGTGGACGTGCCCATGTAGTGGTGCACGGCCTGCTTGCCCAGGCGGAAGCGGCTGGTGCCGTCCGGCATCAGGCCCTTGCCCTGCGTGGCGCGGATGGCCGTACACAGGTTCGTCTTGCGCGACAGGCACGACTTACACTGCCGGCACTCGGGCGTGTAGAGCGGGATGACGTGGTCGCCCTTGCGCACCGACGTCACGCCCGGGCCCACGTCCACCACCACGCCCGCGCCCTCGTGGCCGAGGATGGCGGGGAAGAGTCCCTCCGGATCCGCTCCGGAGAGCGTGAACTGGTCCGTGTGGCAGATGCCGGTGGCCTTCAGCTCCACGAGCACCTCGCCCGCCTTGGGTCCCTCCAGGTGCACCGTCTCGATGACCAACGGCTTGCCTGCCTCGAGCGCCACCGCCGCGCGCACGTCCATACACGAGCCTCCCTGTGAGAAATGAAGGGCGGGAGCGTAATGCGCGGCGGGCGGACGTCGCACGACGGATTCGCTGGCTGATGCCTGGCGGACGCTTCCGGGGCTTATCGACAAATGAAGAAGGGCCTGGAGCCGACGCGCGGTTCCAGGCCCTTCGGGCAAAGCAGGGGAGGGACTACGGCGTGCCGGCCGCGGCCTGGGCCTTGGCGGCCTTCTGCGCCTCGCTGAACTTCTTGGTCATCTCCGCGAACTGACCCTGGTACTCGTCCATCTTCTTCTGGTGCTCGGCGGCGCGGGCGTTGGCCTCGTCGACGACGGTCTTGTCCTTGGCGTTCTCGGCGGCCTCGGACAGCGCCATGTCCTTCTGCTGCCGCTCGTACTCCATGAGGCGGCCCATCACGACGCGCTTGTTGAGGTACGTGTTGGCGGAGTTCGGGTTGATGGCGATGACCTGGTCATAGACGCTGAGCGACTTCTCCAGGTCCGCCTTGACGATGGGGGCCGACATGGAGCGCGCGCCGCCCTTCTGCGCGTAGATCTCCGCGATCCACCCGAGGGACGCCTCGTCCTTGGGCTCGATCTTGAGCGCCTCGTTGAAGTACTTCTCCGCGTCCTCCAGCGTGCCGCCCTTCATGTGCATGCTGGCCAGGGTGCGGTAGGTCTCGGCCTTGTCCGCGGGCGTGGTCTTCATCTCGAGGATCTTCAGGACGGCCTCGCTGGCCTTGTCCATCTGTCCGAGCTCGAGGTGGGCGAAGGCCTTCTTCTCCCAGACCTTCTCCTGCTTGGGGTCCGCCTGGAGCGACAGGGCGTAGGCCTCGGTGGCCTCCTTGTACTCCTTCTTCGCCAGGTGGTTGGTGCCCTTGACGCGGTTCTGCTTGGCGACGTCGTTCTCCTCGCTACAGGCCACGGTGCCACCCAGGGCGAGAACTCCGACCATCAGACCGACTCGTGCCAGCTTCATGTGTGTGAACCTCTCGAGCGGGCCTGGGGAGTCGACCCCGGCCCAGTCCATCCTGCTGTTCGCTCAGCGTGGGACCCGCCCTCACGCGGATCCGGAATCGGGGGCGAGCATACCCGAAGTCTCGCCCCCGCCACCCAGGAGCAGCGCGCGCCTGCCTCCCTGCCTTCCGGCCACCCCCCTCTTGGGGCCCGGCCCGTCCGACGCGGTGCGCCCCAGGCCCCCGGGGGTGAGGGGGCGCTGCTAGGGTGCGGCCCCGCGTTTTCCCCCTGTCGGAGCATCCGCGCCATGACCGTCCTCACCCGACGTACCGTCCTCCAGGGGCTCGCCATCACCGCCGCGGGCTGTGCCTCGTCGCGCCCCCTCGTCGCGCCGCGCTCCGGGCCGTCACTGCCCCTGGGCGCTCAGCTGGGAGACGTGCGCACCGGGGCCGTCAGCGTCTGGGGCAAGGCGGAGCGGGCTTCCCGGCTCGTCGTGGAGTGGAGCGAGGACTCGCGCTTCGCCCGGGGCGTCCACCGGGTCGAGGGTGGACGGCTCACGGCCGAGACGGACTTCACCGGCGTGGTGGACCTCACGGGCCTGCCTCCGGGGCGCGAGCTCTTCGTGCGGGTGCTCGCGGAGGAGGGGGGTGCCACGGGGGAGGCGTGGACGGGGCGCTTCCTGTCGGCCTCGGACACCGTCCGGGACATCTCCTTCGCCTGGAGCGCGGATGTCTGCGGGCAGGGGTGGGGCATCAACCGGGAGTGGGGCGGGTATCGCGGCTTCGCGGCCCTGCGCGCGCTGAGGCCAGACTTCTTCCTGCACGTCGGCGACGTCATCTACGCGGACAACCCGCTCCTTCCCGAGGTGACGCTCCCGGATGGGCGCGTGTGGCGCAACGTCGTCACGCCCGCGAAGTCCAAGGTCGCCGAGACGCTCGAGGAGCTGCGCGGGAACTTCGCCTACAACTTCCTCGACGAGTCCCTGCGGGCCTTCGCTCGCGAGGTGCCCATCGCGTACCAGTGGGACGACCACGAGGTGCGCAACAACTGGTACCCCGGCCGCTCCATGGCGGAGGACCCGCGCTACACGCAGGTCTCGGATGACGGGGTGCTCGGGGCACGGGCACGTCAGGCGTTCTTCGAGTACTCCCCGGTGGGCGGCGCCGCTCGCGCGGAGGGGCGCATCCACCGTCAGCTCTCCCAGGGCCCGCTGCTGGATGTCTTCATCCCGGACGTGCGCGCCTTCCGCGGGCCGAACACGCTGAACCGTCAGCAGAAGCCGGGCCCGGAGACGTCCTTCCTGGGGCGCGCGCAGCTCGACGGGCTCAAGCAGGCCCTGGCGTCCTCGCGCGCGACGTGGAAGGTGATTGCGACCAGCATGCCGCTGGGGCTCGTCGTGCCCGCGGAGAAGACGCCGGACGGTCCGCTCATGGAGGCCTGGGCCAACGGTCCGGGCGAGCCGATGGGCCGCGAGCTGGAGCTGGCGGAGCTGCTCTCGTTCCTGAAGGAGCGGCAGGTGCGCAACGTGGTGTTCCTCACCGCGGACGTGCACTACCCGGCCATGCACCACTTCCATCCGGACCGGGCGCGCTTCCGGGACTTCGACCCGTTCTGGGAGTTCGTCGCGGGGCCGCTCAACGCGGGGACGTTCGGCCCGAGCCCGCTCGATGAGACCTTCGGCCCCGAGGTGAAGTGGCAGAAGCCGGCCACGGTGATGAACGCGGCGCCGTGGGAGGGGCAGCAGTACTTCGGCAGCGTCCGCATCCAGGGCTCATCGGGCGTGATGATCGTGGCCATCCATGACCTCACGGGCAAGGCGCTGCATCAGGTGGAGCTGGAGCCGAGCCGATGACGTGGGTGGTCATCGTGTTTTCGCTCGGGGCGGCGGCGTTGGGCTGGCACCTGATGACGAACCGGCGCGAGCTTCCGGCCCCGTCGCTCGGGACGTGTGCTCGCTGTGGGAAGGCGCGCGAGCTGCTCGACGAGGCGCTGGATGACCATCACCTCGACGCGGAGCAGCGGCGCCACGAGCAGAGCGGGGCGGTGGACTATCACGTCTGGTGGTGCGGCTCGTGCGAGGAGGGCGTGGTGGTGCGCAACACCGCCTTCGAGCAGACCTGGAGCCCGTGTACCGGCTGCGGCGCACGCGCGACGTTCAACGTGCACACCGTCGCGGCCGCCACCGAGCGCAAGGGCGGAGAGCTCCGGGTCGAGGTGATGTGTCCGGGTTGTGGCCACGTCGACAGCCACCGTCGCTACACGCCCCGTGTCCCTCCTCGGGGATGACTCACGTCGTGAGCACGAGCTTCACCAGCTCCGGAGGACTGCCCACGCGCATGGGCGGACCCCAGAAGCCGCAGCCCCGGCTCACGTAGATGTGCGAGTCCTGATGGCGGTACAGGCCCGCCACGTGCTCCCAGGCGAAGTTGATGAGCAACGTCATGGGCACGAGCTGCCCGCCGTGCGTGTGGCCTGAGATCTGGAGGTCCATTCCTCGCTCCGCGGCCACCTTGAAGTTCGCGGGCTGATGCGCGAGCAACACCGCCGCGCGCTCCGGGTCTCTGCCCTGGAGCGCGAGGTCCAGGTCGTAGCCCTTCTGGTTGCGCCGCTTCCAGCCGCTCCAGTCGTCCACGCCGACCAGGTCCAGCGATGCGCCCGCGTCGCCGATGCGCACGTGTCGGTTGCGCAGCGACTGGATGTCGAGCGACTGGAGGAACGTGGTCCACTCCACGTCACCCGAGTAGTAGTCGTGATTGCCGGTGACGAAGTAGCTGCCGTAGCGCGAGCGCAAGTCCCGCAGCGCCGCGACGGAGGGGCCCAGCGTGGGCACGTCTCCGTCCACCAGGTCGCCGGTGATGGCGAACAGGTCCGGCTTCAGCGCGTTGGCCTGACGCACCAGCTCGTCCATGAACCGGCGCTGGATGAACGGGCCCACGTGGATGTCCGTGAGCTGCACGATGCTGAGCCCGTCGAGCGCGCGCGGCAGCTTGGGAATCCGGATGGCGACCTCGGTCACCATCGGCGGCGCGAAGGCCCGCCAGTGACCGTAGGACGCGAGGCCACCTCCGGCGAGCGCCGCGCCTCCCGCCAGCGCGCGCCCGAGGAACTTCCGCCGCTCCGGGTCGATGGGCTCCTCGCTGGGGGCCGCGAGCGGCGTGGCCCGACGCTGCTGGAGGCGGCGACTCAGCGCGAGGAGCGCGCGGACGAGGTCGAAGGCGCCCAGGGCCAGCACGAGGCAGAGCGCCACGCCCATCCACGTGTACGTGGCCACCGTGACGGTCCGCTCGTACTGCTCGGGGACGGCGTCCAGGAGCGTGCGTCGCAGGCCGAGGAGCAGCGTGAGCAGGCCCAGGACGACCATGGCCACGAGCCGGCCGACGCGGCCTCGCACCAGCTCACGCACCAGTCGCCGGTAGAGATACAGGTGGCCCAGCACCGCGCCGAGGCCGATGAGCATCGAGAAGGAGGAGAGCCGGAACGGCATGGGGATGAGCCCGGGCTGAGAACGGACGAGAAGGGTAACACGCGGCCTCGGGCCCGGCCGTGTCCCGGAGATTGAACACTGCGAGTGACACACGTCGGCCGAGAACCGGCCAGGTGTGCTCCGGGCAGGTAGATTCCCCGGCCGTGACAGCAGGCGAGCCTCGGGAGGGGACACACATGGACAAGGTCATCGTCATCACGGGGGCGAGTGGAGGAATCGGCGCGGAGCTGGCGCGGGTGGCGGGCGCGCGTGGGGCGAAGCTGGTGCTGGCGGCCCGTCGCAAGGACGCCCTGGAGACGGTGGCGACCCGCTCCGGCCGGGACTCGCTGGCCGTCGTCACCGACGTGACGTCTCGCGCGCAGGTGGAGAAGCTGCGCGACGCGGCGCTGGAGCGCTTCGGTCACATCGACGTCTGGGTGAACAACGCGGGGCGCGGCATCACCCGCTCCGTGGCGGAGCTCACCGACCAGGACCTGGACGAGATGTGGCGCGCCAACGTCAACAGCGCCCTCTACGGGATGCAGGCCGTCCTTCCGCACTTCCAGGCACGCAACGCCGGGCAGATCCTCAACATCTCCAGCACGCTGGGGCGCCTGCCCGTCGTGCCCCACCGCTCCGCGTACAGCGCGGCCAAGCACGCGCTGAACGCGCTGAGCGCATGTCTGCGGCAGGACCTGCAGAAGACCCATCCCGGCATCCACGTCACGGTGGTGATGCCGGGCGTGGTGGCCACGGAGTTCGGGACGAACGCGCTGGGGGGAGGGCCGGACTCGCGCATGCTGCCCGGTGCTCAGCGCGTGGAGGAGGCCGTGGAGGTCATCCTCGACGCCATCGCGCATCCGCGCCCGGAGGTCTTCACGCGGCCCGCGGCGCAGCAGGAGGTGGAGCGCTACTACCGCGACGTCGCCGCCTACGAGCTGGACCCCGGCGCTCGCCCCGGACGCTGAGCGCGCGAGGCCCGGGAGACGTGCTCCCGGGCCCGACGCGGCGTCACTCGTAGCGCAGCGACTCGATGGGCGCGAGGCTCGCGGCGCGGCGCGCGGGCCAGATGCCGAAGAACACGCCGACGGTAGCCGAGAAGGCGATGGCCAGGATGATGGCCTCGGGTGCCACCACCATCGTCCACCCCATGAGCTTCTGCAGCAGCGCGGCGCCGCCCACACCCAGCGCCAGTCCCAGCGTGCCGCCCGCGAGGCAGAGCACCAGTGACTCCACCAGGAACTGGAGCAGGATGTCCGTGCCGGTGGCGCCCAGCGCCTTGCGCAGACCGATCTCGCGCGTCCGCTCCGTCACTGAGACGAGCATGATGTTCATGATGCCGATGCCGCCCACCAGCAGGGAGATGGCGGCGATGCCCGCCAGGAGCAGCGAGAAGGTCTGCGTCGTCTCCTGCACCGTCGCCAGCAACGACGCCTGGTCGCGGATGTTGAAGTCCGCCTGCTCCTCGGGACGCAGCCGGTGCTCGCGGCGCAGCTTGAGGTCGATCTCCGCCATCGCGTCATCCATGGCGCCCTCGCCCGAGGCCTGAACGGCAATCGAGCGGATGCGGTTGCTGCCCATCACCCGGAACTGCGCGGTGGCCAGCGGGATGTAGAGGCTCTCGTCCGGGTTGGAGAAGCCCTGCGAGCCCTTCTCGGCCAGCACGCCGATGACCTCGAAGGGGATGCCGCGGATGCGAATCGTCTCGCCCACCAGCGCGGAGGAGTCCCGCACCCCCAGTTGTGTGGCCGCGAGCGCGCCCAGCACCACCACGCGGCGCCGGCCCTTGTCCTCCGCCTCCGTGAAGAGTCGCCCCGAGACGATGTTCGACTCGTTGATGTTGAAGTACGCCGGCCACGTGCCCACCACGGACAGGTTCGCGTTGCCCGCGCCGTACTCCACCTGGAAGCGCGACTCGATCTCCGGCGCCACGTTCTGGATGTGCCTGGCGTTGGCGCGCAGCGCCTCCGCGTCGTCGATGGTCATGGTGGCCTGACCTCGGCCGAGACCGCCGGAGAAGGACTGCCCGGGGCGCACGGTGAGGACATTGGTCCCCAGCGTCTTGAGCCGCTGCTCCACCGAGCGCTGGGCTCCCTCGCCCAGCGCCACCATGGTGATGACCGCCGCGATGCCGATGACGATGCCCAACATCGTCAGCAGGGAGCGCAGCTTGTTGGCGAGGACCGCGTCGAACGCGACCCGGATGATTTCTCCCATGACCTGTCCTCCTCCTCCTGCCGCCGACTACCGTCCGCCGCGCATGCCGCCGCCGCCCGCACCCGGAATCATGCCGGCGGACTGACGCATGCGCTCCGAGCGCTGCTGCTGTTGCTGCTGGAGCTGCGCCACCGACACCAGCATCACCTGGTCGCCCTCCGTCAGGCCGCTCAGCACCTCGGAGCTCTCCCAGTCGCTCATCCCCAGCGTCACCCGGCGCGGCTCCGGCCCGTTCGGCCCCTTCACGAAGACGATGCCCGGTCGCGTGTCCCCGGTGCCCTGACGACCCTCGCGCCCGCCGCCCCGGTTGCGACGGCCTCCGCCCTCCGCGCCCGGCTCCGCCGCCTGCGCGCTCACGTTCACCGGCGTCGCTCCACCCGGCGCCACCGCGCCCTTGTCCGGCGCACCCTCGGGACGCGCCGCCGCGTCACCACCCGGCGCTCCCGCGTTGCCGCTGCCGCCCGTCGGCCGCATCAGCGAGCGCACGGACTCCTCGGTCAGCCCGATTGCGAGCGCCGCGGCGCGGGCGTCCCGCAGGCCCACGACGGCGGAGTTGGGGACGGTGATGGCGTCACGCCGGCGGGAGATCTCAATCGCCACCTCCGCGTTCATGCCCGGCCGCAACAGGCCCTCCGGGTTGTCCAGGCGCACCAGCACCGGGAAGAGGGTGACGTTCTGCTCCACCAGCGCCTGCGGTTCGATCTTCACGACCTCGCCGATGAACGTCCGGCCCGGGTAGGCCTCCATCGTCACGCGCGCCTTGAGGCCCGCCTTGAGCTGGCCCACGTCCGTCTCGTCCACCTTGGCTCGCACCTGCATCACCGACAGGTCCGCCATCTTGAACAGCGTGTTGCCGCCGGACACGTTGGAGATGGCCGAGGCGATGATCTGCCCGGGCTGGATCTGGCGCTCCAGCAGCGTGCCGGAGCTGGGCGCGCGGATGGTGACGTCGCGGCTGCGCTCCTTGGCGAGCTGGAGGTTCGTCTCCGCGCGCACCTTGGCCGCCCGCGCCGTGGCGAACGCGTCCACCGAGGACTCGTACTCCTGCTGCGTCACGTAACCGGACTGCCGCAGCGACTCCATGCGCTGGCGCTGGGCCTCCGTGGTGTTGAGCCGCACCCGCGCGGACTCCACGTCCGCCTGGGCCTGCGCGAGCGCGTTCTGCACGTCGCGCGGGTCGATCTCCGCCAGCAGCGCGTCCTTCTCCACCTTGTCACCGGTGTCGAAGAGCACGCGGAGCACCTCGCCGGAGGCCTTGGACTTCACCTCCACCACGCGCAGGGGCTCCACCAGGCCCGCGGACTCCGCGACGACCTCCATGTCCCGGCGCTCCACGACGGCCACCGCCGCCGAGCGCTCGGGCGTCTTCGGCTGGCTTCCCTGCTGGGTGGCGTACACGCCCGCGCCAATCAGGACCGCCGCGACACCCGTGATGACCACCTTCTTCGCCTTGCTCACGACGACCTCCAAATCTTCGTGGCCTTCTCCATCCAGGAGACGGACCTGCTCAGTTCTTCTTCAGCTCGTCCCGCTCGATGACGCCGTCCTTCAGGAACAGCACCCGCTGCGCGTGCGCCGCGATGTCCGACTCGTGCGTGACGAGCATCAGCGTCTGTCCCTGCGAGTGCAGCTCCCCGAAGAGGGCCATGATCTCCTCGCCCGTGCGGCTGTCGAGCGCGCCCGTGGGCTCGTCCGCGAGCAGCAGCGCGGGCTGCGTCACCAATGCGCGCGCAATCGCCACGCGCTGGCGCTGGCCGCCGGACAGCTCGTTGGGGCGGTGGTCCTTGCGGCTGCCCAGGCCCACCTTGTCCAGCATGGCCGCGGCGCGCTCCAGGCGGACCTTCTTGGGCACGCGCGCGTACACCAGCGGCAGCGCCACGTTGTCGAGCGCGGACGCGCGCGGCAGCAGGTTGAAGCTCTGGAACACGAAGCCCAGCTCGCGGTTGCGGATGCGCGCCAGCGCGTTCTCCGTCATGCCCGCCACCGGCTGGCCGTTGAGCCAGTACTGGCCCTCGCTCGGCACGTCCAGGCAGCCGATGAGGTTCATGAAGGTGGACTTGCCGGAGCCGGACGGGCCCATGACGGCCACGTACTCGTTGCGGCGGATGGTGAGGTCCACGCCGCGCAGCGCGCGCACCACCTCCGAGCCCATGGTGTAGTCCTTGCGCAGGCCCTCCACCCGGATGACCACGTCCGCGATGTCGCGCGCCTTGGCGGCCTCTGCTCCCGTCGTGTCGTTCATGGGTGTCGTCACAGCTGCCTCCCGGCGAGCGCCTCCAGCTCCGCGTGCGCGATGCGATAGTCGAAGCGCGAGGACACGAGGTTGATCTCCGCCTGGACCAGGTTCTCCTGGGACGTCAGCAGCTCCAGGATGGTGGTGGCCCCCAGACGGTAGCGCTCTTCCTGCACCTTCAGGTCCTCGCGCGCCACCTCCACCGACTGTTCGGAGAGGCTGATGCGGTCGGCGGACAGTCTCAGCTGGTTGAGTGCCTGGTGGGCGCCGGTGCGCACCGCGCGGCGCGTGTCCGCGAGCTGCACCTGCGACACCACCTCCGCCGTCTTCGCTCGCTGCACGCGCTCCTCGCGCAGGAAACCGTCGAAGATGGGGTAGGAGAGTCCCAGCCGGACGTTCCAGCTCGTCCTGCCGCCATTGAAGCTCGGGTCCTGGTTGAACCAGTCGTAGCCGGCGGACAGGCGCACCGTCGGCAGGTAGGTGGCCTTGGCCACGTCCACGCCCGCCGCGGAGGCGCTCAGCGTGGAGGCCGCCGCGAGCACCGCGGGGGCCTGCGCCTCCAGGTCCGACACCAGTGTCTCGTCGGAGATGGCGAGCGGCTTCGGGTCCAGGTTCTCCGCGCCCTTGGCCTCCACCGCGCCCTCCGCGCCGATGAGCCGCCCGAGCGCCAGGGACGCGGAGGCGCGCTGCGTCTCCGCCGTGCGCAGGGCATCGCGCGCCGTGGTGTGGTCCAGCTGCGCGCGCAGCAGGTCCGAGCGCGTCGCCGAGCCCACCGCCAACCGACGCTGCGCGGCCTCCTCGTTCTGCCGGGCCCGTTCGATGCGCGAGCGCGCCACGTTCTCCAGGCCCGTGCCACGGAGGACCTCGTAGTACGCGCGCTGCACGTCGAGCACCGCGCTGGCGCGCTGCGCCCTCAACTGCGCGGAGGCCGCGCCCGACTGGGCCTTGGTCTGCTCCCGCGTGGCGCTGCGCTGGCCGCCGGTGAAGACGTTCCAGCCGGTGGTCAGGCCCGCGCTGTAGTTGTCGGCCGAGCCGTTGACGACCACGCCTGTCACCGGCTCGACGCGCTGGGTGCTGGAGAGCGAGCCGCTCGCGCTCGCCGACAGCGTGGGGATGTACGCGCCCACGGCGCTGCGCTCGGCCGCCGCCGCGTTGGTGACGTTGCCCTCGGACTGCGCCACCGCCGGGTTCGTCTTCAGCGCCCGCGCGATGGCCTCCTCCAGCGAGACGCTCGGCACGTCCGGCGGGGCCTGCTTCGTGACGCCCAGGTCCGTGGGCACCGCCTCGCTCGGAGCGCTCGACTCCGCTGGAGGCGTCGCGGCCTCCGACGGGGTGGGCACCGCGCTCGCCTGGGCGAGGCCCATCAGGGCGACCTTCGTGGGCGCATCACCCGGCAACAGCGCGGCGCCCTTCGTCGCGCCCGCCAGGCCCGTCCCGGGCACCCCCACCACGCCGAGCATCCCCAGGGTCAGCGCCGTCAGCCGCTGGGGCCGCCTCTTCAACCACGCTTTCCGGAGCATCGTCATCGCCGCCATGTCCCGTTGCAGGCCGGTGCGCTCCTGGCGCTCCGGCGTTCCCAGGCAGGGTCGATTGCATGCACCTTGCCACATTTCAACCCACTGAAATCACATGGGAAAGGCCTCCAGGGGCTGCGGGAGTCGCCGAAGGGATGCGGATTCCGCATGCGCTCGACGCGGCTCGTCATCGGGGCATGGGGCCGTGGGCCTCGTGCTTGCACAACGAGGCCTCGAAGTGAGGCGGTGACCCGGCTCGCGCGCTGTCCGAAGCGCGCCCCAGCGGTCCGGTCGCCGCCCTCAACCCTCGGGGAGAGACAGATGGGCTCGGCAGCGTTCAAGCAAGGAGGAGCCCGCGCGGCGCCACGTCGTGACGGAAGGGAGTGCGGATTCCGCATCCTGGATGCAGAGTTCGCAGCGAGTGGAGGAGCCGCATGGAGTGGGAGACACCCGGAGCGAGGGCCGCGTCGATGAGTGGCCCGGTCCGTTGGAGACCGCGTGGTCCATGGATGCCCTGGGTGGCTGCCGGGCTGATGTGCGCGGTGCTGCTGTCCGCCGTCGTGTTCATTCGCCGCTCGGCGCTGGAGTCGTCCTCGCTGGTGGTGCGCGGCATGGCGAACGTGCTGATGCTCGCCGGCGTGGAGGCCTTCCGGGAGGGCACGGGCGTGCCGAGCCAGCAGGCGCTGGAGGCCTTCCTGAACACCCACCAGGAGGGCGGGCTGCGCTACGTCGCCATCGTCGAGGACGGGCAGGTGCTCGCGTCGGCCGGTGTCGGCTCGTTGGGGAAGATTGAAGATGGCACGCAGCTGCGCTTCGAGGAGGGCCGGGGCCGCTTCATCCACCGGCTGCGCAAGCCGAGGCCTCCGGATGGCCCGCCCGCCGTGAGTGGGACGCCGCCGATGGTGGAGCCTCCTGTCTCGCAGGAGCCTCGGCGCAACCTGCGAATCGGCTACGACTTCGAGCCTGTCACCGCGCTGGAGCTGAAGGAGCGCTCGCAGCGGTTGCTGTTCGTGGCCGCGGTGTCGTGCATGGGCATCCTGGGGCTGGCGTTCGCGTTCTCACGCTCGCTGGCGCAGCGTGAGGCGCTGGCGGCGGAGCTGGAGCGTGGCCGTCGGCTGGCCGCGCTGGGGACCATGTCCGCGGTGCTGGCGCACGAGCTGCGAAACCCGCTGGCGTCGCTCAAGGGGCATGCGCAGTTGCTGGCCGAGCGCGTGGAGCGCGACGAGGTGCTGCGTCCCAAGGCGGACCGCATCGTCGGCGAGGCGGTGAGGCTGGAGCAGTTGATGAATGACCTGCTGGGCTTCGTGCGCAGTGGCGAGTTGCGCCGCTCGGGCACGGACCCCAACGAGGTGCTGCGCGCGGCGGTGGAGGCCACGGGTGAGTCGAGCGTGGAGGCGCGGTACCTGCCGGGCCACGAGAAGGTGGAGCTGGACGCGGGCCGCTTCCAGCAGGCGCTGGAGAACGTACTGCGCAACGCGGTGCAGGTGAGCCCCGCGGGTCAGCGCGTGGAGGTGGGCGTGGCGCAGGAGGGGCCGGCGCTCGTCTTCACGGTGAGGGACCATGGTCCGGGCATCCCCAAGGGCGACGAGGAGCGCATCTTCGAGCCCTTCGTCACCGGGCGTCTACGAGGCGTGGGGCTGGGGCTGGCCATCACCCGCCGCATCGTCGAGCTGCATGGGGGCTCGGTGAGCGCGAGGACGCACGCGGAGGGAGGCGCGGAGTTCCGCCTCACCGTGCCGGCGAGGGGGACCTGAGATGGCGCGCATCCTGGTGGCGGATGACGAAGAGGGCGTGCGCTCGTTCATCGCGGAGGCGCTCGAGGTCGAGGGCCACACGGTGACGACGGCGGCGGACGGCGAGGAGGCCGCGCGGCTGTTGTCGAAGCAGGGCGTGGATCTGCTCGTGACGGACCTGCGCATGCCGGGCATGGACGGGCTGACGCTCTTGCGCAAGGTGCGCGAGGAGCAGCCGGACGTGGAGGTCGTGGTGCTCACGGCGGTGGGCTCGGTGGAGAGCGCGGTGTCGGCGATGAAGGCCGGCGCGTTCGAGTACCTGCTCAAGCCCGTGGGCAGTCCCGCCGAGCTGCGGCTCACGGTGGCGCGGGCGCTGGAGCGGCGCGCGCTGCTCAACTTGAAGACGGAGGCGCGCCGGTCCACGAGCGAGGTGGTGCTGAGCTGGGGCGCGCCGACGATGGACCCGGTGGTGGAGGCGCTGCGCAAGGTGGCCCCGACGCAGGCCACGGTGTTGTTGGTGGGCGAGAGCGGCACGGGCAAGGAGGTGGCGGCGCGCGCGCTGCATCAGTGGAGCGAGCGCTCCGAGGGCCCGTTCGTCGCGGTCAACTGCGCGGCGTTGACGGAGACGTTGTTGGAGAGCGAGCTGTTCGGCCACGAGAAGGGCGCGTTCACGGGCGCGGTGGCGCAGCGGCGCGGGCGCATCGAGCTGGCCCAGGGCGGCACCTTCTTCCTGGACGAGGTGGGCGAGCTGAAGGCGGAGCTGCAGGCGAAGCTCTTGCGTGTCTTGCAGGAGCGGCGCTTCGAGCGCGTGGGCGGGACGCGGACGCTGGAGGCGGACGTGCGCTGGGTGGCGGCGACCAACCGCGACCTCAAGACGATGATGGCGCACGGCGAGTTCCGCGAGGACCTCTACCACCGGCTGGCGGTGTTCCCCATCCGGCTGCCGTCGCTGCGCGAGCGGCGTGAGGACCTGCGTCCGTTGTCGGAGCTGCTCCTGCGGCGCATCGGCGAGGAGCTGGGACGTCCGGGGTTGAAGCTGTCACCGGAGGCGTCCGAGCGGTTGGAGTCGTTCTCCTGGCCGGGCAACGTGCGGGAGCTGCGCAACGCGCTGGAGCGCGCGGCCATCCTCGCGGACGGCGCGGTGGTGGAGTCGCGGCACCTGTGGCTGGACCCGACGAGCGCCCCGACGTCCACGCCGACGCCGGCGGTGGGGGCGCGGCTTCCGGACAAGACGCTGGAGGAGCTGGAGCGGATGGCCATCGAGCAGGCCATCGCGGACGAGGGTGGCAACCGCAAGCGCGCGGCCCAGCGACTGGGCATCGGCCTGCGGACGCTCTACGACAAGCTGCGGCGCTACGGGATGCAGTAGCGCCGCGGGGCGCGGCTCACGGAGGGCCGTAGCCCTGCACGCGGGAGTTGAGCTCCACCGCGGTGGCGTAGATCTGCGCCCACGTGCGGTACTTCAGCTTGTCGCCGAAGCCCTTCTGGTCATTGGCGTAGTCGAACAGGTCCTTGCGGAAGAGCGCGTCGGCGGCCTTGCGCGCGTCGCCGCTCAGGGGCGTGCCCTTGCGGTCGAAGTAGCGCAGCAGGTCGTACCCGTAGTCGTGCGTCTTCGCCGCGGGGTCGAACTCCTTGTCCGGGCCAATCTTGCCGGGCGCGGACGCGGAGCCATGCGGGTCCTGCATCCGCTGACCGTGCTTCGTCTGGATGGCGAAGGGCTTGTAGCCCATGACCTTCTCGAAGTCGGCCGGAGGAGGACGAGCACCCGTGAGGTACTCCGTCATCAGCTTGCCGTGGTCTCCGGCGGGCGCCTTGCCCACACGCGCCGTGGCGGCCGTGCCCTTCGTGAAGGTGTCCTCGGTGTTCGGACGGACCAGGGCCGTGTTCTGGGCCTTCTCCGAGGCCGGAGCCTCCGAGGCGGCGGGCGTCTGGCGGCGGGGGGCGACGGGAGCGTTGCGAACGAGCATGGAAGGACCCGGGGGAAAGCTTCTCTCGGGTTGTCGCAATTTGTAGGGTGGAAGTTGCGCGGATGGGATTGACGCATCGCATTGTAAGAAGGAGAGCACGTGGGCGCGGACCTGTATCGAGACGGAGTGGCTCGGTTGGAGGCAGGGGATGGGCGGGAGGCGACGCGCCTGTTGGAGGCCGCGCTTCGCGAGGCCCCCGGGGACGTGAAGGTGATGCACGCGTTGTCGCGGGCCCTGGACGCCGCGGGTGAACGGGAGCGCTCCGTGCAGCTCCTGGAGTTGGTCCACGCGAAGGCGCCCTCGGAGCCTGAGCCCGCGTGCGAGCTGGCGATGGCCCTGCTGGAGCGCACCGAGGACACGCGCGCGGCGGAGGTCCTGGCGCCGGTGCTCGCGGCACAGCCCGACCACCCCGGAGCGAACCTCTGCATGGCCATGGCGCTGGCCAAGACGGACCCGGAGCGGGCGAAGGCTCACCTGAAGCCCGCGAGCCGGAGCGCGGACGCGGACCAGCGGGCTCAAGCGGCGGCGCTGGAGCGCGTGTTGTCGGGACAGTCCCCCGGCTGAGGCCAGGGCCTCACGTCAGGCGGACACAGGCCTCGATGTTGTTGCCGTCCGGGTCCAACAGGAACGCGGCGTAGTACGAGAAGCCGCCCTCGCGGACCCCGGGCGCGCCGTTGTCCCGTCCGCCCGCGGCCAGGCCCCGCTGGTGGAAGGCGTCCACCACCGCTCGGTCCTTCGCGGCGAACGCGAGGTGGAGCGGGCTGCGCGCCGGCGCGTGCTCGGCCGTCCAGGTCGACGGCCTCAAGGTGCCCACCCAGAGGAACGGCGACTTCGCGTCCGTGCCGAAGATGACGAAGCCCTCGCCGCGCTCGAGGATGCCCAGGCCGAGCGGCTTCAAGCACGCTTCGTAGAAGCGCACGCTCGCGTCCAGGTCCGTCGTCACGAAGCCGAAGTGGTCGAGCTGGAGCATGCCCGTACGGTGTGGACCCGCCTGTCCCCGCGACAAGCTCCTCCCCGGGGCGCCGAGCGCCTGCCTTCCCGCTCGGGTGCTGTTTTGAGTGGTAAGCTGCTTTTGCGGCTTATCGCTCATCCCTGTCGAGGGCTTCATGTCTGTCCTGCGTCTGCGTCACATCCTCGTGTCCCTGGCGGTGGGGCTCGTGGCGGCGGCCCCCTCCGCGCTCGCGCGAGGGCGCTACTACAACGACTCCGGGAGCATCGAGACGACCCATCCTTCGTGGATGAGCTGGGTGTCCAACTCGACGAGCCTCGCGTCGCTGTCCATCCCCGGCACGCACGACACCATGGCGTATCAGTCGTATGGCGGGAGCCTGACGCAGACGCAGTCGTTGGACCTGCGCAAGCAGTTGGACGCGGGCGTGCGCGCGCTGGACATCCGGTGCCGACACATCGGCGACCGGTTCACCATCCATCACGGCGTGGTGTACCTGCACGTCAACTTCGACGACGTGCTGCGCACCACCATCCAGTTCCTGAACGACAACCCCACCGAGACGGTGGTGATGCGCGTGAAGCGCGAGCACACCGAGGAGGACATCACCCGGAGCTTCAGCCAGACCTTCGAGTGGTATCGCGACCAGCCCGCCTACAGCCCGTATCTCTGGCGAGGCTCGCACGTGCCCACGCTGGGCGAGGTGCGTGGGCGCATCGTCGTGCTGGATGACTTCGCTGGCGGCGCGTACGGCATTCCCTGGGGCGCGCTGGACCTGCAGGATGACTGGACGGTGTCGCAGCTCGCGGACATCGACGACAAGTGGAACAAGGTCCGGGCGCACCTGGACCGGACGCAGGGCGGCGCGCCGTCGAAGCTGTTCGTGAACTTCCTGAGCGGCGCCTCCGCCATGGCGCATCCGCTCCATGTCGCGGGCGGCATCAACGTCCTGGGCATCGGCTATCGCGGGGTGAACGACTTCGCCATCGACCACCTGGTGGGCGGGTACGCGCAGCGCGCGGGCATCCTGATGATGGACTTCCCGGGGGCGGGCCTGATTGACGCCATCCTGGCGCTGAACGTGCGGCTCCTGCCGAGCAGCGCCGCGCTCCCTCCGGACTTCGGCATCATCTTCCGGAACACGGCGCACACGGTGGGCGGGGATGCGGAGGCCCGGTGGCGCGGGACGCGGGCGTTCCTCCAGAACGCGGCGCCGGGACGGTACTGGCACATCCTGGCGCTGAAGCGGGAGTGGGGCGGCTGGATGCACTACGAGGGCGCGTTCCTCCAGTCCGACTCCGTGGATGAGTACACGCACCTGGCCTTCACGACGCGCACGGTGACGAGCGTGGTGGGGCCTGCGTATCTCGCCAGCTATGTGAACGGGCAGCTCGGGAGCCTCTCCGGTGGCGCGGGAGATCGGGCCACGCAGCTTCATGGGCGGCTGAGTGCCCGCTTCCCGTTCCAGCTCTGGTCCGTGGTGGTGAAGCGCGCACCGGGAGGCCTGAGCAACTGGGCGTACTCGGACTACGGCCGTGGGTACAAGACGTCCTCGGGCGACTACACGTACGCGGTGCAGGGGTACTCGGCCGGGGACGGCGTGTACCTGCACGAGCACGGGGGCTACGAGGGCAACGTGATACGTCTCACGTCGAGCGTCGGCAACCTGGGGGACTTCGGCTTCAACGACGTCACCAGCTCCGTGACGGTGCTCGGCTCGTATCAGGCGACGCTGTGTGAGCACGCGTTCATGTCTGGACGGTGTTTCAGCACGTCCTCCAGCGTCGACAGTGTCGACTCCGTGGCGGGCGGGCCCTGGAATGATCGCATCTCCTCGCTCGCCGTCTCACGGTAGGAGCCCGGTCGAGACCTGGGGCCGTGGTCGGACGTGAGCACGTGAATCATGTTCCCGGTGGGAGGGGACATGAGCAACGAAGGCACGGGCTTGGACGGCGCGGCCCCGAGGATGTTGGGGCCGCGTCTGCGGAATCGCCGTGGAGCCGTGGAGGTCGCACTGACGAATCATGTCGCGGACCTCCAGCTCATCCGGGTGGGGGCGGTGCGGGTGAATGGGGGCGAGGTTCCGCTGGAGGACATCGTCCTGGTCCCCGAGGAGGGGGCCGTGTGGCCCGGTACGCACCTGTCGTCCCAGTGTCCGTTCCCCTTCGAACGGCAACAGCGGGTGTGTCTCCGGGTCGGGATTCCGCCGCTCGAGGTGGGGGAGCACCGCGTCGAGTTGGAGCTCGAATGTGGGGTTCATGGTGTCATCCGCGCGGACGTGACCCAGGTCATCGACGAGCCGCATCCGGAGGCGGACGGGCGGATTCCACGCGCCCTGGATGACGACTTCGCCGAGGAGGTCGTCCACGCGCGACAGGCCCACGCGGAGCAGTGGTCGGGAACGCGCTTGAACCACGTGACGCGCCACTCGTTCGAGCCCTCGCATGCGAGGAGTGCGTGCGAGCACTTCACTGGGGTGGCGCAGGTCCCGCTGGGGCTCGCGGGGCCGCTCATCATCCAGGGAGAGCACGCCCACGGTCCGTACCTGATTCCGCTGGCCACCACGGAGGGCGCGATGGTGGCGAGCTACAACCGGGGCATCAAGCTGCTCAACGCGTGTGGAGGAGCCCGGTGCACGGTGCTGGAGGATGCCATGCAGCGCGCGCCGGTCTTCGTGTTCGACGATGCGAAGGCGGGGCGTGAGTTCTCGCGGTGGCTGCGCGCGAACGAGGCCGCCATCGCGGAGCAGGCCGAGGCGACGAGCCATGTGGCGAAGTTGCTGCGCCTGGAGACGTATCAGCTCCACCGGTTCGTCTTCGTGCGGTTCAACTTCGCGACGGGGGACGCGGCGGGGCAGAACATGGTGGGCAAGGCCACCTTCGCGGCGCTGCTCTGGATTCGTGAGCAGTATCCGCACATCCGGGCGAGCTTCCTGGATGGCAATGTCTCCACCGACAAGAAGTCTTCGCGGTTGAACATCCTCCAGACGCGGGGCAAGCGCGTGACAGCGGAGGTGGTGGTGCCGAAGGAGCTGTTGCTGTCGAAGATGCGGACCTCCGTGCAGCAGGTCATCCTATTGCAGCGAGTCAGCGCGGAGGGCTCCAGCCTCGCGGGGGCGCACAACAACGGCTGTCAGTCCGCCAATGCGCTCGCGGCGTTGTTCATCGCCACGGGGCAGGACGTGGCGGCGCTGGCGGAGTCGGCCGCGGGTGACCTGTACATGGACGAGACGCCGGAGGGAGACCTCCGTGCCTCCATCACCCTCCCGTCGCTGGTGCTCGCCACCCACGGAGGCGGAACGGGGCTCCCCACGCAGCGCGAGTGTCTGGAGCTGATGGACTGCTTCGGGCGAGGCAAGGTGCGTCGGCTCGCGGAGATCGTCGCCGGTGTGGTGCTCGCGGGGGAGCTGTCACTCGCCTGCGCCGTGGCCTCCGCGCTGGGCTCGGAGGAGTGGGTGACGAGTCACGAGAGCCTGGGGCGGCACCACTGAGGGAGCGCCGGCCGCCCGCGAGCGGTCCGGCTCCTCCCTGTCGACACGGTGTCAGAACCGCATCGACTCGATGGCGTCGACCATCTTCCCCACGTCGTAGGCGTAGAAGCCCGCGGCGTTGAGCGTGTTGATCTCCCCGACGAAGGGCTGGTGCTCGTGGACGAAGATGTCCAGGGCATAGGCCCGGTCCGGCCCCCACCGGTCCGCCATCCGCTGCGCGAAGGTCCAGATGTCCGGCTCCACCTCCGACGACGAGAAGACCCGGTCACCCAGCTTGTAGCGCGTCCCGGTCACGACGCGGCCATCCACGACCACCATCCGGTACTCGCTCTGGATGCGCCGAGGCTCGCTGACGGCGACCCAGGTCTCCGCGGTGAGCTGCGGTGTGTCGCCCACGCGCAGCACCTGCTCGCGCCAGGGCTCGAAGTCCTCCCACCGCGTCACCATCCCCGAGAACGCCTTGTCATCGAGGCAGGGACGGATGAAGAACGCGCCCTCCTGGCGAGGCACCTCGGCGAACCGGCAGACGCGCGCGTCACCGTTCAGGAGGAACCCTCCCAGGTGCTCGCGCCAGACGCGGAAGTCGAACCGCTCGTTGATGAACACCCCCGGCGTCCACCCTCGCCGCCGCGCGTACCGGGCCAGGCTCAACGAGCCCATCACCATGACCGGCCCCTCCACGTCGACGGTGGGCTCCACGCCTCCGTCGAACGGAATGACCGTCACAAGGGTGTGCGGGATGCCGCCACGCTCCAGGACGCGCATCAGCTTGTGGAAGCCGCGCTCGTTGAACAGGTTGTCCTGAACGACCCAGTGCATGTCATGGCCCTCCGTGGAACCGCGAGCGCCGGGGACGCTCGGGCTCCACGTGGGCTGACTCAGGAGCGCAGCGCCACCACCGTGACGCCGTCGCCACCCTCGTGGCTCTCACCCGGGCGGTACATCCGGATGTAGGGCGAGTTCGCCAGATAGTCCCGCAGCGCCTGCTTCAGCGCCCCCGTGCCATGACCGTGGACGATGAGCGCTGCCTCTTCACCGCTGCGCATCCCCTGGTCCAGGAAGGACTCCACCTCCGCCAGGGCCTCGTCCGCGCGCATGCCGCGCACGTCGCAGCGGAAGTTCGTCGCGTCCACCGGCGCGCCCGCCGCTGTCGACGCGCGCTTCAGCACCGCATCCTGCTTCTGACGCTCCGGGAACTTCGCCTGCTGCGGCTTGCGCGTGCGAGAGCCCGACAGCTCCGAGGTGGGCACCCGCATCTTCATCGCGCCGCCCGCGGACACCACCGCGTGCCCGTCCGCCAGCTCGAGGATCTCCACGTCCCGAGCCAGCCCCGAGTGGTGCACCCACGCGCCGACCTTGAGGTTCACCGGCGCGGGGGTCTCCACCTGGAACAGCTCCGCCCTGGCGGCCAGGGCCCGCTTCTGCGCGTCCTCGGCCCGCTGCAGCAACTGCTGCCGCGCCTCCGACAGCGCCTTCTCGTTCTGCTCGGCGCGCAGCTTCGTGAGCAGCTTCTGGACCTCCGTCGCCGCCAGCTCGCTGGCCGCGTGGACGTCCTCGTTGAACTGCATCATCTTCGCGCGGCGCTCCCGCTCGAAGGTCTGCTTCTGCTTCTCCAGCTCCACGCGCAGCGCCTCGGCCTCCTTCGCCGCCACCCGCGCCTTCTCCAGCTCCTCGGAGAGCTTGCGCCGCTCTTCCTCGGCCGCCGCCAGCGCCTGCGACAGGGGACCGCCCGCGTTCATCGTCAGCTCACGGGCGCGCTCGCACACCCGCTGGGGCAGGCCCACCCGCGCCGCGACCTCGATGGCCGAGGACTGGCCCGCGGCGCCAATCTGGAGCCGATACGTCGGCGCCATGCGCTTCGAGTCGAAGCCCACCCGCGCGTTCAGGAAGCGCGGGTCCATGTGCGCCAGCGCCTTGAGCTCCTCCAGGTGCGTCGTCACCAATGCCACGGCGTTCTTGGCCAGCAGGTCCTCGAGCACCGCGATGGCGATGGCCGCGCCCTCGCGCGGGTCCGTGTCCGCGGCGATTTCGTCGATCATCACCAGCGAGCCCTCGCCGACCTCCGCGATGATGTCGCGCAGCATCACCACGTGCGCGCTGAACGTCGACAGGCCCTGCGCCAGGTCCTGCGAGTCGCCCACCGTCGAGTGCACCGAGCGGTACAGCGGCATCCGCGAACCTTCGCCCACCGGAATCGGCAGGCCCGCGCGCAGCATCAGCGCGCACAGCCCCACGCCTGTCAGCGTCACCGTCTTGCCGCCCGCGTTGGGGCCGGACACGATGAGCGCCTTCGCCCCGCCGTTGAGCGTCACGTCGTTGGCCACCACCTCGGTGCCCCGGAGCACCAGGCGCGGGTGGCGCAGCATCCTCAACTGGAGCTCCGTCACGCCCGCGAACTCCGGCGTCGTCGCGTCCAGGTCCGCGGAGAGGATGGCCACCGCCTCCACCTCGTCCAGCTCCGCCACCGCGTCCAGGCCCTCCAGGATGCGGTCCGACTCGCGGCCGAGCAGCTGGCTCAGCTCCTGGAGCACCCGCCGCTCCTCCTCCAACACCACCGACTGGGCGATGGCCAGGTCGTTGCCCAGCCCCACCATGGCCTGCGGCTCCATGAAGAGCGTCTGGCCCGTCTGGCTCGCGTTGTGGACGATGCCGTCGACCTCCGCGCGGTAGTTCGACACCACCGGCACCACGTAACGGCCGTTGCGCAGGGTGTAGTAGTTCTCCCGCAGCTTGGCGACGAAGCCCGTGTCATGGAGCATCTCGTCCAGGCGCGACTTGATGCGACGGTGCAGGCCCCTCGCCCTGTCCCGGGCCTCGCGCAGCTCCGGGCTCGCCCGGTCCGAAATCTCACCGTCCGGTTCGAAACACTGGTCGATGCGCCGGGCCAGGGACTCCAGCAGGGGCAGCCGCCGGGCGATGTCCATCAGCCGGGGCACGCGCTCGCGACGCTCGTCCAGGGCCTCGCGGGTGCGCACGAAGGCGAACAGGAGCTGGGCGCCGTCGATGAGCTGTCGGGGCTCCAGGGTGCCGCCCTTGGAGGCGTGGCCCACGTGGATTCGCAGGTCCACCACACCGCCGAGCGGGAGGGAGAACTGCTCCTGGGAGAGGGTCCGCGCCTCGCCCACCAGGGCCAGCGCTTCCGAGACCTGCTCGGCCGTGTCGAGGAACGGGCGGGCGAGCACGCGCTCCCGGCCTGGCTCCGTCCGACACCGCTGCGTCAGCGCTCGGAGCACATCCCCGAATCCGAGGTCTTCCAGCGTCTTTTGGGATATCTGCACGGTCATGGGTTTCATGCGTGGCCGTCCGGCCGTCAAGAGGATCTATTGAGGCGCCCGGCTCGGCTCTGCTATCTGCCGCGCATGCACTGGGTCATCCTGGTGGCGTGCCTGGCGGGCGCCTCTGACGCCGCACAGCCCTCCGCCCTGACGGGAGCGCGAACTCCGGCCGCCGCCCCCTCGCCCGGCACACTGTCGGACGCGCTCGCCCTGGAGGCGGGTGGGGACGATGCCGCCGCGCTCCAGGCCGTGGAGGCCCTGGTTCTTAGCCAGCCCCGGTGGGAGCTGCCACGGATGGAGGCGGCCCGGCTGCTCCTGAAGCTGGGAGGCTCGATGGAGCAGGCCGAGGCCCATCTGGAGGTCGCCACCCGCGAGGCCCCCACCAACCCCCGCGCCTGGTACCTGCGGGGTCTCATCTGGGAGGAGCGCGGCAACCCGATGCAGGCGGCCCGCGCCTACGAGACGGCGGTGCAGCACCGGGGCTCCTATGAGGAGGCCCGCTTCCGGCTCGGAGGCCTGTGGGTGTCGCTGGGGGACCTGCTCAAGGCGGAGCTCCACTACCGCTACCTGGCCCGGGCCAAGCCCGAGTGGGTGCAGGTGCGCCTCCAGCTGGCGGACGTACTGGAGAAGCAGGAGCGGCTGTTGGACGCGGAGACAGAGCTGCTGGCGGCGAGGAGCTTCCAGCCGGACAGCCCGTTGGTGCTCCGGCGACTGGCCGACTTCTATGACCGCACGGAGCGGCCCCAGCTCGCGGCGAAGGTGCGCAAGTCCATGGAGCCGCAGGAGAAGCGGCGCATGCGAGCGCTCAAGCCGTCGCGTCGCTGACGGTCGACGTCGCGATGCGTCGTTGCGATTGCACCCGAGAGCGTGGCGCATAGACTGCGCGCGCTTTGAAGACCGCCAACCTCGCCATCGTCTTCACCGACATCAAGGGCTTCACCGAGCGGACCAGTCGGCAGACGCTGGAGGAGAACCAGCGGCTGCTGCGCATCCACGGTGCCCTGCTGTCGCCGCTCTTCAAGGCGTTCGGTGGCCGCATCATCAAGTCCATCGGTGACGCGCTGCTGGTCACCTTCGAGTCGCCCACCCAGGCCGTGCTCAGCGGCGTCGCCATCCAGGACCGGCTGTGGCACCACAACCGGGTGTCCCCGGAGGCGGACCAGCTCCACGTGCGCTTCGCCATCAACGTGGGCGAGGTGCGCCTGGACGGCAACGACATCTTCGGCGAGCCGGTGAACATCGCCGCGCGCGTGGAGGGGCTGGCCGAGGCGGGCGAGGTGTACTTCACGGAGGCCGTCTACCTCGCGATGAACCGGGCCGAGGTGCCCGCGCGTGAGGTGGGGGCCTTCGAGCTCAAGGGCATCCCCGGGAAGATTCGCGTCTTCCAGGTGCCGCGCGCGCCGTACCGGGTGGAGGCGCCGTCCGCGGGCGCCATCGCCGAGGCGCCGGGCACCGAGTCGATGCCGCCCTACGGCAACCTGGCCCTGTCGCGCATCCCGGAGGCCGCGCTGGAGGCGCCCGGCGGAGAGCTGGCGCAGCTGGGCGTGAAGGCGGCGGCGCTGGGCCAGAAGGCCGCGGCGGGCGCGGCGGTGCTGGGGCAGCACGCGGTGGTGCTGGGGCAGCAGGCGGTGGGACTCGGGCGACAGGCCACCTCCCGATTCGAGGAGGTGGGCGGCGTCTCGGGTGCGCTGAGGGCGCTGTCGTCCCATCGCCGCGCGCTGGTGGTGGCCGGCTGCGTGTTGCTGGCGGTCGCGGTGGCGGGCGTGGGCATGGTGGCGCTCGGTGGCGGCCCCGCGATGCGGGCCATCTCCGCGGTGGAGAAGGCGCCCAAGGCGGAGCGCGACCCGCTGGTGAAGGAGGCGCGCAAGGTCATCGCCGAGGAGCAGGACCCGGGCCGCCGGCTCTACCTGCAGGGGCGGTTGGACGAGGCGATGGAGAACACGCGTCGCTCGCTCGAGGACTACGGGCGCTCGGCGAAGGTGGGCCACCGCGACGCGGAGAAGCGCATCATCGAGTTGCTGTCGCATCCGACTTGCAATGTGCGCGTGGCCGCGGTGGACACGGTGCGCTCGCTCAAGCTGACGAGCGCGGTGTCGGCGCTGGAGGACCTCTCCGAGGATGGCGGTCCGGATGATGGCTCGGGCGGCTTCCTGGGCATGGGGAAGTGTGACTCCCGGGCGTATGCCGAGCACGCGCTCAAGAGCTTCAAGGATTAGGCCCGGGCCCGCATGGGCTCGCGCGAGGAAGGAATCACCGTGACGAAGGTGAAGACGGGACTGGATGTCTGGGTGGAGCAGGGCTTCTCCGCGCTGAAGGGCAAGCGCGTGGGCGCCATCGTCAATCCCACCAGCGTGGACTCGCGCTTCCGGCATCTGGCGGACCTGTTGTCCCAGGCCCCGGGCGTGACGCTGGCGGCGCTGTTCGGCCCCGAGCACGGCGTGCGCGGCGAGGCGCAGTACATGGTCGCGGTGGACGAGGCGAAGGACCGGCGCACCGGCGTGCCCGTGCACAGCCTCTACGGCTCCACCTTCGATTCGCTGTCTCCGCGCGCCGAGTGGCTCAAGGGCCTGGACGCGCTCGTGTTCGACATCCAGGACGTGGGCAGCCGCTACTACACCTACGTCTACACCATGGCCCTGGCCATGAAGGTGGCGGCGAAGGCGGGCGTGCCCTTCTATGTGTTGGATCGGCCCAACCCCCTCAACGGCGTGGCGATGGAGGGCAACCTGGTGGGGGAGGGCTTCCGCTCTTTCGTGGGACTGTACGCGCTGCCCAACCGCCACGGCATGACGGCGGGGGAGCTGGCGCGGCTGTTCAACGCGCAGGAGGGCTTCGGTTGTGAGCTGACGGTGGTGCCATGCGAGGGCTGGCGCCGCGAGCAGTTCTGGTCCGAGACGGGCCTGCCGTTCATCTCCCCGTCGCCCAACATGCCCACGCCGGACACGGCGCTGGTGTACCCGGGCATGTGCCTGGGCGAGGGCACCAACGTGTCCGAGGGGCGCGGGACGTGCCGCCCGTTCGAGCAGTTCGGCGCGCCCTGGGTGGACACGGACGCGCTGCTGGCGCGGCTCGCGAAGGAGCAACTGCCGGGCGTGGCCTTCCGCGCGGTGGGCTTCACGCCGACGTTCGACAAGTACCGGGGCGAGTCCTGCAGCGGGGCCTTCATCCACGTGACGGACCGGCGGACGTTCCAGCCGCTGCGCACGGGCATCGCCATCTTCCAGGCGTTGCATGACATCGGCCCGGGGAAGTTCGACTGGCGGGCGGACGCGTACGAGTTCGTCGAGGACGTGCCCGCGTTCGACCTGCTGTGCGGGACGGACCAGGTGCGCCGGGGCATCCTGGAGGGGTGGAGCCTGGACCGGATGATGGAGGGGTTCCAGGCCCAATCCGAGCGCTTCGCCGGGCACAGGGAGCCCTACCTGCTGTACGCTTGAGCGTGGGACCTTCCACGTGATTGGTGTCTTCTCCGACAGCCACGGCGACCTTCAAGCCTTCGATGCGGCCTATGAGCTGCTGCGCTCCCTGGGGGCGCGGCGGTTCCTGTTCACGGGCGCGCGCTACACGGACCTGGACGAGTGGTTGCTCTGGCGCCGGCAGAAGTCGCGCGGTGGCCGGGAGTACTCGGACGCGGACTTCCTGGCGGACGTGAGCCAGTGGCTGGGCAGTCAGGACGCGCTGCCCCGCACGCCGTCCCGTGGGGAGGCCCCCGCGGACGTGGCCTCCGAGGAGGACCGGCGGCTGGTGATGGAGCGCTTCGTGCGCGTGCCCGAGCGGGACTCGCTCCAGTACCGGGACCCGGCCATCAACAACAAGGCGATGGACCTGCTGGGCGACACGCTGTGCTGCGTGGTGCACGACAAGAACGACCTGACGCGCGAGGACCTGCTCAACGCGCTGGTGTTCATCCACGGCAAGGACCCGGAGCCGAAGGTGGTGCAGATTGGTCCGCGCTACTTCCTGACGCCGGGCAGGCTGGTGGGCGCGGCGGAGCAGACGTGCGCGCTGTTGGACCGGGTGGACCGGGAGCTGCGCTTCTCGGCGTACCGGCTGGATGGCCACGTGGTGCTGGAGCCCCATGTGCTGACGCTCGACAAGAAGTCCCCGAAGCTGACCTTGAAGTGACGTGAGGCCCTGACGTGCAGGTCGCGCTGCTTGGAGGCTCGTTCAACCCGCCGCACGTGGGGCACCTGATGGCCGCCTCGTACGTGCACGCGACGCAGGGCGTGGACCAGGTGTGGCTGATGCCGTCCTGGCAGCACCCGTTCGGCAAGCAGATGGAGGACTTCGACCACCGCATCGCGATGTGTGAGGCGATGTGTCGGGAGACCTCGGGCTGGCTGAGGACGACGCGCATCGAGAGCGAGCCGGGCTTGACGGGCCGCACGGTGGACACGCTCGAGCTGCTGGTGGCGCGTCACCCGGACGTGCGGTGGTCCATCATCATCGGCAGTGACATCCTCAGGGACCTGCCGCACTGGAAGGACTTCCACCGCATCGAGGCGATGTCGCGCGTGCTGGTGCTGTACCGCGCGGGCTACCCGGCTCCCAACACCGTGGGGCCTCCGCTGGCGGAGGTGTCCTCCACGGAGATTCGCGAGCTGCTGGCCCGAGGCAAGGAGCCCTCGGACCTGGTGCCCTCGGGAGTGCTGGCCCATGCCCGCGCGGCGGGGCTGTACGGGCTGGGCCGCGCGCGGTAGGTCGTGGCGGTTCGCCAGCAATCAGGCAGGGCTCGTGCTTGATATGACCGTGGGCATGTCGCTGACGCGTGCCCTGTGCTCCCTCGTGCTTCTCCTGTGCCTGCCGAACTGCGCGTCGCGTGCCGTGGATGTGAAGCCGTCGTCGTCCTCCGACTGCGCGAAGGCCTCGCTGTTCGAGCGCTTCGCGCGCGGCGGCATGGTGGAGTCGCTCGAGGGAGGCGACGTGCGCCTGTCGGTGATGGCGGATGTCCACAGCGCGGACTGCGGGACTCCCGACTGCTACTTCACCCGACTGCAGGCGGTGTTCCGCTTCGAGGCGGGGCGGGGCTGCCGGCTGCGTGAGGTGGACGTCTTCACGGAGGACGGTGGCTGCAACGTGGGCGGCGCGTTCGATCCTCCGAAGCAGGAGTTGTTCTTCGCGGACGGTGCCGCGGACCTGTCCGCGCCGACGCTCGGCCAGCTCACCCTGCGCACGCGTCAGGGAGACCGAGCCCTCGTCCTGGTGCCTCGGAATCTCTTCTTCTTCGCGGACGTGAAGCCGGGCGCCCCGCTGCACACGTCGCTCCCCTCCGGTGAGGAGGGGGAGGATGCGTGCTGCTGGGGCGCGTCCGTGGCGGAGTCACACTTCCGCGATTAGAGGCCGAACCCCACGAGGTGCAGGTCTCCCAGCCCGTCGTCGTAGCGACGGGAGAACTGGTAGAAGAGGGAGAACGGCACCGACTGGCCGATGGTGGACTGCAGCGACAGCGCGGTGCCGAAGGCGCCGTGGTTGTCCCGGTTGTCCGTGCGCGCCAGCGTCCCGAAGACCTCGAGCTGGAGGTTGCTCACGAAGAGGGACGGGAACAGCCACAGCGTGGAGGCCCAGCCGTAGTCGATGGGCATGCGGTAGCGATACGTCGCCGTGCCGACCATCGCGTTCTTCGCGCGGAGGGTGATGTCCTCGTAGCCGCGCACGTACTCGCTGAAGGCGATTCCGGGCTGGAGCTGGAGGGGAAGGGCACGCGTCTCCGTCGAGCGGCGGCTGCTGTACCAGGTCTGTCCCGCGGTGAGACCGCCGACCTCCAGCAGGCCCTCGGGCGCGCCGGGCAGATAGCGGCCCACTGCGGAGAGCTGGATGTGATCCCTCCCGATGAAGAAGCCCGCGAGGAACGCGTCCAGGCCCACGCGCAAATCACCCACCGTCGAATCCAGGGCGAAGGCCCCCGGATAGATGGCGGCGCTCAGGTTGATGCCGAGTCCGCGCTGGAGGCCGCCGTAGGACGTCGCATCGCCCGCGAAGTAGGACGTGGAGACCTCCGGGCCGATGAGGCGGGTGACGAGCCCGGGGAAGCGGCCCACGGCGTCGTACTCGCGCCGCAGGGCGAGCACGCCAATCGTCACGGGCGTCGTCCAGAACGTGCGCGACGCGTAGGCCAGGGCCTGCAGGTCCGTGCGCTCGTTCTCGCGCAAGCGTGAGACGGAGGCCTGGAGATACCAGGGCGCGAGCTGCGCGTTGCCGTACGCGAGCGCGACGTTCGGCTCCTTGTCCTGCGTGCTGTAGGCGAAGGACAGCGCGTAGGCGTGGAAGCCGAGCCGGTCCTGTCCCGCGAGCGCGAGGCCTCCGCTGAAGATGAGGTCGTCCGAGTCCTCGCTCTCGGTCGCGAGCCACACGTAGGGCAAGCGGAACTCGGGGATGAGGAAGCCCTCGAGCGTCGAGTAGGGCTCGTCGCCGAGGACCGTGACGGCCTTGCCGGGGTCCGGTGGCGGCGCGACCACGGGCGCGTCCAGGTCTCCCAGGTCCGCGACGGGCACCGTCGACGGCGGCACCGCGATGGGCGGAGGCGGGGTGGGGACGTTCTCCGCGAGGGGGGCGTCGGGCGTGGTGGGGAAGGGCGTGGGCGTGAAGTCGCTCGGAGGCGGCTCGGTGCCAGTGGGGCTCTTCGCCTGGGCGTCAGGTGCGCTCTCTGTGCCGGGTGCGCTCGTTCCCGAGGGAGGTGGAGTGCCCTCGGTGGGCGGTTCGGGGAACCCCGCGAAGTCGTCGCGGGCCGGCGTCGGTGACGCGGCGCCCGGCTCCGACGGCGAGGTGCCCGTGGGGGCGGCCGTGAGCGGAGGCGGACTCATCGGCGAGTCCTCCGACGTCGCCTCGGCGTGCGAGGACGTCGTCCCCGTGGGGGCGCTGACGGGAGCCGGCGTGGCCTGTCGCTCGGGGATGTCCACCACGGGCGCGTGGTCGATGGTGAACGCGATGCCATCCCGGTTCAGGAACGTCACCTCCTGCGTGCCCACGGGATTCACATCCAGCACCAGGAAGGGCGCGTCGGTGAGTCGCTCGAACGCCCGCGTGTCCACGTTCATCACGTGCGCCTGGAGGCGCGTCTCGTACTCGCGCAGGAACACGATGCGCTCCGCGTCCAGCCAGCGCGGCGAGTAGTTGAACTGACCATCCCGCGTCAGCCAGCGCAGACTCCCATCCTCCTCGCGCATCACCAGGTCCCAGCCCTGGCTCCCGCCGAGCGGGAACACGATGCGCTTCCCATCCGGAGACACGGAGGGCGGTCCCACCGGAGCGCTCGCCTCGAAGCTCGTGAGCGACTCCTGCTTCCCTGTCTCCAACTCCAATCGCCGCAGGTTGGCGGTGTCCCCCTCGACGTGGACATAGACATACGCCTTGCCGTCCGGGGTGATGCTCCCACCCATGCCCTTCAGGCCATCCCAGACGCGCACCACGTCGCCGGAGCGCGCGTCCACGCGCCACAGCTTCGCCTCGTACGCGCCCACCGCGTTCAGGTCCGCCATGACCAGATACAGCCACGCGCCATCCGCGCTGAACGACATTCCGCTGACCAGCGTGGACGTCCCGAGCACCCAGCGGCGGAAGGGCAGCAGCTCCACCAACGGCCGCTCGAAGCGCACGCGCCCATCCTTCTCGCGCACCGTCAGCCGCGAGTACTCCGTGCGCCCCACGCTCACCAACGCCGTCGTCCCTGATTCCGGATGAGAGGCGAGCCGCGAGAAGTAGCCCGCGTCGCGCTGCCACACCGTCTGCGTCGGAGGGCGCTCACGGACGATGAGCTGCTCGCGCAGGTTCTTGGTGAACTCCGCGAACAGCGAGCCGATGTCCCGGCCGTACACCCGCTTGAAGCGCAGCGTCACCGCGATGGGCGGGATGATGGTGCTTCCCTGGTCATCCACCAGCTTCCAGAGCTTCTCCTCGCCGTACTGCGAGGCCAGGTACTCCACGAAGTGCATGCCCGTCAGGTAGTTGCCGCCGAACGGGTCCAACGCGCGGTTCTCCGGCGACAGGAACCCCGGGTCCATCCGGCCGTCGCGCACCTGCACCACCGATTCGAACCAGCCGCGCCACACCGGGCTGTGCGGACGCCCCGTGTCCTTGCCGAAGCGGCCCTCGTAGTACGTGGCCAGGCCCTCCAGGAACCACGACTCCGTGAAGGTGTTGGGTTGAAACAGGCCCCCCGTGAAGGTGTTGAGGAACCCCCAGAGCCCGTCCGCCTGCTGGAGCTGCACGTAGTGCACGGCCTCGTGACAGGCCACGTCGCCCACGTCCACCTCGCCCAGCCCGAAGAGGTGGAACAGCTCCAGCGTCATGTGCGCCGGCATCACCATCTGCTGGGGGACGCTCGCGTAGTCCGGGACGACGTACGCGTTGTTGAAGTCCGCGCTCGTCATGTAGACGAGGACCTTGTCCCTCGGCTTCTGCCGCACGGTGTGGCCGCGCAGCCGCTCCACGCAGCCCTCCAGCCTCGCCGCCATGCGCAACGCGGAGGCGCGCAGGTGCTCCGGGTAATAGAGCTCCAGTGACTCCGTCGTCAGCTTCCGCATCGAGTCGCGCGCGAAGGACGTCTGGATGTCTTGGGGAAAACGGGGTGTGACGGAAGCGCACCCCCAGCTTGTCAGCAGGAGACAGACGACCCAGGCGTGCCAGCGGAGGGGCCGGCGGGTAGCAGGCATAGGAGCCATCCTACTGGCCACAATTCGTAGCCACGAACGCGTTTTTCACGGTAAGGGGAGGCCCTCCGCTTCCCTTACGATTTCGGATTCCTCCATGTCCCAACCGGATACCCAGGCGCATCCTGTTCCCCAGCATGTCCACCAGGCGCAGCTCCAGGTTGCCGCGGCCCTCGAGAAGGCCGAGGGCAAGCCGATCGACCTGCTCAAGGCGCCCTGGGGGGATGTGGAGAAGGCGGTCGCGAAGGTCCTCGGTGGCCCGTTCCAGGTGAACCAGCCCGAGCACCAGACGCTGGCGCTGGGTCTGGCCGGCGCCTTCGCCATGCGCCTCATCATGGAGCACCAGGCGTTCTGGTTCCCCAACCGGGACTCGCCCGAGGGCGCCACGCTGGGCTTCCCCGAGGCCATCATCATGCTGTCGCCGTTCGGCGCGGCGATGGACGCGCTGGGTCAGAGCAAGCTGGGCCGGCTGGACGACCTGGCCGCGGACATCCGCCGTTCGCTGGGCCAGGCCCGCTTCGGCAACAACCCGGCCCAGGCGCTGGGGGGGCAAGCTCCCAAGCTGACGCCGGTGGACTACCAGCGGCTGTTCGACCCGGGCTTCCTGCAGTTCGTCGTGGTGGACCCGGCGAAGGCGAAGACGGCGCTGGAGACGAAGCCGGACGTGCTCGCCCGTGACGTGCGCGCCGCCCTGGGCCGCGCGCAGGACCTGCCGGCCGAGGCGCGCCAGCAGTTCGAGGGGCAGATCGTCCAGTCCCTGCAGCGGTTGGACCCCAGCAAGTCGCTCATCGAGCAGGCCGAGCGCGCGCCGCGTCTGGCGGAGCTGATGGTGCACCTGTTCGCCACGGTGAACGGCACGGGCTCCGCGCCCGAGGACTTCTGGCACGACATCGTCCTGCCGCTGCTCTTCATCGGCGCGCCGACCACGTTCCCGCCGCTGGATGACGAGGAGCTGGAGCTGTTCCGCAACGGCGCGGACCCGCTGCCGCTGTTCGTGGACGTGGTGCCGCACGCGCACCCCGCGCCGGACGAGGGCCTGCTGGGCGCGTTCGAGATGAGCGACATCGGCCTCTTGCACCCGGGCTTCGCTCGGGTGGGCGCGCTGCGGCTCATCCGCATCGACCCCACGCGCATCAAGCCGCTCCTGGCCGGCTTCGACGCGCAGAAGCTCGCGACGAGCATCAAGACCTTCGGCGACGCGGTGGCGACGGCGGCGGGCAAGCCGGTCAACGACACGCCGCAGGGCAAGGAGATGCTCCAGGCCTCGCTCACGCTGCTGTCGGACCTGAAGCGCGGCGTTGGAGAGGGCAAGGGCGAGCTGTGCCTGCGTCGTCTCACCGAGGCCGAGGCCGCCTCCGAGCGCGCCCTGGGTTCGGTGCGCAAGGGCCTTCAGGGCTCGCTCATCATCACCTGAGCCGCTTCTCCAGCGCGGCGCGTGATTCGGGGCTGAGTCTCTCCGAGACGAGCTCCAGCGCGCGCCGCGACAGCAGTCGGTAGATGGGGGCGATGTCGTCCGGGAGCGCATCCAGGTGCGCGCCGACCACGCCCGCATCGCCCCGGACGATGGGGCCGGTGAGGCTCCCCGCGAGGCCGCGCGCTTCCATGCCTCGCAGCGCGGAGCGCATCAGGGGCAGCAGGGCGCGGAGCGCTGCGTCGGGCGCGATTCCCGCGGTGCCGAGCGCCGCGACGGCCGCGTCCGCGAGTGCCACGACGAGCCCCGCGCTCATCACCGCGCCCGCGTGGTAGGCGGCGCGATGGGCCTCGGGGACCTCGATGACCTCCAGCTTCACGTCCTCGGCCATGGCGCGCAGCACTTCGCGCAGGGGTCTGGAGCGCGTGCTGATGGACGCGGTGTGGCCGGCGAGCGAATCTCGCGCGGAGGATACGGCGCAGAGCGGATGGAAAGAGCCGAGGGCTCGGCCTCGTGGCTCGCCGAGGGCTTGGAGCGACAGCGCGCCGGCCGTGTGCACGAGGGCAACGGAGCGGGGCAGGGTGCTGGCGAGCTCTTTCGCGACGCGGGGGACTTCCGCATCCGGGACGCAGAGGAGCACGAGCCGCGCGCGCCGCAGGTCCTCGGGCGTCGAGGGCTTCAGGTCGAGCGCTTCGACTCGCTGACGACCTTCGTCACCGCGTGAGTGGAGCGTCACGGGCCAGCCCGTCGCGCTCAGCGCGAGCCCGAGGGCTCCGCCGAGGCGGCCTGTTCCGACGATGACGACACGGGGCCGCTGCGTCGAAGTCGCCGCGTGGCTCGCGAAGGATTTCCGCGGTGCAGGCTTCGTCTGCGCCGTGCTGCCCTCGCGGTTCGCCGAGGCGCCTTCCCGTGGCGCAGCAGTGCGCCTGTTGCTGACGGGCGCGGGGTGCTTCGCGGTCGCGCGGCCCCGGGAGGACTCCTTCCTCGGGGCACTTCGCTTCCGCGAGGCGCGGGGACTCATCGCTCCCGCTGGAACGCGAGCTGTCCGGCGTGGAGCGCGACGCGCACGCGGTCTCCCGCGCCGAACTCACCGGACAGGATGCGCTCGGCCAGCGGTCCTTCCACCAGCCGCTGCACCATCTGCCGCATGGGCCGCGCGCCGAGCTGCGGGTCGAAGCCGCCCGACTTCAGCAGGTGGCCCACCACGTCCTCGCCCGCCACGTACTCGATGCCGCGCTCGGTCGACAGCCGCTTGCTGCTCTCCTCCAGCAGCAGCGTCGCGATGCGCGCGACCTCCTCCTCCTCCAACGGACGGAAGGGGAGCCGCTCATCGATGCGGTTCCACAGCTCCGGCGGCAACGCCCGACGCGCCGCCGACGCCGCGTGCTCCAGCGCGCTCGCCGCGCCCGAGCTCTCCTGCCCGAAGCCGAGCGGACGACCCGTGCGCGAGAACGCCTCCGCGCCCAGGTTCGTCGTCAGCACGATGACGGTGTTCGAGAAGTCGATGTGCCGACCCTTGCCATCCGTCAGCCGCCCCTCCTCCAGGACCTGGAGCAGCAGCAACTGCACCTCGCGGTGCGCCTTCTCGATTTCGTCCAGCACCACCACGGACGAGGGACGCCGACGCACCGGCTCCGTGAGCTGGCCACCTTCGCCATGGCCCACGTAGCCCGCCGGCGAGCCGATGAGGCGCGACACCCCGTGCGCCTCCGACATCTCGCTCATGTCCAGCCGCACCAGCGCGTCGCGGTTGCCAAAGAGAACCTCCGCCAGCCCGCGCGCCATCTCCGTCTTGCCCACGCCCGTGGGGCCCAGGAACAGGAAGCTGCCCATGGGACGCCGCGACGCGAAGCCCGCGTAGTTGCGACGGATGACCCGCGCGATGCGCGCAATCGCCTCCTCGTGGCCGATGACCCGCTCGCCCAGGTCCTGCTCCAACCGGAGCAGCCTCGCCGAGTCGTTCATGAGCAGCCGCTCCTCCGGAACGCCCGCGAGCTTCGCCACCACCCGCGCCACGTCCGACGGCTCCACCACGTCACGTCCCTCGCGGTGGCACCGGCTCCCCGCCAGGTCCACCACCGAGATGGCCTTGTCCGGCATGAACCGGTCCGTCACGTAGCGGCTCGCCAGCGACGCCGCGGCCTCCAGCGCCTCCGGCCGATAGCGCAGCGCGTGGTGCTCCTCGTACCGGCCGATGATGCCGCGGAGGATCTCCACCGTCTCAGGCACCGACGGCTCGTGCACCACCACCGCCGTGAAGCGCCGCTCGAGCGCCGGGTCCGCGCTGATGAACTTGCGGTACTCGTCGTGCGTCGTCGCGCCGATGCAGGGGAACTCGCCCCGCGCCATCGCCGTCTTCAGCTCGTTGGCCGCGTCCTGAGGACCGTCGCCCGTGGAGCCCGCGCCCACCAGCGTGTGGATTTCGTCGATGAAGACCATCACGCGCCCCTCGGCGCGGCGGACCTCTTCCTTCAACGCGTTGAGCTTCTCGGAGAACGAGCCGCGAAGCTGGGTGCCCGCCACCAGCGAGGCCATGTCCAGCTCCACCACCACCTTCTCCGCCAGCCCGCCACGCAGCCCCAACAGCCGCTGCGCCACGCCCTCCACCACCGCCGTCTTGCCCACGCCCGCCTCACCCAGGAGGCAGGGGTTGTTCGTGCGGCGCTTGCCGAGGACGTCGATGACCTCCTCGATCTCCCGCGCGCGGCCCACCACCGGGTCCAGCTTCCCCTCACGGGCCGCCTGGCTCAGGTTGCGGCCCAGCGACGTGAGCAGCGGGAAGGCCTTGGGGTCCAGCGCCATCGAGGGACCCTTCGCCACAGCCACGGCCGCCTGCGCGGGACGTGCCGCCGGAGCGGGCGCGGGGGGCGGCGTCGGTCGCGCCACGGGCGCCGACGTCGGAGCCGGGGGCGTCACGATGGGCGTGACGCGCGAAGTCGGAGCGGGGGCCGGAGGCGGCGGGGCGACCTGGGGCGCGGCCTTCTCCGGCGTCGCGGCCTTCTCCTGCGGCTCGTGGTCCACGTCGATGAGGTCGCGAGGCGACAGCGCGGGCGTCGTCGCGCGCGGGGGGGCGGGGGGAGGAGGCTTCGGCGGCGCGACCGGCGCCGGACGCGGCAGGCTCACCGCCACCGCGGAGAAGGGCAGGGGGGACGGAGGCGCCCCGAGCGGTCGGCTGGCCGCGGGCCGCGAGGTGGTGACGTGCGTGCGCCCCGGCTGGAGCTTGCGCGGCATCCGCCCGCTCACGAAATAGGAGACCGCCGTGGTGCGCAGCGTCGCCAGATCCAGGCCCGCGTGCATCAGCAGCTCCTGGGCCCCGCAGCGCACCCGCGTCACCGCGATGAGCAGGTGCAGGCAGTCCGCCTCCTGGGAACCGCAGCTCACCGCGATTTCACGGGCCTTCTCCCGCAGCTCGCGGACCAGGCCGTCGTGCTCGGCGGGCGCGGCGGTGAGCAACTGGAGGAGGGCATCCTCGTCCACGCCCCGCTCCTTGAGGAGCAGCTGCGCCCGGTTCTCCACCGTGAACAGCGCCAGGAGCACGTGGGCCGAGGTAAGCTTCTGGGCCACGCTCCGGGCAATGTCGTTGGCTTCTTGAAGGACCTGGGCGAGATCCGTGCTTTCGACCATTCGAGCTCCGGCAAGCGTGCAGCCGAGCGGAATACACCCTCTCGATCCCGGCGGCAAAATTTCCGCAACAGGTTGCTACAGGTCTGCGGAATCCTTGAAGTAGAAAGCCGCCCGACCTTCCATGCGGATGGAATTCGGCCGGCTGGCTGCCCGTTCACCGCGGAATTTCGACTGGCCGAGCAATTGCCTGAGGGGGAATGCCGTACTTCCCTCCGAGACCACCCACCTTATGACCTCACTCGTCCAACCCGTGCGCGTCTTCATCGACCCTGTCGAGGGGACGCCCGCCGCCGTCGAAGCCCGCCGTTGGGTCTGGCCCCTCCTCATCCTCGCCCTCTGCGTGTCCGCCTCCGGGACGCTGTTTTCCCTTCGCTGGGACGCGACCCCGGATGTCATCCGTGAGCTGCAGGCCTCCGGGGAGATGTCGACCATCTCCGAGGCGGACCTGAGCGACAAGATCCAGACCGCGTCCCGCAAGGCGCTGGTGGGCGGCATCGCCAAGGGCGTCTTCGTGATGCCGTTCATGGCGCTGCTCCTGGCCGCCATGCTCTGGGTCGTGTCCTGGCTGTTCGACCGGCCCGTCCACTTCGAGAAGCTGATGTCGGTGGCGGCCATCGCGCTCCTGCCCATCGCGCTGTACCACCTCATCCTCACCGGCTGCCTCGCGGCGCAGCACACCGTGTCCGTCTCGCGCGTGCTCCAGCTGGTCCCGTCCCACCTGGGCGCGTTCCTGGGGGAGCTGAGCCCGAAGATGGCGCGCGTCGCCTCCACCGTGGACTTCTTCAACCTCTGGAGCACCGCGCTGCTCGGCCTGGGCTTCTCCGCCGCCACCGGCATGCCGCGGACCCGCGCGCTGCTGCTGTCCCTGGCGCTCTACGCGATGTTCGCGGGCGTCATGATGGTGGGCTTGCCCGGCTCGGCGGGAGGTGGCCAGTGAACGCCCTCATCGTCGCGACGCTGCTGTCCGCGTCCCCCGCGCCCACGCCCATCACCCTGCAGCAGGCCCGAGAGGAAGGCCGCCAGAGCACGACCGCGCTCACGGCGCTCCAGGACCTGGAGGTCAGCCAGCAGGACGTGAACATCCGCCGCTCCGCGCTGTTGCCCCAGCTCTCCGTCAACGGCTTCGTGGGCAAGCGTTGGCTCGGCCGCCGCCAGACGTTCGACCTGGTGCCGGACGTGAACAACCCCGGCGAGTTCGTGCAGATCTCCGTCGAGTCCAAGCCCACCAGCACGGGCGACTACGACCTGGGCGCGGTCCTGAGCCAGAGCATCTATGACCGCGCGGTCTGGAAGCAGCTCGAGCAGGCCGGGGTGCTGCGCGACGCGCAGGCGAGCCAGGCCAAGGAGGAGGCGGACACCGCGGAGCTGGAGGCCATCCGCCGCTTCTTCACGCTCTTCCGCACCCAGTCCACCCGCCAGGTGCTGGACGCCACCGTCAAGCGCAGCGAGGAGCAACTGGAGCGCGCCCGCGCCCTGTTCCTGGCGGGCCGCGTGGGCAAGGTGGAGGAGATCTCCGCCCTGGTGAACCTGGGCAATGACCGCATCTCCTTCGTCCAGTCGCTCAGCCAGCTGGTCACGGACCAGGGGCAGCTCGCGGTGTGGCTGACGCGTCCGGGCACCCAGCCCGTGGAGGCGGTGGACCCGGGCGTGCTCCAGTCGGAGCCCGGTCCCGCGCCCACCATCGAGCAGGCCATCAGCGTCGCCCGCGAGCAGCGCCCGCTGCTCAAGGCGCTGGAGGCCCGGGTGAGCGCGGCCGAGCTGGAGCGCGCCATCGCCCGCGCGGACTACATCCCGAAGCTGTCGGCCCAGGGCATCTACACCCGCCAGGGCCCGGACGCCGGCCAGGTCTTCACCGAGCCGCGCCTGCAGAACAACGTCATCGCCCGCCTCAACCTGGACTGGAACATCTTCAACGGCTTCATCACCCCCGCGCAGACCAAGCGGGCCGAGGCCAACATCCGCAAGGCCCAGCTCCAGCTGGCGCAGTCCGCGCGGGAGATCGAGGCCGAGGTGCGCACCGCGCACCAATCGCTGGAGGCGCAGCTCGTCGCCGCCCGCCTGGCCGCGGAGAACCGCGAGGCCGCCGTCCAGGGACTCAACCTGGCCGAGGAGCGCTTCAAGGCCGGTGCGGGCTCCACGCTGGAGGTCCGTGACGCGCAGCTCAGCCTCACGCAGGCGGAGCTCAGCTTGTTGGAAAACAGAATCGATGTCGAAATCGCCCGCTTCACCTTGATGCGGGCCATGGGCGCCCTGATGAGCCCGGGAGAGACGAAATGAAGTGGTGGAAGGGTGTGATTGCCGGTGCGCTGTTCCTCGGTGCCGCGGCCATCACGGCGGGAGGACTGAAGGAGCGTCCGCCGCCGTCCCAGGAGGTGCAGATCGCCAAGGCTCGCAAGGGCACCATCACCCGCACCATCACCGGCGCGGGCAAGGTGCAGGCGGCCACGACGGTGAAGATCTCCTCCAGCCTCTCCGGAGACCTGGTGGAGCTGCTGGTCAAGGATGGCGACGCGGTGAAGAAGGGCCAGGTGCTGGCCCGCATCGACCGGCGCGTGTACGAGGCGGCGCTGAAGCAGGCGATGGCCTCGCAGAACGCGGCGCGCGCCGACGCCCAGGTGGCGGAGGTGGAGGTCAGCCGCACCACGCAGGAGCTGGGGCGGGTGGAGGGCCTGGTGACCAAGGGCCTGGCGTCCGGCGCCGAGCTGGACATCGCCAAGGCGAGCAAGAACACGGCGGAGGCCCGGCTCGCGTCCTCGAAGCAGCTGCTGGCGCGCAACGTCGCCGTCGTGGAGCAGGCGCAGACGGACCTGTCGCGCACGACGATGTTCTCGCCCATCGACGGCAACGTCATCGAGCTGTCGCGCGAGGTGGGTGAGCGCGTGCGTGGCTCGGAGCTGGCCGAGGACGTGGTGATGACCATCGCGGCCCTGTCCGCCATGGAGGTGAAGTTCGAGGTGGGTGAGCACGAGGTGGTGCACCTCAAGCCGGGCCAGCCCGCGGACGTGACGCTGGACGCGCTGGAGGGGCAGACCTTCGCGGGCTCGGTGGTGGAGATCGCCCAGAAGGCGCTCATCAAGAACGAGGGCACGGAGGCCGAGGTGACCAGCTTCCCCGTCACGGTGGCGCTGGACATGCGTCCGCCGGGCGTGCTGCCGGGCATGAGCGCGGAGGCCCGCATCTCCGCGGAGACGCGCAGCGACGTCGTCCTGGTTCCCATCCAGGCCGTCACGGTGCGTGCGGAGCGCACGCTGCCCGATTACAAGGAGCCCATCGAGGGTGGCGCGCTCAAGGCGCGGCGCACCGAGTCGCTGGCCAAGGTGGTCTTCGTGGTGGACGCGGCGAACAAGGCGCAGGTGCGGCGGGTGCAGACGGGCATCGCGTCCGACACGGAGCTGGAGATCCTCTCCGGGCTGAACGACGGCGACCGCGTGGTGGAGGGCCCCTACCGCACGCTGTCGAAGGAGCTCAACCACGGGGACACCGTGCAGGAGCCCGAGCAGGGCGGTCCGGGCGGCATGAAGGGCGGGCGGAAGTCGTGAGCCACGGCAGCGGCGCCGGCGATGGCCGGCTCATCCAGGTGGACAACATCACCCGCGTCTTCCACGTCGGTGGCGAGGAGGTGCGGGCGCTGCGAGGCGTCACCTTCGGCGTGAGCCGGGGTGAGTGGATTGCCATCATCGGTCAGTCCGGCTCCGGCAAGAGCACGATGATGAACGTGCTGGGCTGCCTGGATACGCCTTCCAGCGGCCGCTACATGCTCAACGGCAAGGACGTGTCGCGCATGAGCGACGACGAGCTGGCCGTCATCCGCAACGTGGAGATCGGCTTCATCTTCCAGACGTTCCAGCTCCTGCCGAAGGAGACGGCGCTGGCCAACGTGGAGCTGCCGCTGGTGTACCGCGGCATGCCCGCCAAGGAGCGGCGGGAGCGGGCGAAGGCGGCGCTGGACAAGGTGCAGCTCACGCACCGCATGCACCACCGGCCCAACGAGCTGTCGGGCGGTCAGCGTCAGCGCGTGGCCATTGCCCGCGCGCTGGTGTCCGAGCCGTCCATGCTGCTGGCGGACGAGCCCACGGGAAACCTGGACTCGGCCACGGGCGAGGAGATCGTCCGGCTGTTCGAGCAACTGCACCAGGCCGGCCACACGCTGGTGCTGGTCACGCACGAGCCGAAGCTCGCGGCCCGGTGTCCGAGGGCCATCCGCCTGAGCGACGGTGAGATCGTCGCCGACGGGCCGGGGCGCGAGGTGGCGCTGGGCAACGCCGCGGCGATCGCGGCGGGGGGCGCATGAAGCACTGGGCGGGTTTTCGGGTGGACATCCTGGAGGGCGCGCGCATCGCCTTGTTCTCGCTGCGCGCCAACCGCCTGCGCACCGTGCTGACGACGATGGGCATCGGCATCGGCGTGGCCACGCTCCTGGCCATCGTCGGCATCATCCAGGGGCTCAACACGTCGTTCCACCGGCAGCTCGCGAGCTTCGGGGCGAACACGCTCTACGTGAGCAAGTACCCGATGATCATCAAGGGCGACTGGTGGAAGTACCGCGGGCGCAAGAACTTCACGCTCGAGCAGGTGCACCGGCTGCGCTCCATGGCGCCCTTCATCAGCGCGATGTCGCCGTCGGTGTCGCGGCTGGCGGACGTGTCGTACGCCAGCGAGCAGATGTCGACGGTGCGCATCCAGGGCGTCAACCACGAGTACCTGAGCATCTCCGGCTTCGACATCACCAACGGGCGCTTCCTCACGGAGGCGGACGAAGAGGTGACGCGGCCGGTGGCGGTGCTGGGCGCGGACGTGGCGGACCGGCTGTTCCCCGGCATCAGCCCGGTGGGGCGCACCATCCGCGTGGACAACCGCTCCTTCCAGGTGGTGGGCACGCTCAGCCGCAAGGGCAAGGTGGTGAACGAGAGCATGGACCTGCTCGTCATCATCCCCTTCAAGACCTTCTACAGCAGCTTCGGCAAGGGGCGCCCGTTCGAGATCGCCATGGCGGTGGGGGACGCGGGCCAGGTGCGCGCGGCCGAGGACCAGCTCATCGGCATCCTCCGGCGCATCCGCGGCACGACGCCGGGCGAGCCGGACGACTTCAACATCAACAAGCCGGAGGCCATGGCGCAGACGTACGCGCAGCTGACGGGCGCGCTGTACGGCGTCGCGGTGGGCGTGGGCCTCATCACGCTCCTCGTGGGCGGCATCGGCATCATGAACATCATGCTGGTGTCGGTGCGCGAGCGGACGCGGGAGATCGGCGTGCGGCGCGCGCTGGGGGCGCGCAAGCGCACCATCGTGGTGCAGTTCCTGATGGAGGCGGCCAGCGTGTCCGCGGTGGGCGGCCTGTTGGGGACCACGGTGGGGCTGGGGACGGCCAAGGTGGTGTCGCTGATCACGCCGCTGGCGGCGGACGTGCAGACGGGCACCATCCTGGGCGGGGTGTTCTTTGCGGCGCTGGTGGGCCTCCTGTTCGGCATCTGGCCGGCGGCGCGCGCGGCGAACCTGGACCCGGTGGAAGCCCTCCGGTACGAGTGAGCCGATGCGAGCCTTCCTAGACAATCTCCGGCTGGCGCTGGGCACGTTCCTGGGCAACCCGCTGCGCTCGCTGTTGACGCTGCTGGGCATCGTCATCGGCGTGGCCACGGTCATCACCATGATGGGGCTCATCGAGGGCCTGCGCACGAAGGTGAACCGCGACCTGGGCCGCCTGGGCGCGCACACCTTCCAGCTGACCAAGTGGCCCGCGGGCGGCTTCGGCCGCTTCAACTGGGCCAAGTTCGCCAAGCGTCCGGACATGGGCATGGAGGACGTGCGGGCCCTGGAGCTGTTCTGTCCGTCGGTGGGGCTGGTGGCGCCCTCGGACGACCAGGGCGGCCAGAAGGTCTCCACGGTGAGCAAGGAGACGCGGCCCGCGGTGCGCATCATGGGCGCGTCCACGACGTACCCGACGGTGAGCGGGCTGTCCGTGCAGTCCGGCCGCTTCTTCAACGAGGTGGAGGGGCTGGACGGCCGCAACGTCATCATCCTGGGTCTGGACGTGGCGGACGAGCTGTTCCCGGGCATCGACCCGGTGGGCTTCGAGGTCCGCCTGAAGGGCCGGCCGTTCCGGGTGATTGGCGTGCTCCAGCGGCGCGGCAGCTTCCTGGGCATGGTGAGCCTGGACAACCAGGCCATCATCCCGCTGCGCGTGTTCCAGCAGCTCTACGGCAAGGAGCGCTCGCTGGACATCGACATCCAGGCGAAGGACCCGGGCCTGTTCCGCAAGGCGCAGGACGAGGTGGCCACGCTGATGCGCCGCCGGCACAACCTGGCGCCCGACGAGGCCAACGACTTCGAGCTGCACACCAACGAGTCGGTGACGGCGTCGTTCAACCAGCTCTCGCAGGTCATCACCATCGCCGGCATTGGCGTGTGCCTGTTGTCGCTGGTGGTGGGCGGCATCGGCATCCTGAACATCATGTTGGTGTCGGTGATGGAGCGCACGCGGGAGATTGGCGTGCGCAAGGCGCTGGGCGCGAAGCGGCGGCGCATCCTGGGGCAGTTCGCCACGGAGGCGGTGCTGCTGGCGCTCCTGGGCGGCGCCATGGGCGTGGGCCTGGGCTTCGGGCTGGTGTTCCTGGGCGACTGGATGGTGGGCTTCCCCATGTCGGTGCCGCCGTGGGCCGTGGCCCTGGCCCTGTCGATGAGCTGCGGGGTGGGGCTGTTGTTCGGAATCTATCCGGCCGCCCGCGCCGCGAAGCTGGACCCCGTCGAGGCGATGCGCAACGAGTAGTCCCGCTTCGTGCCGTGGCCCAGGTTGCCTCCCTCCCCGGACTCCATTAGGGGAGGGGGATGGCGCCTCGCATCGGCTCGCTCTGGGACTCGGTCGGCAACACCCCGCTGCTTCGCATCGGCTCGCTCAGCCGCGTCACCGGCTGCGACATCCTGGGCAAGGCGGAGTTCATGAACCCCGGCGGCAGCATCAAGGACCGCGCCGCCAAGGGGATGATTCGCCGCGCGGAGGAGCAGGGGCTCCTGAAGCCCGGCGGCACCATCGTCGAGGGCACCGCGGGCAACACGGGCATCGGCCTGGGGCTGCTCGGCCGCGAGCGCGGCTACCGCGTCGTGGTGACGATGCCGGACAACCAGGCGCGCGAGAAGTACGAGTACCTGGAGGCCATGGGCGTGGAGGTCCGCAAGGTGCCGTCCGTGCCCTTCGCCAACCCGTCCCACTTCTTCCATCAGGCCCGCGCGCTGTCGGAGGCGCATGGCTGGTTCTGGGCCAACCAGTTCGAGAACACGGCCAACGGCGACTTCCACTACGAGACCACGGGCCCCGAAATCTGGGAGCAGTGCGAGGGCCGCGTGGACGTGCTCGTCGCCTCCGTGGGCAGCGGCGGGACGATGTCCGGCGTCAGCCGCTTCCTCAAGGAGAAGAACCCCGCGCTGCGCGTGGTGCTCGTGGACCCCGCGGGCTCGGGGCTCTACTGCTACGTGCGCGAGGGGAAGCTGGAGGCGTCGGGCTCCTCCATCACCGAGGGCATCGGCATCATGCGACTCACGGCCAACTTCCAGGCCGCGCGCGTGGACGAGGCGATGCGCCTGGGCGACGGGGAGATGCTCGACATGCTCTACCACCTGGCCCGAGAGGACGCGCTGGTGGTGGGCACCTCCGCCGCGCTCAACGTGCGCGCCGCGTATGAGATCGCCCGGCAGCACGCGGGGCAGGGCCTGCGCATCGTCACCTTCCTGTGTGACCATGGCAGCCGCTACGCGTCCAAGGTCTTCAACGCGGAGTTCCTCGCGTCCAAGCAGCTCCAGGCGAAGCCGCTCCCCACCGACGCTCGCTGACGCCCGCCGTGCAGTCCCCGCCGAAAATACGGACGCCCCCGCAAGGGGCTCCAGGCCCTCGCCAAACGTCCGACAGGACTGGATAGTCTTTCTTCGGTTTCTGGAAAAACCGTTGTTGCGGGTTTGCTGCGGCGCTACAGGTGCGCGACCCATCCGTCCCGTGTCGGGGCGGGGGCTCACGAGGGAGTCCGCATGGCGCGCACGGGATTCACATCCAGGGCCTTGGTCTTCGAGGCCGTGTTGGCGGTGGTGCTGATGGCGTGTTCGGGGCCGCCGGACGAGGCGACGCCGAAGGATGCGTCGCTGGAGCGGCGGGAGGACGCGGCGCTCGCGACGCGCGTGGTCGGCTACTTCCCGACGTGGGCGGGCGACGTCAACGCGATTGCCTACGAGCGGCTCACGCACATCAACTACGCGTTCGTGGTGCCCACGGCGTGGGGTGGGCTGACGGGCCCTGGGGCGACGGATGCGCGGCTGCGCTCGCTCGTCACCGCGGCGCATGCGCGAGGTGTGAAGGTGCTCATCGCGGTGGGCGGCTGGAACAACGGCGACGACAGCGCCTTCGAGCAGCTCGCGGCGAACGCGGGCACGCGGACCACGTTCGTCAACACGCTGGTGAGCTACGTCACCACTGCGGGCCTGGACGGCGTGGACATCGACTGGGAGTACCCGGACCCGGGCGCGTCCGCGCAGAACTTCGCGGCGCTCATCCGTGAGCTCGGCGTGGCGATGCGGGCTCGCGGCAAGCTGCTCACCGCGGCGGTGGTGGCCAACGGCTACTACGGTGACGGCGTCCCAGCGTCGACGTTCGCCGACTTCGACTTCCTCAACATCATGGCGTACGACGGCGGCCAGCCGCATTCGACGTACGACTACGCGGTGCAGTCGCTGAACTACTGGAAGGGGCGGGGGCTGCCCGCGTCCAAGGCGGTGCTGGGCGTGCCGTTCTACGGGCGCTCGCCGTCGTCGTATGTCGGCTACGCGGACCTGGTCGCTCGCGACGCGCAAGCGCCGTACAAGGACAACGTCGGCGACGTCTTCTACAACGGCATCGCCACCATCCAGGCGAAGACGCGGCTGGCGTTGCAGCAGGGCGGCGGGGTGATGATCTGGGAGCTGAGCCAGGACACGCGCAATGACACGTCGCTGCTGCTCGCCATCTACAACGCGGCGCAGGGCAGCCCGACGCAGCGCTACCGCATCGTCAACAAGAGCACCGGGCGGTGCCTGGACATCGACGGGCCCAGCACGGCGGACGGCGCCACCATCCACCAGTGGGATTGCCACACCGGCGCGAGTCAAGTCTGGGTGGTGGAGCCCACCGACAGCGGCTACTCGCGCTTCGTCTCCCTGCACAGCGGCAAGGCGCTGGACGTGCGGGACGTGAGCACCGCGGACGGCGCGGGCATTCAGCAGTGGGGCTATGGCGGCGGCGCCAACCAGCAGTTCCGCGCGGTGGCGACCTCCGGCGGCTACGTCCGCATCGAGGCGCGCCACAGCGGCAAGGTGCTCGACGTGACGAGCTGTGGGTCGAGCACCAACGGCACCGTGCTGCAGCAGTGGACCTGGTCCAACAACGACTGCCAGCAGTTCCGATTGGAGCCGCGGTAGCGCACGTCCCCGCGCTCAGTGCGGCGCGGAGAAGCGCCCGGGCTCCTGGGTCGAGGGGCCCGGGTGTGTCTTGCGGAACACGTAGTAGTCCGCGTGCCGTGTCCACTCGGGGCGGCCCTCGGAGCGTGGCGCGCGAGCACCTCGCGTGGCCTGCCGGGGGACCAGGTACGTGTCCAGCTCCTGGTCGCTGAAGGTGAACTTGCCGCGCAGCTCCTTCACCACCGCGACGAGCGCCAGGTTCTCCTCGGCCGCGGCGTCGGCCGCGTCGCCGTGGTGGTCGTTCGTCACCAGCAGGCCGCCCACCTTCAGGTACTTCCCGCACGCGCGGGCGATGCCTCCGGCGTAGAGCGAGAGCACCAGGTCGCAGCTCTCATCCAGGATGGGGATGGGCTGCGTGAAGTCCTGCGCGACGAAGCGCACGTAGGCCTTCTGTGCGTACTGCTGCCGCGAGCTGATCTTCCGCAGCACGCCGTCCTTGTTCGCGAAGAAGCCCTGCGCCAGGTCATTGCGGTCCACGTAGACCACGTGCTGGAAGAAGAACGACGGGGTGATGTGCACGAAGCACCCCGGGTACAGCACCGTGTCCACCGCCACGTAACGCTCGCGGAGCACCTCGAAGAGGCCCGCGCGCTCGAGCTGATGATCGACCACGAAGCCCTGGTAGATCTCCTCGACTCTCTCCATTTCCTGGATTTGAGCCCCTTCCTGGGGCGGCTGACAACTTTGTGACAACGACGGGCGCGGCGCGCGCGACGGGCACGGAAAGTCACAGTCGGGACGGCCGGTGCGGTCCGAGTGGACTCCGTCGCGAGGTGCGCTCACCCGCGTTCCGCGCGTGCGGGTCGACGAGCACTCACCTCCAACCCCTGTGACGAGGGCTTGCACGAAATCCGCACGAACATTCCTCGGGAAGCGCACGGGTGAGCCATCCGCGTTGCACGGCGGAGGACGAGTCTCAAGCGCATGAATCCTCCTGCCTTCCCGCCTCGTGCTCCGAGGACATCCGATGGCCCCATCCGTGGGGCTTTCCGGTGGCTCGTCGCCCACCACGTCTTCGGCAGTCTGCTCATCGTCGTCTTCGCCACCGCGGTGATTGCCGGTCAGGTGGCGGGGCGGACGGACTTCGCGAACTCGGAGCTGGCGGCCGGAGTGGAGGACCGGTGGGGCGCGCCCGTGGTGCAGCCCGCGCCGTCGCTGCGCTACGTGCACAGCGGCACCATCTTCACCGAGCTCAAGCCGTTGGCGTTCGACCGTCAGCACGTGGAGGTGCTGGCGAAGATGAACTACCGCAAGCGGGGCCTGCGCTACTTCTCCGGCTTCGACTTCAACCTGGGCGCGGAGTACGCGGTGGTCAACCGCGAGGGGCACGACATCGACGTGGCGTTCATCTTCCCCATGGAGATGGACAAGTCGCAGGTGCTCCTGTCGGAGCTCCAGTTCCTGGTGGACGGCAAGGAAGCCAGCCTGGACCTGGGCGAGTCCGGCAACCGGCTGGTCTGGACGGGCCGCATCGCCAAGGGGGCCACGGCCCGCTTCGTCATCCGCTACCGCGCGCGAGGGCTCGACTCGTTCATCTACAAGTTGGATCCGGCGCTCTCCGCGCGCGACGTGCGCGTGCACCTGGCGGTCGAGGGCGGGGACAACTACGACTATCCGGCGGGCGTGCTGTCCGCGTCGTCCGTGCAGGCGGGCAGCGACACCGTCACGCTGGACTGGGCGTTCCAGTCGCTGGAGTCCGGCGTCAACCTGGGCGTCATCCTCCCGTCGGAGAAGACGTTCGACTCGATGGTGTCGCGGATGGCGGGGCGCGCGTGGGTGCCGTTCCTGGTGCTGGTGGCGCTGCTCGCGGCGCTGGGGCTGCGGCACAAGCGGCAGCTCGCGCTGCATGAGTCGTATCTGCTCGCCGCCGTGTACGGGTTCTTCTTCGTGCTGCTCGCGTACCTGGCGGCCTTCATGAACTTCTACGTGGCCTATGCCGTGAGCGCGCTGGGGCTGGGCGCGGCGGTGGTGGCGTATGCCAGGTGGCTGTTCCCGAAGGAGCGCACGTCGGTGCTCGCGGGGCTGTGGGCCGCGACGCTGCTGGTGCCCACCGGCGCCGTCATCCTGGAGGGCTACACGGGCCTCATCTACACGCTGGAGATCCTCGCCGGCCTGCTCGGGTTGATGGTGCTCTCCACCCGCGCGAGCGTGCGCGCGTTCCTGTCGGATTTGTCCCAGCCCGGCGCGGCCCCGAGCGCGGCCCCCGTGTCCACCCCTGTCACCCCGGAAGCGAGCTGAGCCCATCATGCGGACCCTTTCCCTCGTCGTCGGAATCCTGCTGATCGCTCCCGAGGCCCTGGGCGCGCCCGAGTCCACCCCGGCCCCCGCGGGCACCGCCACCGTGCCGCTGGAGCAGCTCATCCCGCTGTATTCGCAGCGACAGCCTCCTCCGCCCGCGCCGCCCACCGAGGCGCTGGTGAAGAGCGAGCTGCGCGGCCGGCTGTCCGCGGATGCGCTGCAAGTGGAGGCGAGCTTCGAGGTGGAGGTGCTCGCGGACGGGCGCTGGACGCAGGTGCGCCTGCTGCAACTGGACGCGGACACGTACCCCACGGCGCTGCCCACGTTGGACGACGCCACGGTGGGCGTGGTGGATGGCTACCTGTGCCTGCTTACGCGCAAGGCGGGGCGTCAGAGCTTCGACGTGAGCCTCACCGTGCGCTCGTCGGGCACGGGTCCGGAGCGCCGCGCGCAGCTCCGCTTCGGTCCGCAGGTCTCGCCGGTGCCGCTGGCGCTGGAGGCGGACACGTCTGTGTTCACGTTGCTGGAGTCGCTGCCGTCCTCGGGCGAGGGCTACGCGCTCTATCCCGTGCAGGGCGCGCTGCGCGTCGGCTGGAAGGCGGCGTCCCAGGTGGCACAGGCGACGAAGCCGCAGGTGCGTCCTCCGCTGGAGCCGCGCATCTCCGAGGCCACCGCGACGTGGGTGTCCACGCTGGAGGGCCAGGCCACGCTGCGCGTCGGCTACACGTTGAGCCTGGACCGTGAGCAGGCGCTGGAGCTGAGCATTCCGGAGGGCCATGCGTTGGAGCGCGTCACGCTCAACGCCATCCCGGTGCCCGTGGAGGCCGTGACGGATGGGGTGCTGCGGCTGAAGGTGGCGCCCGCGCGACTGGGCGAGACGTCGGGTGCGCTCGAGGTGGTGCTGACGCGGGAGCTGGGCGTGTTCCACCTGTCCGGCCGGTTGAAGCTGGCGCTGCCGCGCGTCTCGTGGCCGGTGGCGGAGCTGCGGGCCCGCGCGCACTTCCCCGCGGTGTTCAACTACCGCCGTGAGGGCGGCAGCCTGGAGCAGTTCGAGGCGGCCGAGGCCACGAGCCAGGGCGCGACGTTGCCGGGAAAGGTGCTGCACTTCCGTCAGTACCTGGTGGCCGCGTCCTCGCCCACGCTCGAGCTGGGCTACTCGGTGGACATCTCCAACAGCTACTTCCGCTGATGCACGGCGACGGCGAAGGCGGAGCCCTTCGCCTCCGGGCTCGCGGGCAGGAGCTCCAGACTGGAGCCGAAGGCGCGCAGCATGGACTGGGAGATGGTGAGGCCCAGGCCCGTGCCCCCGCGCTCACGCGCCGTGGTGAAGAAGGCGTCGAAGATGCGGGCACGGTTCGACTCGGAGATGCCGCGCCCGTCGTCCCGCACCACGACGCGCACGACGCCGTCGGACGGGGTCTCCACGGCGAGCGACACGCGCACGTCCTCGCCGCCGTGCTGACGGGCGTTGGTGACGAGCTGCCAGAGCACGTCCTCCATCACCTCGGAGGGCAGGGCCACGGTGAGGCCCTCGGGCACGGGGCTCACGTCCACGCGCTCCAGGCCCTCGGCGTGGGCTCTCGCGGTGACGGCTTTCAAGAGCGGAGCCAGCTCCACCTGGGCGGGCGTGGCGGTGATGGAGTCGGCGCGGGCCAGCTCCAGCAGTCGTTGCACCAGCCGCGTGAGCCGGCGCGCGTCGGCGTCGATGTTGGAGAGGAAGCGCGTGCGCTGCTCGGGTGTCATCGCGTCCGCGCTGTCGCGCAGCAGCTCCACCGCGCCCTGGATGGAGGCCAGCGGGGTCTTGAACTCGTGCGACACGTTGGCCGCGAAGGAGCGGATGTACTGGTTGCGGTCTCTGAGCGCGGTGGCCATGCCGGCGAGCGACTCGGACAGCTCGGCCAGCTCCGCGACGACGGGACGGGCCAGGGGTTCGTAGCCCTCCGGCGCGCTGGCGGCGATGGCGCGCGTCTGCTTCACCAGCGCTCGCACCGGACGACCCAGCAGCGCGGCGGCGGCCAGCGACATCAACCCGAGCGCGCCGAGCAGCACCAGGCCCGTGGCCGTCAGGTTCCACCGGTCCGCGTACGTGGCCTTGGCGAAGGTCATCGGCGTGCGCGCCAGCACCACCGCGCCCCAGACGCGCTCGCCTTGGAGGATGGGCAGCGCCACCGAGACGCGGATGCCGGTGTCGCGACTGAGGGAGGCCAGGGGCGTGTCCTCGGCCTCGGAGTGGCGACGGCGCAGCACGCTCGCGGGCTCTCCGCGCAGGGCCTGTTGTACCTCGGGCCGGTCCGCCAGCGTCGTGCCCAGCACGGCCGGGCTGCTGCTGGCCACCACCACGCCGCTGGTGTCGACCACGCGGATGCCCGCGAGCGTGGCGGCGCGCACGTTCTCCAGGAGCGGGTTGAGCTTCAGGCCCGTCTCCAGGGCCCACGGCTCGCCGGGCACGAGCGCGCGCGGCGGCTCCTCGTCCGCGGGGAGCGGCTCGTCCGAGGCCTTGAGCGAGGGGAGGATCGGCCGCAGCCGCTTGTCATCGGGGATGGGGAAGGGCCACTTCGCGGTGCGAGTCCGTCCGTAGTCGCCTTCGCCGACGCGCTCGGCCAGCGTGGCGCGATAGAGCTCCACCACCACCGCGCCCTGCGTGAGCAGCTCCATCTCCGTCTGGCGGATGAGCTGGTTGTCATAGACGCGCACGAAGGCGAGCCCGCCCAGCGTGAGCACGAAGCCGGCGAGCCCCACGGCGGCGAAGACCATCCACAGCCGGGGCTGGGGGCGGCCGCTACGGGATGGCGAGCCGATAGCCGAGGCCATGCACCGTCTCGATGACTTCTCCGCCGACACCGGCGAACTTCTGCCGCACCCGACGCACGTGGCTGTCGATGGTCCGGTCACTCACCACGCCGTCGTCATAGACGCGCGTCATGACCTCGTCGCGGGTGAAGACCTTGCCCGGCACGCGCAACAGCGCCGCGAGCAGGTGGAACTCCGTCACGGTGAGCACCACCTCCCGCTCGCCCCACCAGGCGCGGAAGCGCTCCTCGTCCAGCTTCAGGGGGCCGCGCATCAACGGCTTCGACGCCGCGGAGGCCGCGGCTTCGGGCACCACGGGCCGCGCGCGGCGCAGCACCGCCTTCACGCGCGCCACCAGCTCGCGCGGGCTGAAGGGCTTGGTGAGGTAGTCGTCGCCGCCCAGCTCCAGGCCGAGGATGCGGTCCACCTCGTCGTCCCGCGAGGAGAGGAACACGATGGGTAGCTCGTGCGTGCGCCGCACCTCGCGGCACACGGTGAGCCCGTCCATCTCCGGCATCATGATGTCCAGGACGATGAGCGCGGGGGGCGAGCGCTGGACGTGGGCCAGCGCCGCGCGTCCCTCCGCGGCCTCCTCCACGCGGAAGCCGCCTTGCTCCAGCGCGAAACGCACGATGTCCCGCAGGTGCGGATCATCATCGACGACCAGGACGGTGGGACGTTCAGCCACGCGGCACTCGGGGTGGGGAGGGCGTGGAGTCTACCTCCGACACGGCCGGACCTGTGCGTACAGTCACCTTTTCATTTTTTATTCGGGCCGGACGCAACCCGGTGCGGGCAGGTCCGATAACCCCAAGGAATGCGGTCGTCTGGCTTCGGGGGAAGTCAGCGCCACCTGATTGACGGAAGGACGAGCGACCTCGGGGGAGGGGCTCGTCCGGTTCGAGCCGGGGCGGCTGCATGCGCCCCGGCTCAGCCTGTCAGTTTGCTTCGCGAACCTTCAGTCGCCGCGAGCGCCGCCGCGGGCGACGGATGGCCACCGCCGCCGCGAGCATCAACGCCACCGGAACGAACACCAACAACGTTTGAGCCGTCACCGTCTCCCTCCTCCATGCACTATGGCGGTGGGGTCTGACGTTCCTTCTCCGGAAAACCTGAAATAACCCAGACTCCCGGTGTCGGGAGAGGTGTGACGCTCCGGCTCAGGGGATGCTCAGGTCGGCGGGCTCCCGGGGGGCGACCTCGTAGGTCGTCTCGTACTGGGCGGCGAGTCCCACGACGGTGATGCTCTGGCCGAGGGGCAGGGCGCGCAGCGTGTCCGGGTTGAAGCCGGCGGAGGCGTGGACGAACACCTGGACCTCGCCGGAGCCGTCGTCGATGTAGAGCTTGTACCCATAGGGCGAGTCATCCTCGAAGGTCTTGGTCACGGCGCCGGTGACGCGGATGAGCTGGCCTTCGACGGGCTCCTTGACGGAGCCGGTGCCGATGTTCTTCGGTGTGGGCGTCTGGGGTCCGCTCCGCGTCGAGACATCCGCGGGCACGGCCTTCAGGATGCGGAGCTGGTTCTGCTCGTCGAGCGTCCCGGTGACGCGAACGCGGGCGCCCACGGCGAGCGACAGCTTCTCTTCCAGTTTGACGTAGACGCCGCCGGAGTCGTCCTGCACCGCGAAGCCCTGGTCGCCGAGCGCGGAGCTGAAGGCGCCAGGCGGGACGGTGACGTGGCCCTCGACGGTGACGACATCACCCGTGGCGCGGCCGCGCGCCTCGCTGATGGGCGTCGCGGGTGAGGGGTCGTCCGAGTCGTCACACGCCGGAGCGATGAGGGCGAGAAGCGCGAGCAGCACCCAGCTCTTCGCGCGGAACACGGAGCGCGAGCTGGCACGGAGCCTTCCAGGGGAATCGAGCATCCCGCCTGTCTAGGGCCTCCCGTGCCTCGCATTCAATCCAAGGAGGGCGCGCGCGGTGGCTCGTCGACATTGCGCGGGGCACAGCAGGGCAGGGCGGCCCCGAGGAGCGGCCCTGCCCGGAGGGGACTACCACCGCTCGATGGAGGTGATGGTCAGCGCGAACGGAGGGCCGGAGAAGCTCGAGTTGTTGGTGCAGGGCCGCTCGGCGATGTCACCCAGGTTGGCCGAGTAGAAGCCGAAGGTGGAGCCGTTGCCCTTCTCGTAGAACACGCTGCCGCCGGGCAGGGTGACCTTCCACACGAAGTTGAAGCTGTCGTACCACTTGGGCGACGTGCGGTGGGAGATGAAGCTGCGCACCGTCACCGTCCAGGTCCACGGCGCGGACGCGGGCGCGGCGACCGTCTGCGTGTTGTCCCAGTCGAACGCGACCCAGTTGTCCAGGCCGCCCCAGCCGTGGATGAGCTCCACCGACGTGCCCCACGGCAGGGAGAGGTTCCGGTACGACATCCGGATCTCCGCCTCGTAGGAGCTGGCGTACAGACAGGAGTGCAGCGACGCGCGCCCATCCGCCCAGTGCTCGATGGCGAAGGACGACGAGGACGCGAGGAACAGGGCGAGGGCGCAGAGCTTTCGGACAGCCGAGGTCATGAAGAGACTCCCAGGTGATTGGTTCGGCGCGCGTCTCTATCACGAGGGTGGGTTCTCGTGAACTCCCTGTATGTCTGTTCACTCCTCCTTTCCCCGTGAGTTGTCGGGTCCGTGAAACATCGTCTCGTGACGTGAGGGGAGGTCTCGGAGGCATCTGGAATGACCCAGCCCTCCCTGCAACGTGGGCCGGGTGGCGGTCCGGAACCGACGCGCATGATTTGCGTGCGGGTGTCGTCCTGACCCCGGTTGTGATTGCATCTGATTCCACTTCCGGAGTGTCTGTCATTGGTGCAGGCTGAAGCCTCGCGCACCGTCAGGCGATTCGCGTCTGCGTGCGAGAAGGGGAACATCCATGCGCATGTCGAAGAGTGTCTGCGTCGTCGGCTTCCTGCTGGCGATGGTGGTGGGCTGTGGCTCCGGTACGCAGTCGGGTGCCGTGCAGGTGGTGATTGGCGAGCAGGAGGCGGCGGCGACGGAGGCGAGCGTCGTGCGCATCCAGGTGGTCGTCTCCGGCGCGGACTTCGCGGACATCCAGCAGGACCTGGTGAAGACGGGCTCGGTCTGGGGCGGCACCATCGCCGGGATTCCCGCGGGCACCGACAGGACGCTCACGGTGTCGGCCTACGCGGCGAACAACGGGCTCGAGTACCAGGGCCAGGCGACGGGCGTCACCATCGTCGGGGACGAGACGGCGCTGGTGGCCGTCACGCTGCATGACATGACGTTCGGCCACCACGACGACAATGACGTGCCCATCATCGACGCGGTGTCGGTGTCGTCGAACACGGTGGTGGCCGGGGAGCAGCTCTCGCTCGGCGCCACGGCGCATGACCCGGTGCCGAACGACTTGCTGTCGTACTCGTGGAGCGCCACGGCGGGACAGCTGAGCAGCACCACGGTGGCGAACCCCACGTGGACGGCGCCGGCGTCGCCGCAGACGGTGACGCTCACGCTGACGGTGCGCGACCAGCGCAACGGCGTCAGCACGGCTCGCCTCACGGTGGAGGTCATCGCGGCGCCGGTGGCGGGCGGGAGCGCGGAGGTCCGCGTGAGCTTCAACAGGCCGCCGCTGGTGCTCTATGTGCACGCGAGCGAGGGCCGCGTGGTGCTCGGACAGAGCACGGCCGTCATCGCGAACGTGGTCGACCAGGAGCGCGATGCGGTGACGTACCAGTGGACCGCGTCCTGCCCTGGCACGTTCAGCACGCCGACCGGGCAGTCGTCGAACTTCACCCCGACGGCCGTCCCGTCCGGCGCGTGCAACAACTGCAGCGTCACCATGACGGCTCGGGACAGCCGCGGCGGCGTCCGCTCCGGCTCGGTGAAGCTCTGCGTCGTCTCCACGCCCGCGCCGTGACTCCGGGCGCTCGCGGTTGAGAGGCTTCGCGGGGGGCTCGATTCCGCCACCGCCTCCGCGCATGCCTTCAGCGGATGAGCGGGGTGGTGCGCTCCGAGCCGGTCCTGGAGACGCGGCGGGTCTCCCGGCCGTTGAAGTCCACGGCCTCGCCTTCGCCCACCAGCGTGCGGATGGTGATGCGCGACAGGCACTGGCTGTCGTCCACGGTGTGCGTCACCACGTAGCGCGGCACGCTGGAGGCGGGCTCCCCCAGGCGCAGGCGCATCTCCCGCAGGGCGTCGATGTAGCCCGCCAGCGGCTCCATCCTCGCGAGCGCGCGCCGCAGCACCTTGTCCGAGCGCTTGCTCATCACGCGATCCCACACCAGGTATCCCGCGCCGAGCGTGGCGGAGCTGGTGAAGAACATCACGAAGTTGAGCATCCCCCCGAGCAGCCGGTTGCGGGTGAAGCCCTGCTCGCCCGTCGCCTCGGTGAGGATGTCCTTGAGCGTCTCCACCGCGGACTGGTTCGCCATCCCCAGCCACTCGCGCGCGTCCTTCGGGCTGCCCAGCAGCAACCGACACAGGCCCAGGTGCAGCGAGATGAGCGAGACGCGGGCCGTGTCGCGCTCGGCGCCCAGCGCCTCCGTGAAGCGATGGCCCGCGGCCCGGATCTGCTCCAGCCGCTCGTCGCGCGTACACGTGGGCCGGGTCGAGGCCTCCAGGTGCGCGCGCCCCGCGTGGAAGGCGCCCTCGCGCAGCAGGTGCGGCTCCCGATGCAGATGGCCCAGCAGGACCAACTGCTCTCCCTCCGTTCCCAGCAGCGCCTCCTGCAGCGCCACCGGCCCCTCTTCCTGATGCTTGCCGTTCACCTGTCGAGGTGTGGCCAGGATGAGGTCATTCCACGTCGCCATTCGCGGACTCCCGTGTGCTGCGGCGCCTCATGTCTCCGGCGATCCCCCTGGAGACCAAGTCTGCCACAGCCACGCGGTTTCACGAGCCTGGGTCAGTGCTTCCGTCGCCGCCTCTCGCTCTCTCATCCCCAGGAGGCAGCACGCTTTCAGGCCCGGCAGAAAATGGTGCCCGTGGTCTCGTGATGTCTCGTTTCTTCGCTGGGCTGTCGCGCATTGCTGGATTGGTACCGCGAGGATGATGAGGTCTCGGGCCCATGGGTCCTTCGTGCCCTCCATGCCTCCGCGTCGCGCGAGGTGCACCCGGCTTCGACGAAGCGGGGCGATCGAACGGCGCCGCGAGGAGGGTGGGATTTCGTGCAGAGCCCTCGTTCGCGAGGGAGGGGTCGCAAAGAGCCTTCGCGTGGCGCGAGCCACGTCGGTATCAGGTGCTCCCGGGCGCGGGGGCTTCGTACAGGCGGAAGCGCGTCACGGGGCGATAGCCCATGCGTTGATACACGGGCGCGCCGGCGTCGGTGGCGTGGAGCACGGAGCGCTCGAGACCCCACGTGTCGCGGGCCTCGCGCAGCGCGTGCCGCATGACGAGCTCCGCGGCGCCGATTCTTCGGTGTCCGGGGGAGGTGGCGACGAGCGCAATGTAGGCGAGGCCGTCCACCCGCAACACCACGGAGCTGCTCGCGGGCGCGTCGTCGCGGCAGGCGACGAAGCCTCGGGTCTCCTCGTCGTAGAGGGGCTCCGAGTCCAGGGCCTCGCGTCCCGACTCGCGGCTCACGTCGTAGGCGAGCGAGTTGATGTCGGCCACGGCCTGGCGTCCCCAGGCGTCCTTCACGGGGCGCACGTCGAGCGAGGGCAGGGCGCGCACGGGCTCCGAGAGCCGCTCGCACACCATGCCGGTGACGGTGGTGAGCGGGCGCAGCTTGTACCAGGCGAGGATGGCCTCGGCGCGTGCGCACACCTGGGGCGCGAGCCAGTCATCCGAGACGACGAACGTCCATGGATGACGGCCGGTGGAGAAGTAGCGGGCCGCGGACGCGACGGCGGCCGAGAGTGCCTGCTCCGTCGTGGCGGGCGCGCGCAGGAAGGCCGCGTTCATCATCGCCCAGGAGACATGGCTCGACGCGATGAAGACCTCGGGGCGCTCGACCACCTCGCCCGACCTGCCGCCCAGGGCCATCTTCCGCCAGGCGCCTCGGAATTGCGCATGGGACTCGTCGATCTCGGCCTGCGTCGCGGAGTGCATCGAGGGCTCCTGGGTTGAGGGGAAGGGAGCGATTGTACCCCAGGTGCTCCGCATCGATGCGCGGGGCCCCTGGAGCCCTCTGTTCCTGACTCAACGCGCGGCCACGTCGCGCAGCAGGTGATGCGCTTCGCCCAGCAGCGCGAGGAACTCCTCACGCTCCTCGTTGTCCGCGGGGGTCGCGGAGCGCGCGATGTCCCGCACCTGGTCCAGGCTCCACTTCTCCGCGTGAGGGCTGCGCCGCAACAGCTCCGCCGCGCCCATCACCGCGGTCGCGAAGCGAAGGTCCGAGGGGGCCTGCTTGAACGTGGAAGAGAGCGCGCTGGCGCGGAAGGGGAAGACGCGCTCGGAGGCGCTCTCTCCTCGGGGGCGCTTGGCGCGCACGCGCACCGTGGCCAGGCCCTCGCCCGCGCCAGGCTTGAGCTCCAGCTCGTACAGCGCGGTGACGGAGTGGCCCGAGCCCAGCTCCCCCGCGTCCACGCGGTCATTGCGGAAGTCCTCGTCCGCGATGTCGCGGTTCTCGTAGCCGATGAGGCGATAGCGCGACACCTGCTCGGGGTCGAACTCCACCTGGAGCTTCACGTCCTTCGCGATGACCTCGAGCGTGCCTCCCAACTGCTCCACGAAGATGCGCCGCGCGGCCATCAGCGAGTCCACGTAGTGGTGGTTGCCGTTCCCCTGGTCCGCGAGCTGCTCCATCATCGTGTCCTGGTAGTTGCCCATCCCGAAGCCCACCGTGGTGACGGTGATGCCTTCCTTCACGTGGCCTCGGATGGTCTTCAATATCTCCTCGTGGGAGCTGCTCCCCACGTTCGCGTCGCCGTCGGACAGGATGACGACGCGCGACACCGACTCGCCATCCAGCGTCTTCATCGCCTCCTGGTAGGCCAGCTGGATGCCGGAGCCCATCGCGGTGCTCCCGCCCGCGACCAGGTCCTCGATGGCGGCGTGGATACGCGCCTTGTGCTCCATTCCCGTGGGAGGGAGGACGCGGCGCACCGCGCTCGCGTAGGTGACGAGCGCCACGGTGTCGCCGTCGCGGAGCTGGTCCACGAGCATCCGCAGCGCGCGCTTCGCGAGCGGCAGGCGGTCCGGCGACTGCATCGACCCGGAGACGTCCACGAGGAAGGTGAGGTGCGCGGGCTTGCGCTCGGAGACGCTCAGGCGCTTGCCCTGCACGCCGACGCGCAGCAGGTGGCGTCCTGGCGTGAAAGGGGAGGGCGCGGCGTCCAGGTGCACGGCGAAGGGGCCGTCCTCGGGCGTGGGGGCGGAGTACGTGTAGCGGAAGTAGTTGAGCATCTCCTCCACTCGCACGGCCTCACGCGGCGGCAGGGTGCCTTCCTGGAGCTTGCGCCGCGCCAGCGTGTACGAGGCCGTGTCGACATCCGCCGCGAAGGTGGAGAGGCGGTCCTTCTCCGTGGAGACGAAGGGATTCACGCCGTGGTCGCGGTAGCCCTCCTTGTTGGAGGAGGCGTCGGACTCTGGCGGTCGGGAGCTCCCGAGGGGGCGTCCGCCGCCGCGACCCATGGTGCCGATACCCGCAATGCCGCTGCTCTTGCTGCCCAGTGTCGCGATGCCACCGCCGCCGGAGCCACTGCCCTTGAGGCCCAGTCCGCCCTGGCCATGGGCCGCGCCGGCCGCGCCGAACCTGTTGCCCATCGCGGCGCGCAGGCGCTCTGGGTTCCCGGAGGGCGGTGCCACCGCGCTCGGTGCGGGGGCAGGCTCCACGTGAGCGGAGGCGACGGGGGATGGCGATTCAGGGCCCGTGGTCCCGGCGGCGGGCGCCAGGGCCGTGTCTGCGTGGGGAGCGGGGGCCTTGGCGGCCATCTGTCCCGCATGCGCGTCACGAGGGGCCAGGCCGTTCGTGTCCACGTCCGATGAACGGCATGAGAACAACACTCCGCTCAACGCGAGCGCACACACGACACCCGTGACGGCCTCGAGGTTCCGCCTCATTCATTGCCTCCCTGTTGCTGGATTCGCCGGTGCTCCGACAGCAGGTCCGTGGGAAAGGTTCCGCGGACCCACAGGATGACTCGCGATGGCGTTCCAGTGGGACGCGCGGGCGTCACACCAGGACGCCAGGGGGCGTTGTTTCTCGGGGCGGTCATCGTCCGCCCGGGGGACATGGAGGTGGCATGCGCCTTGCGAACAGGGTGCGCCTCTTTCGCGAGGTCAGGACACCTTGATTCTCTTCCTGCGCTCCAGTGCCGAGGCGAACAGTGTCATCACGACGCCAGCCGCCGACATCGTGGTGCGGAGGGCCACCGCGAAGTACGCGCAGCTGGCTCGCGAGGTCCGCGTCATCGTGCCCTGGTATGATATCCAGCCGGATCCCGAGAAATTCGGTCAGCTGCTCCTCCAGGTGGCGGAGCGTGACCCGGTGTGTTGCGCGCTCCTCGACCGGGCCGGGCAGGTCTGGGGGATGGACTTCAGCATCGACGCGAAGGCCTTCCGCGCGGCGAACGTCCAGAAGCACTACCTGAAGCAGCTCCAGATCTGGCTGAGTCCGCTGTCTGGAAACCTGGGGCACAGGGATGCGCATCGCCCCACGGTGGATGAGCAGTTCGACCGGATGTGGGGGGCCTACGGGCTCAAGAAGAAGGACCTGGAGGCCGTGGCCGCCTTGCCCTTCTTCAAGACGCTGAAGGTCGGGGGCCGGCGAGATCGCATCCAGTTCTATCGGAACGTGACGGAGGCGGCCCGAGCGCTCATTGGCGAGGTGACCTCCTGGCCGTCACGCACCATCGAGAAGATCTCGATGCTGTATCTCCTGGGCAGCCCGGGGTTGGCGACCTATCAAAGGACGATGCTCGCCGCGGTGGTTCGCGCGATGGCGCAGGGCCAAGCTCCCCTCCAGTTGAACTACACGATGTGGGAGTACCTGCCGTACTACCTGAGAGGGACGCCAGGAGAAGACACCGACGTGGCCACGGCACAACCCCGCGTCCTGGGAGCCATCCATCATTGCCTGTCGGAGTCCCCCGCCACGCAGGCGCTCGCCTCCGCGGAGGCAATCGAGGACTTCCGCACCCTGGACGGAGGCAAGGAGTTCAATCGCTGGCGGTTGTTGCCTCCCGTCGTGCGGTGTCAGGTCTTGCTCAGCGACCTGTCTCGGATGTTCCCATGGCGGGGGAACAATGGTCGCCACCAGCGGCTCGAGTTCGCGCAAGCCCGTCTCGACGGTCTGCCATCGCTGGCGGGGTTCGCCGCGTGGGGCTCGACGATGGAGGCCCACGCACAGCCCACGCCCCATGACCCAGGGCATGACTTTCCGCATGCGGCGGGTTGGACGCGTCATGAGTTCTGTCCGAATGTCGTGTCGTCCAGGCTCCTGCTCGCGCCTCTGTACGCGGGCACCTCGGGACACACCCAGGGCCGCATCAGCGCGTGGACCATGTTCGCTCAGCGGTTTCAGGGCATCGCGGCGGTCCCGATCGGCGTGGTCATCTCCGTGGGGTATTCCGTCCTCTGGCGTCTGTATTACGACAAGCGGACAACGAGCTTCCATACCTTGTTCGAGGCCATCCAGGGCTCGCATGTGGACGCGGCCGCGCGCGACCTGAGGAACGTCGCCCGGATTGACGGTGACGTCCTCTGGAACACCGTCCTGGACAGCGCGCCGACGGGGAAGATCGACGTGAAAGGCTTCTGGAATGCCTGTGTCGCTCACTTCAACAAGCCGGGTCCGTTCCTCCCGAGGCAGCTGAAGCTCGAGATTTCCAAGGCGCGCACCTTCGTGACCAAGGCCTGCCCCGGCTCGGTCATCCCACGGTGGAGCGCGACGGAGGACGCGGACGCGACAGGTAGCGCCGTCGCCGTGTGGGACGACAACCAGAACCTCGATGCCTTTCGCGAGGAAGAGGTCTGGCAGTTCCTCGTCGAGACCTTCATGCCGCCTCCCGGTGCGAGCAGCTCGTCGACGGGGCTCCCCGCCGCGAGCAGCGCCGCCGTGGTCGCTCCTTCACCCGCGAAGCCGACGATGAGCGACCTGGACAAGCTCGCCGGCCTGATTGGTGATTATCTCTAGCGTCCATGCTCATCCCCCCGCTGGCCCCCGATGCGACGTGCGCCACGCTCGTGCTCGATGATGACGGTGCCCAGGCACGTCGCTTCCGGACGACGACGCGTCCGCCGGAGATGGCGGGACTCGAGGTGACGGGGCTCGCCGAGCTGCGTTGCTCCGGGAGCGCGCAGCCCTCGGTCGAGGGCTTTCAAGACGTGCTGCGACAGCTCGACGGCGTGCGTCCCGAGTCGCTCCATGTCGTGGACCTGCGTCAGGAGTCCCACGGCTTCCTGAATGGCGCGGCCGTGAGCTGGTATGCGGAGTCCAACTGGGGCGCGGCGGGGCTGTCGGACGCGGAGGCACTGGCGCTCGAAGCCGGGCGCCTGCGGCTGCTGGGCCTGTCGCCTCGTGTGCGCGTGGGCAACGTGGAGGCCGTGAAGGGCAAGGCGCCCGCGGCCTTCACCGATTGGGAGCGGCGCTCGGTGTTGGACGAGGCCCGTGCCTTCGGGTTGCCCGACGGGCACTACGTCCGGTTCCCTGTCACGGACCACACCCGTCCCCAGGACGCCACGGTGCAGCGCTTCATCGATTGGGTGCGCGGGCTCCCCGAGGATGCGCATCTGCACCTGCACTGTCGGGGAGGCAAGGGGCGGACGGCCACGTTCATGTGCCTGCTGGACATGCTGCGCAACGCGCACCGGCTCCCGCTCGACACCTTGCTCGACCGTCAGGCCCGGCTCGGTGCCTACGACCTGCGCAAGGCGGCGGACCCCACCAGCCGCAAGGCCCCCTTCATCGCGGAGCGGCGGACCTTCATCGAGCGCTTCCACGCGTACGCGCGCGAGAATCCCCGGGGCGCGCCACTCGGGTGGACCGAGTGGCTTGCCCGAAGCTCCGGCGTGGCTAGTTGACGTCGCAGTAGTAGTCCGTCCCCATCGCGAGCACGTTGGGCTTGCTGCCGTAGATGGTGATGGTTCCGTCAACGGCATCGAGCGTCACGGGCTCGATGATGTTCGGCGCGGCGACCGTGTAATGGCCGTCGATGTGCGGCGCGATGGTGTACGCGTAGTTGTTGACGGTGAGCGTGTAGACCCACGGCGAGTCCCAGTCCGACGACGGATACGGCAGGGAATGCTGGAGGTAGCCGTTGAGGTAGTACGACCAGCCCCAACCCCAGTTCAGGTCCGCCGTGTAGTTCGCGTAGTTCCAGTTCCCGAGCCAGTTCTTGTACATCGCCTGGATGGTGAGGAAGTTCGTGACGTAGAGCTCGGTGTGGTTCCACTGGGTATACGACTCCAGCTCGACCCAGGCCCTGAACCGCCGCCGGCCGTCATTGGTCCAGGCGTTGCCGACGCTCGAGTAGGAGCGGCAGTAGGCCGTGGTGGGGATGACGGCGAGCCCGCTGCCTGATGCCTTGGGGGCGGTGACGGAGGTCCGGGCGAGGGCGGCCTTGGCGCCCTCGAGGTCGTCGAGGCGCTTGTATGGCACCTGCTTCACGCCCTCGGGCAGGTACTGCATGAGCACGCCGCCGATGGCCACCCGTCCGTCGGGGTCGAGCACGGGCGCGAGGTGTCTCTGGCGGAGGTTGTAGTCGAAGTATTCGCCCGCCTCCTCGCGGATGACCTTCAGGTGGCCTTGTCGCACCGCTTGCAGATACGCATCGGAGTGGACGGGCTCCCGGGGCACGAGGCGCGCCGCTTCGGGGCCGCTCTGGAGGAGCCGCTCGTAGCGGTCATCAATCAGCGCCTCCTGCTCGACGACATCCTCGAACACCTCTCGCAGCGAGGTGAACCCCAGGCGCCGGTTCCAGGTCCGGAGCCCCCGGGCATCCAGGTGTATCAACTGGTCGAGCGTCGCCTGGAGCGACTGTCTGTCCTTGAAGACGAGCACCCCCGCCCGAGCGACGACCGGGGGCTCCTGTGCGACGAGCGGGGCCGGATGGCTCACGACCACCGGGGAGGACTCGTTGACCGGTGCGGCTTCACAACCCAGGAGCACCGAGACAAAGACCACGGAGATGATTCCACGCCAGCACGAGGATGCGCTCATGAGGTGTCACTCCTTTTTGGGGGGAGTGAGTATAGGTTCTCTCTGAGTGAATGTCGACGCGGGCATGGATGTACCCGAATCCGAGCGGGTCACCGCTCCGGGTGCACCCGGTCGTTGGCGGTGTGTCCGGGCTGGGCTTCGATCAGGCTGCCGACTCCGAAGGCGAGGTTGAAGCCAGCCCACCATTGCTCCATCACGAACAGGATGAGCGCCGTGGCGAACGCTTCGCTGAAGTCCGCCTGGAGCGCGGCGCGCATGATGGTGGCGCTCTGCTCGCAGTAGACGCGGTCCATGTGCGAGATGAACTCGGAGGGGGTGAGCGCCTTCCCGATGTAGAGCTTCGGAATGACATACTGGTACTCCACGTACTCCCTGGGGAGGAGCCCGCGCACTACGGCGTCCGCGACGACGGTGTGGAGCTCGACGGCTCCGGAGAACCGTCTTCCGTGGACCGTCACGGAGTAGGGCAGGGAGCGGCGGCGCACCGTCACCCGTGAAGACCCCCGGGGGAGGGTCGGCTCGAAGTCCCTCGTGTAGCAATCCTCGAGCTGGCAGGACTTGTAGAGGTCGCGCTCCTGGACCCAGGCGCAGGCGTCGGCGGCGAGCGTGAAGTATCGCCAGACATCATGGCGGTGGGCGCCCGAGTTCCAGACGTTGATGTCCATGCAGGTGATCATCAGCGAGGACCGACTGCGCTGGACGCCCGCGTCCGCGGTGAGCAGGGCGTTGAGCATCCACACCGTGCGCTCGTAACAGGTGATTAGCGAGGCGGCGGAGAGTGAGCCGCGGGTGAGCGTCAGCACGCTCTGGGCACACTCGCCATTGCGGAGATCGGGTCCGAGGTCGGCCCAGTCCTGGGTCAGTCCCGTCAACATCAAGTCATCGCGGCCTCTGTTTCCCGGGACGGAGGACAGGAGGTGACCGAACATGCTCGAGTCACAGGCCTTGAAGTCGCGCCACGCGTCCCGGTCCCTGAACGCCCATGCCATCAACCCGTTGGTGGGGACGGAGCGGAGCGCGGCCTCGCTGCGGCGCTTTGCGTCGACATAGGCCAGCTGCGCCAGGAGATGGGTTCTCCTGGCGCGCAGCTCCGCGGGGAGGTCGGGCACGTCCCACATGCACGTGAGGTCCCGCAGGAAATGACGGCCGCGGGGATCCTCGAACGCATCCAGGTTGTACTCGAGGTAGAAGCCGTAGATCAGGGTGACGATGAAGTCTTGTCTCCAATCATCGAACTCTCCACTGCTGAGTCCGGAGATCCACACACCCACCGCGAAGATTGGATATGCCGCCGCACCGCGCAGCCCATATTCGTCCATGAGCTGAATCCACAAGGGGTGCGCGCAGCCGGAGACTCCCGAGGCCTTGGTACTCAGCCCACGATTGGCACCCGCCTTCGCCCGGTCCAGGAGTTCCTGGACCAACCCATCCTCGCCCGACACGTTCACCCGCCAGGCCGGGCCGGTTCCCGGTGATACCCCAGCGTCGGCGCCCTGGGTGCGCAGTCGATGGATGTGTTCGAGGAGGGTGCAGCCATTCTCGATCATCTCGCTGCATTCCCTCGTCCTCTCCTCGAACTCCTCCCCGAGCGCGCGCGGGTCGTCTCGAATGACACGTCGGGCCCCCTGGGGGTCGAAGCTCCACGGGATGGGGGCCTCGTCGCGAGCGGCCGCGCCGTACAGTCTTTCCCGGAGCCTTGAGATGTGGTTCGCGAAGACAGAGCCTTCGATCTTCTTCCGCGAATGGAGCACATCCACCACGGATTCATTGAACGGTGTGTTCGGGCTCTCGCCGATGATGATCGGCTTCGCGTGAACACGCTCGACCAGAGGTGGCATGTCGCCGTCGAAGCGCTCGCGTTTCTCCTCATGCGCCATGGTCCGCGCTCCTTTGTCACTGGGTCTGTGTATGGATAGGGGCGGGTGTCTCGGATTCAAGACATGATAACGTTTGCCAGTTCAGACAGCGTGTTGCTCGGGCTTGCTTGCCCGCAGCGATGGACCCTGCGGGGCGTCCACCGGCCTGCCATCAACTCCCCGCACAAGTCGGGAGCGGTGGATTAGGTTGCCCCGCATGACGCAGGCCGTTTCGGACGCATGGACGTTGCCCTGGCGAGGACTGGGGCTGAGCAGCAACCTGAGCACCTCGGATGTCCCGCAGCCCTATCGGCTGCTGGACGCCACCCCGGGGCTCTTCGACTTCGTCGAGTACAGCGCCCCCTTGGACCTGGAGGAAGCGCGCGCCCAGGCCTCGCTGTTCCCGGAGATGTGGCGCCGCCGCGCCGATGTGCCCGTGCTCTTCCACCCCGTGCACCTCAACCTGTGGGGCCCGGAGCTGGAGCCCGTCGCCACGCTGAAGGCCCTGGACGCGCACGCGCGCGCCGTGGGCAGCCCTTGGGTGGGCAATGACGTGGGATGGTGGCACGTGCAGGGCCAGCCGTTCCCCGGCTACCTCTACATCACGCCTCCGTTCAACGAGGCCGGACTCGCGGACTGCGCCGCGCACGCGCTCCATGTCCAGTCACACCTCTCCATGCCGCTCGTGCTGGAGAACCCCGCGGTGCTGGCGCGTCGGGGTGAGCTCCACGCGCTCGACTTCCTCGCGAAGCTGCACCAGCGCACGGGCCTGCCGCTGCTCCTGGACCTGGGCCACCTGTTCAGCCACCAGCTCTCCGCCGGCCTGCCCATCGAGGCGGGCCTGGACGGTTTCCCGCTGGAGCACGTCGTGGAGATCCACCTCGCGGGCGGCGTGGTGACGCGCCGGGGCTCGCGCCGGTTCTACGTCGACGACCACACGCAGCCGGTGCGCGAGGAGCTGTTCAATCTGTTGGAGTCCTTGCTACCGCGTTGTCCGTCCCTGCGCGCCGTCACCTTCGAGGGCGACGGCCATCCCCCCGAGGTGGCCCAGCTCTCCCTGCGCCGGCTGCGCACGCTCATCCCCCAGGGGCCTCGCGAGCCGCTGATTCTTCGCGCGCCCGACGTGAGCGCGCCTCCGCCGCTCTCGGGCGACAGCCGTCCGTGGGAGCTGTTCGACGCCGGCCACGGCGTGTCGGCTCCGGACGCGAGCGAGGACCCGGAGGGTACCGCCGCGGACCAGGACTTCCGCCTCGCGGTGGTCGCCGAGACGCTGGACAAGGACTGGCCGCTGACGCGCCTGCTCCTGGCCGGCACGCGCGAGGCGCTGCTCGACTTCACCCGCTCGCGCGAGTACCGCAACCTCTTCGGTGGGGGAGGGCGCTCGCTGCCGCAGGTCTTCTCCGCCTGGGCGATGCGTCGGCTCCGGGAGCAGCCCGACGAGGGCGCCTCGGCCGCGCTGAGCCTGGAGATGCTCGCGCCCACCACCTTCCTGAAGGCCGCCCCGCCCCCGGGCCCCGGCCAGGTGGGGCTCGCGGAGGACGTCCGGCCCGGCAGCTTCCCCGTGGACCTGTCCGAGCTCGTCTTCGCCGCGCGCGCCGTCCGGCGCCACCTCACCGCCCGTGCGTGGGCATGTGGGGCGCTGGAGCTGTCCGGGCTGGATGCGCTGGCCCAGGTGGCTCGGCGGCCGGGGGGCACCCCCTGGAGCTTCGCCGTGCGACGCAAGGCGCCGGGATTCGAGGTGTCGGGCGTGTCACGAGGGCTGGCCGTGCTGCTCCGGGAGCTGGGTTCCAGGCCCGTGCCGGTGGAGTCGGTGCCCCCGGAGGTCCTGGCGGAAGGTCTGAATCACCGGATGATCCGCCTGGGGGATGCTTCCGGGTTGGACCGAACCCTTGCGCCTGTGCGTCCGGTAGGGTAGGTCGCGCCGCAATGACGTCGTCACCCCTCGTTATCGGCATCGCGGGTGGCACCGCGTCCGGCAAGACCACCGTCGCCCGAAAGGTTCGTGAGGCGCTTGCCGACTGCCGCGTGGCCTTCATCGATCAGGACTCGTACTACCGGGACCTGAAGGACCTCCCCATCGCGGACCGCCGGGAGGTGAACTTCGACCACCCCGACGCGTTCGACACCGAGCTGCTGGTGAGCCACCTCCGGGAGCTGAAGGCCGGACGGCCCATCCAGAAGCCCGTCTACGACTTCGTCACCTCGTCGCGTCAGCCCCGCACCATGGGCGTGGACCCGGGGGACATCATCCTCATCGAGGGCATCCTCGTCCTGCACATGAAGGAAGTGCGGGAGTTGATGGACGTGAAGATCTACGTCGACGCGGATGATGACCTGCGCATCCTTCGTCGCCTCACCCGCGACATCAAGGACCGCGGTCGCGACTTCGACCACGTCGTCAGCCAGTATCTGCGCCACGTGCGCCCCATGCACATGGGCTTCGTCGAGCCGTCCAAGCACTTCGCGGACATCATCATCCCGCACGGCGGCAACAACGAGATCGCCATCAGCATGCTGGTGGGCGCGCTGCGCGGGAAGCTCTCCGCTCCGCAGCCGCGCGAGTAGCCCCAGGGTCTCAGCCCACGCGCCGCAGGAAGTCTCCGAGTGGCGCGCGCAGGCGCTCGGTCTCCGTCAGGAGCGCGCCATGGTCCCCCGGGCCGGGCAGCTCCACCAGCCGGGCGCTCACGCCCGCGGCGGACAGCAGGTGGTACGTGTCCCGCACCCGGTTCACCGGCGCGAGCACGTCCGAACTCCCCGCCACCAGCAGCACCCGCGCTCGAATCTGCGCGAAGCAGTCCGCCACGTCACAGCCCGAGTAGGCCGAGCACAGCGTGGCCCACGACGACGCGTCGAACGACTCGGAGAAGGCGTCCGCCTCCGCGTCCAACGCGAGCCTCGCCGCCTCGACGTCGGCGAAGCGCTGCGACAGGTACTCGCGGCCGTAGAGCAGCTTCTGGAAGTCCAGCCTCAGCCGCCGCATCGTCTTGCGAGGCTGCGCGTCCGGCTCGTAGAGGCCCTCGCGGAAGTCCGGGTCCGCGCGCAACAGCTGCCACGCCAGGCCCAGCTTCTCGCGCACGCCCTCCGGCAGCGCGCGCGCCGAGCCGATGGCCACCACCGAGTCCGACAGCTCCGGGAACAGCGCCGCCAGCCGCAGCGCCACCTGCGCGCCCAGGCCCACGCCCACCAGCGCGCGCACGTGGTTCAGCCCCCGGGCTCGCAACAAGGCGGACACCGCGCGCGCCATGTCGAGCACCGTGATGGGAGGCAGGCTCAGGCCCAGTCGCTCGCCCGTCTCCCGGTCCATCGACGCGTTCGACGTGCTGCCGAACGGACTGCCCAGGAGCCCCGGGACGATGACCGGCATGATGTCCGGGTCCAACGGCAGCCCCGGTCCCACCAGCTCACGCGCCCAACCCGAGGGCTGATACGCGGAGTCCTCCGCCGGCCCCACCGCCCGGTGCGAATGCGACAGGTCGTGCAGCAGCACCACCGCTTTGCCGTCGCACGGTTCTCCGTACGCCTCCCACGCCACCTGGGGGTTGCGCAGCAGCTCGCCTTCCTCCAGAGGGAGCAGGGAGGTGAACAGGTGGGTGCCGGTGGCCTGGATCACGTTGGGGAATTTTCATATCACTGCCTGCTCCACCGCACAGGAGACTGCCGCTTGAAGCGCTATTTCGGAGTCATTGTCCTCGTCGCTGGTGTGCTGCTGGGCGCCATCATGAGCTACCGCAGCGCCAGTGCCCGCACCAAGGAGGCGCAGCGCGAGGCAGACGTCCAGCGCATCCGCGCCGACTATCTGGAGCGCGTGGCCTGGCTCCGGGTCAATCCGGACGAGAACGCATATCGCGAGGAGCTCAAGCCCTTCTTCAAGACGTACTTCGAGCAGGTGGATGACCACCTGAAGGCGTTCAACGGGAACAAGAACTTCGACGGCTACCTCCAGGAGCTGGAGAAGCGCGCGGAGAAGGACGAGCGCGCCGGGGACCGCAAGGCGTTCTACGACTACACGCGCAAGGTGTTCGACAGCCTGCGCGAGGGTCGCTACCGCCCGGTGTGGACGGCCACGGACAAGGGCATGCGCCTGGACGTGGTGTCCTCGGACACCATCATGGTGATGGGCAAGCCGCAGATCCGGCTGCAGCTCGCGCTGTGGGGCGCGCAGCGTCAGCTCAAGGACGAGGGCAAGGTCCTCAAGATGATGACCAGCGCCACGTTCGACACGGTGTGGAAGCTCACCGACGCGAAGGGGAAGCTGTTGGGCGAGATGCGCGGTGGGGATCCGTCGATGAAGATCGACCACCCGGAGCGCTTCATCGCGGAGTTCCCGCCGCAACTGGTGCTGGGCCACTACGACCTGGACCTGATGCCCAACGAGGTGGCGAAGCTGGACATGACCATCACCGTCTCGTCGCGCTCGCCCTCGGGCGGGGACGCCACGGCCACGTACGTGTGGAAGCTGGACGTGCCCTCGGAGTGGAAGCTGGGCGCGGGTGAGACCTGGGAGGGCGCCACGCAGGAGGAGCGTCCCGAGGAGGAGATCGACCCGGCGAAGAAGGCCGCCGCGAACTAGCGGTGTGCCGGGTGGGGGAGGGCGAAGCGGGTGTTCGCCCTCACTCCACCACGGTGAAGTGGGAGCCCAGCCGGTACGCGGACAGCGCGCCGGTGTCGTCCAGGAAGTAGAGGTTGAGGCGCACGTCGGCCTGGAGCGCGACGAGCCCCGCCCCCGCGCGCACCTCGGCCAGCACCTGGCCACCTCGCGGGTCCACCGCGCGCACCCGCTCACCTGGGACGAGCGTCACCCCGCGAGCGGTGCGTGCCGGCAGCGCGCCGATGAGCGGCTCCCCCGCGGCGCCCACGCGCCAGTCCACGGTGCCCGACGAGGCCACGCGCGCCGCGGCCCCCGACGCGCTGGTCACCACCACCGCGCGAGGCAGCGGCGAGAGCGCGTACGGCCCCGGCCCCAGGTTCAGCGGCCGCTCCCACACGCGCTGGCCCTTGGCGTCCAGGCACAGGAGCATGCCCTCGCGCTCGCGCTCCCCGGCGATGAAGACGCGCGAGCCCACCGGGAGCGGCGCCGACGGGTGGGTGAGGTCCGGCTCGTGCGTCCACGCCGCCTCGCCCGTGTGCGCGTCCGCGAGCAGCAGGGCCCAGTGCGAGCCCCGGCCGAGCAGCGCGAGGAAGCGACGGCCCCACGGTACCGGCGCGCCATGGAAGGGCAGGGGCGCGCGCATCCGGTAGCGCACCTGTCCATCCTCCAGGTCGAGTCCGTAGACGTAGCCGGAGTCCGTGGTGACGAGGGCGCGGTGGCCCTGCGTCGTCAGCCAGCTGCGCTGCGTGCGCGGAGGGGCCAGTCGCCACACCTCGCGCCCGGTGGCCTCCGCGAAGGCCACCACGGTGCGGTCCTCCGACAGCGTGAGCAGCAGCCCGTCCTTGCGCAGCAGCAGCGGCCCCAGGGGGATGCCGTCGTGGTCGTGCAGCCAGCGCGCGCCCGCGCCCCGGCCCGTGAAGCCGTACACGCGGGAGAGGTCCGCCGCCACCGCGTGGCCATCCGCCGAGGCCGCCACGCCCAGCGCCGCGGCGCGACGCCACAGCCGCGTCCCGTCCTTGCGCGAGAAGGCCACCGCCGCTTGAGGCGAGCAGCACACCGGTCCGTGACGTCCGAGCAGCAGCCGCGACTCCTCCGCCTCCTCGAGCCCGCGCTGCTCCCACAGCCGCTCGAAGCGCAGCCGCCGCAGCCGGCCGGGGACCTTGAGCGGCTTGGACGCGCTCTCCGTCGTCCGGGTGCGCTTCTCCCGCGCCGCGCCGGACTGCTCGGGGGGCTCCACGGGGCCGCGCAGGTGGGACAGGCCCTCGCGGCAGCGCTCCGCCAGCTCCACCAGGTAGGGGTTGCCCACCTGCGTCCGGTCCTCCTCCGCGAAGGTGGCCGCGAGCGCCTCGCCCAGGTGGAAGAGGCTGGCCGCGAGCTGCATGCCGGTGAGCGGGAAGGGCACGCCCGCGCGGCCCACCCGGGCCTTGCCGGTCTCCAGCTCGAGCAGCAGCGGGGAGCGGGTGCCCGCGGGCTCCAGCTGGAACCGGGGCTCCTTGAGCTCCACCGCCCGCGCCAGCTCCACCGCCTGGCGCGACAGCTCCAGCACCGTGAGGAACGGCGGCGCCTGGACCTTCCAGGCCTCCGGCTTGCCGGGCAGGGCGAGCCACACCTCGCCCGGGCCCAGCAGGGGGGCCAGCGTCCCGGACGGGCTCCTCCTGCCCCCGGCGCGACTGCCCCGGGCGCCGGCGTCCCGCAGCTCGAAGCCGAAGCCGGGTGGCTCGGGCGGCTCGACACGCTTCACCGAGGGGCGGGCGGGCTCCTCATCCGGGGGCCGCGAAGGTCTCGCGAGCTGCTTGAGCGGCTCCGCCAGCGCCTGGGCCAGGGGGCCGGAGACGCTCTTGGGGGCCACCTGGGTGACCTCCGCCAGGAAGCGCGCGCCGGTGGCCTTCACGGCCTCGGTCAGCTCCTCGGCGTCCACCCTCACGGGGGGGCGCATCAGCCGGGCGGGGCGGGCCAGGCTCACCACGAGCAGCTCCACCTCGGCGCCCACCCGCCTCAGGACCAGCTCCAGGTGGGCCTCCGCCAGGGAGACCTGGGCCAGGGGCCGGCCTCCCGTGCGAAGAGAGGCCACTGCGCGCACCAAAGCGGGCACCACTTCTGCTAAGGACTCCTCCACCGCTCCGGACAGCAGGTCCACGCCGTCCAGTTCCAGTGCGATGGAATCCAGCGGGGAGGCCGATGGTTCGCGTTTCCAACGCTGTCCGATGCGTATGCGGGTCATCTTCCGTTCGTTGACAAGCCAGTTTAGCGATGGCTAGCATCCGCCGCCCATACGGACCTACATTTTTGTAACCGTTCGGAATTCTTGGGGAATACTCGATGACATTTTACGAGGCCGCGCTCCGCATCCTGGAGAGCGAAGGACGTCCCCTCCACTTCCTTGAAATCACCGAGAAGTCCATCCAACAAAGCCTGCTCTCCCACGTCGGCAAGACGCCCGAGGTGACGATGCTCTCGCGCCTGGCCGCCATGGCGCGTCGCACGAGGGATCGCAAGGTGATTGTGACGGCGAAGGACACCTTCGCCCTGGTGGATTGGTCGATTCCCGAGGACGTGGAGGCGCTGGCGCAGACAGGCGTAATCGAGCCGAATCCGGAAGAGGACCTGCCGCCGCTCAGGCCGGCGGAGCGCCATCCGGAGCCGCGCACGGACAACGTGCGAGCGGCGGGCCGGGGCAGTGAGCGCAAGCGCCGCCGGGACGAGGACGAGGAGCGGGGTGGAAAGCGCAAGCGCTTCCCGCCGCTGCCGGAGGTGGTGTTCGAAATCCTCAGCGACGCCGAGGGTGGGCTGCGCACCGAGGCCATCATCGAGCGCGCCCGGAGCAAGGAGCTGTGCGCCGAGGACCTCACGGTGGAGGCGGTGCTCACGGCGCTCTTGGAGGACAACCAGCGCCGCATCGACGCGGGTCGCCGGCCGCAGTACGCGTTCAACAAGGACTCCGGCGAGGTGACGCTGGAGCGCGCGGGTTCGCCGAGCGAGGCGCCGTCGCTGGAGCTCCAGGCCGCGTTCGCGCAGGCGCTGGGGATTCCGCTGGAGGCGGGCCGGCCGGTGCTGGCGCGCTCCTCGGCCGCGGCCGTCGCGGGCGAGCCGGTGGTGGACGCGGCGCTGCTCACCACGCTGCGCACGTCGCTCAAGGACGCGCGCCGCGCGGTGGCGCGAGGGCTGCGCAAGCGCCTGGGCGACGCGGACGTGGGCACGTTCGAGAAGTCCGTCGTGAAGATGATGCACGGGCTGGGCTTCCGCGAGCTGAAGGTGGCCAAGCGGTCCAAGGAAGGCCCCCTGCTCACGGCGCGCAAGCGCGAGGGCAGCGTGGAGCTGCGCTACGCGGTGCGGATGCTCAAGGGCACGCCCGGCATCGACCGCAAGTGCGTGCAGGAGCTGCGGCGCGACCTGAGCCACTACTCGGCGCAGGTGGGCCTGCTGGTGAGCGCGGGAGACGTGCGGGGAGATGCGCGCACCGAGGCGCAGGCCAGCGGCTCGCTGGTGATGCTGTGGTGCGGCGACGCGCTGGGTGAGAAGTTCCTGGAGGCCGAGACGGCCGTCACCGTCACCCGGGTGGAGCTGTACGAGATCGACGAGCGCTTCTTCGAGGCCGCGAAGCTGGACGCCGAGGAGGCCCAGAAGCGCCGCGAGGAGCGTCAGCGCGAGAAGCAGTCCCGCGAGGACGAGTCTCCGGAGGTCGCCGCGTCGTCGGAGCGCCCGCGCGAGAAGCGTCGCCGCGAGCGGGGCGAGAAGCGCGCGTCCGCTGCGTCCTCGTCCGACGAGGTCGAGGTCTCCTCCGAGGGCGGCGAGGCTCGCGTCCAGGGTGACGTCGCCGTCGAGGCCGCTCCCGCCGTGTCCGCGCCCGCGCCCCAGAACACGGGCTCCGAGGACGAGGAGGGCGAGGACGACGACGAGGGTGATGACGACGACCTGGAGGCCGCGAGCGCCTTCGTGGGAGCCCGTCCGGAGGGCGCCGACGCCAATGGCGAGCCCGGCCAGGGCGACCGCAAGCGCCGCCGCCGTCGCCGCCGTGGACGTCGGGGTCGTGGGAACCGGGGCGCCGAGGCTGGCGCCACTCCGGCGGGAGGCACGCCCGCGGAAGGCGCGAACGGCGCCGCTCCCGAGGGCGAGGCCGCGAGCGCGCCCCAGGCGGAGAGCACTGCCGCTCCCGAGGGTGAGGCGAGCATCGCCGCGCCCCAGACCCAGGCGGAGGGCACTGCCGCTCCCGAGGGTGAGGCGAGCATCGCGAAGCCCCAGGACGCGGCCGCCGCGCCCGAGGTCGGCGTGAGCGAGGCCACCGCTCCGAGCCCGGAGGCTGTCCCCGTGGCGGGTTCCCTGGCCGAGGCGCTGGAGGCCAGCACCCGGACCGAGGGCGTCACCGAGCCCGAGGCGCCGGTCAGCGAGGCGCAGGCCTCCATTCCGTCCGTGTCCGGGCCGGAAGCGGAGTCGCACGAGGTGCGAGAGGATGCGCACCGTCCCGCGAAGAGCCCGTCCGAAGGGGGAGAGGGCTGACACCGACGGGCGCGGAGGGTGGGAATGGCCGGCACGGGCTCGCTCCGGGTGTTAGCCTGAGGGGGCGATGAAGCCGGCCCTGATTCTCGCCTTCTGCGCCGTCCTCCTCGGCGCCTGCCGCTCGCAGGCGCCGCGCTACCCCGTCTCTCCGGTGGATGTCTCCGGCGCGACGGTGAAGGACAACGCCCTCCTGGGCCTGGCGCCCGAGGGCGTGGCGACGTTGTTCACCCAGTCCCTGAAGTCCTCCGGCCGCTTCGAGCTGAAGGGCGACGAGGCGACGAAGGACGTCCGGCCCTGGCGCCTGACGTTGGACGTGCCCTTCACGCGCGAGGTCCTGAAGGACGGGGATCCGCGCAGCTTCGCCGAGGTGGGCGCCAACCTGGTGTTGGAGCGCTTCGGTGGGGAGCTGCCCCAGCACTACGAGGTGGTGGGGCTGGGGGAGGCGCCGGTGATGGAGGACTCGCCCGCGGGCCGGCAGGCCGCCATGCGCGCCGCGCTGGACGCGGTGCTCAAGCAGGTGACGGACTCCGCGGTGATGCAGCTCAACGCGCTGGAGCGCTCGGACGACGTGCTGGTGCAGGAGCTGCGCGCGGACGATGCGCGGCTGCGCGAGTTCGCGCTGCGCACGCTGGCCGAGCGCCAGCACCCCGCCGCGGCGCCGCTGCTCATCGAGCGGCTCAAGGAGTCCTCGGACGGGGACGTGCTGCGCAAGACGATTGGCGCGCTGGTGGAGATGAAGGCGCGCGTGGCGGTGCCGGCGCTCATCGACCTGGCGCGCGGCAAGGACAACGGCTTCGTGCAGGAGCTCGTCTTCGCGGTGGGCGAGATTGGTGGCCCCGAGGCGGAGGCGTACCTGTATACGGTGGCCCAGGGGCATGACGCGCCCGCCGTGCAGGCCGCGGCGCAGCAGGCCCTGGAGACGCTCTACGCTTCACGCAAGCACATCACCGCGGAGGCGCGTGGCCGGGACCACGCGGACTGACATCGAGATGAACCGTTCGTTCGGAGTGGGCGTCGCCGCCCTGCTGGCCACGATGATGCTGGGGAGCGGCTGCTCCAAGCGCGTGGAGTCGGAGTCGCAGACGTCGGCCGTGGCCGGGAGCGTGGCGGACTACTACCCGCTCGCGGTGGGCAACAGCTGGACGTATCGGCAGAACGGCCGCGCCGACAAGCTCGTCACCGTGGAGATCCTCAAGCAGGAGGAGGGCTTCTTCCACGACAACCAGGGCGGCCAGCTCGCCGTGGATGCCTACGGGCTGAGGGACCCCAAGCGCTACCTGCTGCGGGGCCCGCTGGAGACAGGCCACGCGTGGACGAACGTGGTGTCGGTGTCTTCCACCGAGCGCTATCGCATCATCCAGGCGGGCAGCGCGTGTGACACCCCCGCGGGCACCTTCCCGTCCTGCGTGCAGGTGGAGGGACGCAACCGGGTGGATGCCCAGGCCACGCTCGTCAACGCGATGACGTTCGCCCCGGGCGTCGGCATGGTGCGCATGGAGATCTTCCTGGAGACGGCGAGCCAGCAGCGCATCCCCCAGACGCACCTGGAGCTCACCGCCTACGAGGTGGGTGGGAGTCGTGCCCCCGGGGCGAGCACCCCACCGGCCGGCTGAGGGCTGGGACGCAGGGCGAGGAGGGGCCTCGGAGGGCTCCGGCCCGGCGAGTTGAAAGCCCGGCCGCCGCTCCGTACCCTTGCGCTCTCGTGAGGTGTCGCCGTGGCCCTGGAATCGACCGAGCAGACGCAGGAGGAACTCATCCTCGGGTTCCTCTCCGAGAGTGGTGAGGACTACACCTCCGGGGAGGCCCTGTCGGGCAAGCTGGGGCTGTCCCGCACGGCGGTCTGGAAGCGGGTGGAGGCCCTGCGCACCAAGGGCTACCGCATCGAGGCCATCCCCGCCCGGGGCTACCGGCTGGTGGAGGTCCCGGACCGCCTCACCTCGTTGGAGGTGGCGCCGCTCCTGGAGACCCATGACCTGGGCCGGACCATCCACCACCACGCGGTGCTGGGCTCCACCAACGAGGTGGCCTTCCGGCTGGCGCAGGACGGCGCCGAGCACGGCGAGGTGGTGGTGGCCGAGCAGCAGACCTCCGGCAAGGGCCGTCGGGGTCGCGCCTGGGTGTCGCCGCCGGGGCTGAACCTGTACTTCTCCGCCATCCTCCGCCCGGAGCTGCCGCCCCAGCGCGCGCCGGAGCTGACGCTGGTGGCCGCCGTCGCGCTGGCGGAGACGCTGCGCGAGTGCGGGGTGGACGCGGCCATCAAGTGGCCCAACGACGTGCACCTCGATGGCCGCAAGGTGGCGGGCATCCTCACGGAGCTGTCGGCCGAGCCGGAGCGGGTGCACTTCGTCATCGTCGGGGTGGGGGTCAACCTCAACTGCCAGGACGAGCACTTCCCCGAGGAGCTGCGCGGGGTGGCCACGTCGCTGTCGCTGGCCCGGGGCGAGAAGGTGCACCGCGCCCGGTTCGCCGCCTCCCTGTGGACGCGCATGGAGGAGTGGCTGGACTTGTACCTGGAGACGGGCTTCGACGCGGTGCGCACCCGGTGGAAGGAGCTGTCGTCCACCCTGGGGCAGGACGTGCTGGTGCGCACGGACCGCAGCGAGCTGCGGGGCCTGGCGGAGGACATCGACCCGTCCGGCGCGTTGCTGGTGCGCACGGAGGGCGGACAGCTGGAGCGCGTGCTGGCCGGAGACGTGGAGCAGCTTCGCCCCAGGCAGTCGCCGCGCTCCCGCCAGACGCCCCGCTGAGCGACGCCTTCGGAGTAGAGTGCGCGGGGTGATGCTCCTGGCCATCGACGTTGGCAACACCAACACCGCCCTCGGGGTGTTCGACGGCCGGCGGCTGCTCGACCACTGGCGCGTGGAGACGAGCACCCGCCGCACCTCGGACGAGTACGGCATCCTGGTGCGCCAGCTCTTCTCGCACAGCGGCATCGACGCGGCGAAGGTGGGCGCGGTGGCGGTGTCCAGCGTGGTGCCGCCGCTCCAGTTCAGCCTGGAGAAGATGAGCGAGCGCTACTTCCGCATGCGGCCCATGTTCGTGGGGCCCGGCGTGAAGACGGGCATGCCCATCCTCTACGACAACCCCCGCGAGGTGGGCGCGGACCGCATCGTCAACGCGGTGTCCGCGTACGAGAAGCACCGCTCGGCGCTCATCGTCGTGGACTTCGGCACCGCCACCACGTTCGACGCGGTGTCCGCGCGCGGCGAGTACCTGGGCGGCTGCATCTGCCCGGGCATCAACATCTCCATGGAGGCCCTGTTCCAGAACGCCTCCAAGCTGCCGCGCGTGGAGTTCGCGCGGCCGCCCCATGTCATCGGCCGCAACACGGTGCACTCGATGCAGTCGGGGCTCGTGTACGGCTACGTCGGGATGGTGGACGGCATCTGCGCGCGCATGCAGGCCGACCTGGGCCAACCCGTGAGAGTCGTCGCCACCGGAGGGCTCGCGCCGCTGGTGGCCAGTGAATCCAAGGCCATCCACGAAGTGGACGAGTTCCTCACGCTCGAGGGCCTGCGCATCATCTACGGAAGGAACCACGCGACATGACCACCGCCGCCCCCAGCAACGTCCCGGCGCCGCCCCCAGGCTGCCCCTTCAACGCGGAGTTCCTGCCGCCCAACCTGCGCAAGCACGTGGATCCGGCCGCGCCGGTGCCGCTGCGGATGATGGCCGCCAAGTCGCTCGTGCCGCTCAGCCCGTCCGACATGCTGGGCGCGCTGTACATGCTGACGTACGACCCGGACGCGGCCGTGCGCGAGACGGCGGCGAAGACGTCCGCGGGCCTGCCGGAGAAGATCCTCGGCTCCGCGCTGCGCGACGAGGAGGTGCAGCCCCAGGTGCTGGGCTACTTCCTCGGGCTGCTCAAGGACAAGGACGCCTACGCGGAGATGCTCGTCCTCAACTCGAACACGCCCGATGAGGCCGTGGCCCAGGTGGCGCGCGAGTGTGGCCCGAAGCTGGCGGAGATCATCGGCCAGAACCAGCTGCGCCTGTTGCGCTACGAGGACATCCTGCGCGGCCTGTGTGCCAACGCCCAGGCGCCCGTCTCCCTCATCGACAGCGTCTGTGACTTCGCGGTGCGCAGCGGCCTGCAGTTGGCGGACGTGCCGCAGATGAAGGCCGCGCGCGTGCGCCTGTTCGGTCCCGAGGCCGCCGAGGCGCCGCCGGACCCGGGCCCCACCGCGCAGGAGGTGCTCCAGGAGATGGGCACCGAGGTGGCGGACGAGAACGCCGCGCCGATGGAGGAGGGCAAGCGCCTGACGCTGTCCCAGCGGCTGATGAAGATGTCCATCGCGGAGAAGATCAAGCTGGCCACGCTGGGCAACAAGGAGGCCCGCGGCGCGCTCATCCGCGAGACGAACAAGCTGGTCGCCGTGGCCGTCATCCGCAGCCCGCGAATCACCGACGGCGAGGTGCTCGCGTGCGCCGCCAACCGCGCGATGATGGATGACGTCCTGCGCGTCATCTACAACAACCGCGAGTGGACCAAGAACATGAAGGTGAAGCTGGCCCTGGTGAAGAACCCCAAGGTGCCGCTCACCGTCACCATGAAGTTCCTCAACGCCCTGCGCGACGGCGAGCTCAAGGACCTGAGCCGCGACAAGAACGTGCCGGCCGCGGTGCAGACGTTCGCCAAGAAGCTGCTGGAGAAGAAGACCGCCCCCAAGAAGACCGACGACAAGTAGTCGGGGCGGGGTGGGGGAGCCCTCCTTCACGGAGGGCTCGACCCCGGGGTTCTACCGCCCCTCCAGCGCCTCGCGAGCGGCGGGAGTGGCGTGGAGACTGCTTCAGGCCGCCGCTTCGTCGGCGTCGTCGGCCACGGAGGAGGCGTTCTCCTCGAGCAGCTGCTGGGCGATGGCGAGCGCCTTCTTCGTCTTCTCGCGCAGCTTCTCGTCGTTCTTGATGCGCGCGTAGAGCTTGGTGACGCGCTCCTCGTTGCGCACGGCGGTGGCCTCCAGCTCGGCGATGCGGCGGCGCAGCTCGTCGGCCTCCTCGGCCGCGCGGGTGCCCTGCTCGGACAGCTCCGTCTGGGTCTGCTCCAACTGGGTGCGCAGCTCCTCCGCCTCGCGCTGGGCGCTCTCCACCTGGCCGCGCAGGGTGTCGGCCTCCTCGCGCGCCGTCTGCACGTCGACCTCGAGCTGGCCGGTGCGGTTGCGCAGCTCCTCCAGCTCCGCGTTGAGGCCCGCCGTCTGCGCGGCCTGCTGATCCAGCTCCTCCTGGAGCGTCGTCACCTGGGCGGCGGCGCCACGCGCCTCCTCCTTGGAGGTGGCGAGCTGCTGGTCCACGCGCTTGCGCTCCGCCGTCAGCGTGTCCACGCGGGTGGTGAGCGTCTTGATCTGCGCGTCGCGCCGGGCCATCTCCGACTCAGTCGTACTGGACGCCTGCTCGAGCTCCAGGTGCTGGTCCTTGAGCTCGACGATCTCCTGGTCCTTCTGGTTCAGCTCCGTCTTGAGGCGGAGGATCTCCTTGTCGCGCTTGTTGACGGCGTCGCGCAGCGCGAAGGTGTCCTTGTCGTTCTTGCCGGTCGCGGCGCGGGCCGTCTCCAGCTCGGTGGCCTTGCCCTCCAGCTCGGCCTCCAGCTCACGCACCCGGTCCTCGGCCTGGGAGGCCGTGCCGCGCGAGTCCTCCAGGGCGGACTGCAGCTCGGCCACCTTCGCGCGCAGGTTGCGCAGCTCGGCGGCGTCCGCGGCGGAGGTGATGGGAACGGCCGCGGGCGCGCTGGTGGCCACCGCGGGCGTGCGCGCGGGCGGCGTGGGCGTGCGCGCGGGGGGCGGGGTGGTGGCCTTGGGCGGCTCGATGACCTTCAGCGGCGCGGGCGCGACCGGAGTGGCCACGGGCATGAAGCCCACCACCGTCTTCTCCGAGTCGTCCAGCGAGTCCAGCGCGTCGTCCGCGTCCGAGCCGAGCGCGTCCAGGCCGGAGAAGTCCTCCTCCACGCCCTCGACGACGGCGTCGGGCGGGGCCTCCACGGGCTCCTCGACGATGGCGGCGGGCTCGGGCTCCGGCGACGACATGTCGCTGAAGGCCGCGTCCAGGTCCAGCTCCTCGCCAGCGACCGCGGGCTCCTCCTCCTCGCCGGTGTCGACGGAGATCTCCTCACCGAAGTCCGCCGTCATCGGCTCGTCGCCGAGCGCGTCCAGCGTGAGGCTCTCGTCGACCACGTCCTCGGAGACGGCCACTTCGGGGAAGCCGATGATGGCGCCCACGCGCTCGGTGAGCAGGTTGGCGTCCACCGGCATGGGCACGTACTCGTCCGCGTGCGCCTTCAGCTTGCGGTGCTGCGCGAAGCCATCCGGGTTGCCGACGATGACGATGGGGACGTTCTTGAGGTCGTCGTCCTTCTTCAGCTTGCCGCAGATGAGGTAGCCGTTCTGCCCGGCGGACAGCTCCACCGCCAGCACGACGAGGTCGGGCCTGTCGCGGCGAATCTGCTCCACGCTGCCCTTGCCGTCCGCGGTGTCCTCCACGGTGAAGCCCCGTCCCTCCAGGACGGGCCTCAGGGTGGCTGCGAGGGCGGTGTCGCTCTTTTCGACGATCAGGATTTTCTTGGACATGTAGGAACGGCCCGACCTGGGTGCGGCGCGCGCGGGCGCCACGAGTGACGGTGGCGCGCGAGGAAAGAAGCGCCGTCGAGGCTATCGGCCATGTCAGGGACCGTCAAATGTTCGGGCCGTACGAAACTCCGCCCGCAGGGCAGTCGGGCAGGCGCCACGGCGCGAGCAACAGCACGCTTCAGGGAAACGACGCGGGCTCGACGGAGACGGCGGGGCGCGAGCGCGCGGGCATCGGGAGTGTCTGGTACGAGTAATTCCCGTCCGCGGACTCCATCGCGCGGGGCGGCGTGCTGGCCAGCGTGGCGCCGTGCTCGCGCTCCTCGAGCATGCGCAGGATGTCACGCTCGTCCATGTCGGTGACCATCTCGTAGACGACCTCGTGGTCGCGCCAGGTCACGATGTTGAAGCCCTGCGCGGAGTCCACCTCCACCGCGGGCAGCGCCTGGGGACGGGGGCTCGCCTCGTCCGGCACCACGAACACGCCGAGCCGACGGCTGGGGCCACCCTCGTCGGGGAGCGTCTCGTAGCTGATGTACGCGACCTCGCGGCCGTTGAGGATGGAGATGCGGCCACCCAACGGCTTGGCGCGAGGCAGCTGCGGCAGCGCGACGCGGGGATCCACCGTGCCCTTGAACCACGTCTCCAACTGCTCGGAGTTGGACGCGGTGACTTCGTACGGCAGCGGACGCTTGAAGCGCAGGACGAGCTCTTCCTTCGCCAGCCGCTCCCGCTTGCCCGCCTGATACGCGGACCAGCCGCTCGTCACCGTCACCACCACCAGGGCGACGGCGCCCGCGCGCAGCCAGACCCCATATTGCGCGCGGCGGTGCTCCTGGTGGAGCCCCCGGGCGATGCCCGCGCGGAGCGAGGCCGGGGCCTGCATCCGCTGCACGGAGTGTCTCGCGGCCCGCCGCAGGGCGAGCTGCATGTGCCGCTCTTCCTCCACGCGGCGCTGACATCCAGCGCACGCGGAGAGGTGGGATTCGAGGTCGACCCGCTCCTCCGGCTGGAATTCGCCGTCGAGGTACGGATACAGAAGCCGTTCGAGTTCCTGGCAGGTCATGGGCGCGCGGTAGGAACCTGTTTCTACCCCGTCTTCTTCCTTTGACGATACTCTTCGAGGTTCGCCGGGGTCTCCACGCCCTCACCCTCGTGGCGGAAGACGCCCTGGCCCACCGCGTACTCGCGCAGGGTCTTCTGCAGGAGCTTGCGGCCTCGGAACAGGCGGCTCATCACGGTGCCGACAGGGCACTCGAGGATCTCGGCGATCTCCTTGTAGGAGAACTCCTGCAGGTCCGCGAGGATGACCACCAGCCTGAAGTCGATGGGCAAGGAGTCGATGGCGCGCAGCACGTCGTCCGACAGGAGCCGGTCGAAGAAGTACTGCTCCGGGTTGGCCGCGAAGTCCGTCGCGTCCCGGCTCACGAAGCGCTCGTGCACCGCCTCGCGCTCGACACCCTCCACCACCGTGCGCTCCTTCACCTTGCGCCGGTAGCGGTTGATGAACGTGTTGGTGAGGATCTTGAAGAGCCAGGCCTTGATGTTGGTGCCCCGCTCGAACTTGTCGAAGAAGCGGTAGGCCCTCATGCAGGTGTCCTGCACCAGGTCCTCGGCATCGCGCTCGTTCTTCGTCAGGCGCAGGGCCGCCGAATAGAGCGGGTCCAGGTGGGCCAGCGCCAGTTCCTCGAATTCCTGCTTCGTCCGGTTGGGTTGTCTGAAATCCAACATGTCCCGCCTTCCAGAGGCCCGAAACAATTGGGGAATGAGTTGTCGCCTGCCCATCAATGTATGCACGGGAACAGAACTGGCAACAACGGCTTCCCAGTCACACCCGCCCGTCCGGTCGCTTCGGGTACGCCAGACTCCCGGCGGGGAACTTTATTCCCCAATTTCAATAACGAAGGGGAGACGGGATGTCGCCATCCGCGCCTCCCCCTCGGGAAGTGCCCTGCCTGTCAGGCTGCTGGGCGGGCTACTTGCGCGCGAGCGCCTCGGAGATGGCCAGGTACTCGTACCCCAGGTCCTTGGCGACGGCCTCGTAGGTGACGTGGCCGTTGTAGGTGTTCATCGCACGGGCCAGGGCGCGGTCCGACTTCACGGCCTCCACCAGGCCCATGTCGGCGATCTTCCGCGAGTAGGGACGGGTGGTGTTGGTGAGGGCGTACGTGGACGTCTGGGGGACGGCGCCCGGCATGTTGGCGACGCAGTAGTGGACGACGCCGTGCACCTCGAACGTCGGGTTGTCGTGCGTGGTGGGCTTGCAGGTCTCGATGCAGCCGCCCTGGTCCACCGCGACGTCGACGACGACGGAGCCCGGGGTCATCTCGGAGATGAGCGACTCGGAGACGAGCTTGGGGGCCTTGCCGCCGGGGATGAGCACCGCGCCCACGACGAGGTCGGCCTCGCGCACGGAGGCGGCGATGCTCTCCGTGTCGGAGGCGAGCACGCTGACGCGGCCGAGGAACACGTCGTCCAGGTAGGTGAGGCGCTCCAGGTTGACGTCGAGGATGGTGACCTCGGCGCCCATGCCCACGGCGACCTTCGCGGCGCACAGACCGACGACGCCGCCACCGATGATGGTGACGCGGCCGCGGCGCACGCCGGGCACGCCGCCCAGGAGGATACCCTTGCCACCGTGCGCCTTCTCCAGGCACGCGGCGCCCACCTGGATGGCCATCTTCCCGGCCACCTCGGACATGGGCTTGAGCAGCGGGAGGCTGCCGTCATCCAGTTGCAGCGTCTCGTACGCGACGGCCGCCGCCTTCTTCTTCACCAGCGTCTTCGTCAGCTCCGGGTCCACGCCGGCCAGATGGAAGTACGTGTAGATGATCTGCCCGGGCTGGATGCGCTCATACTCCGGCGCGATGGGCTCCTTCACCTTGACGATCATCTCCGCGCGCTTCCAGACCTCGTCCGCGCTGGCGACGAGCGTCGCGCCCACGCGCTGGTACTCCGAGTCGGGGATGCCAGAGCCGACGCCGGCGTTCGTCTCGACCAGCACCGTGTGGCCCGCGCTCGTGAGCGCGCGCACGCCCGCAGGCACCATGCCGACGCGGTACTCACGGGTTTTGATCTCCTTGGGAACTCCGACGATCACGACTTGCCTCCGAGAGGGGGACTGAAAAAGCGCGCGGACCCTAACGGGCCCCCTAGAGGGAATCAAGGCGTCCGCCCAAGCGGTGCACATGTCACCGGTGAGCCTGTGTTACCCCAGAGGGATGACGCACGGCGTTGAATGCGGTGCGTCCGATGACGGTTCGCCATCGAAACAGAAGGGGGGCCGGTGGTAGTTAGCGTCCCCATGACGTCCGCGCCGAAGCTGCTGTTCGCCGACCCCAAGGGCCGGGTGATGGAGCATCCCTACCTGCTGGCCACGCTGCGCAGCGGAGAGGAGCTCGTTCCTCCCCAGGACAAGCCCATCCCGCTGCCGTCCGCCGGCAGGCTGGTGCACCTGCCGGGCAGGCTGCCCGTCGGCCTGCACCCCGACACGGGCGAACTGGAGCTGGTGCGGCAGATGAACGTGGGCGGCAAGTCGTTCGTCCCCAACGCGGTGGGCGCGCTGTTGCCACCGGGCTACACGCGCACGTTCCTGCCGGGAGAGGTGAAGGGCGACGGGCCGGTGCTGCCGCAGTGGGCGTACACGGCGGCGGCGTGGGTGAAGGACGGGCCGGTGGCGTGGGCCATCCACACGGACCGCCGCTCGCATTGGGATCCGGAGCGCTACTCCACGCCGGACATGAAGGCGCTGGTGGACGCGCACCTGAAGCGCTTCCCGGACAACCGCGTGCTCAAGCAGCTCAAGACGTGCGCGCTGTTGTACCGGTGCTTCACGTCGCAGAACACGTTCTATGTCCGCGACGAGGCGGCCATCCCCGCGTCCGTCATGTGCAACGCGCGCTGCGTGGGCTGCATCTCCGACCAGCCGGCGGACGGTCCCCCCGCGTCGCACGAGCGCATGGATGACGGGCCCACCGCGGAGGAGATGGGCGCCATCGGCCTGTTCCATCTGGAGAACGCGCAGGGCCGCACCATGGTGAGCTTCGGCCAGGGCTGCGAGGGTGAGCCGCTCACGCGCTGGAAGTTCATCGCGGAGTCCATCCGCTACATGCGCGCGCGCACGCAGAAGGGCTCCATCAACATCAACACCAACGCCAGCCTCACCAAGGGCCTGGAGGCGCTGCTCGACGCGGGCCTGGACGCCGTGCGCGTGTCGCTCAACGCGGCGACCAAGGGCCTCTACGAGGCGTACTACAAGCCGGTGAAGTACGGCTGGGAGGACGTGGAGGCGTCCATCGCCCTCGCGCGCGAGCGCGGCGCGTACCTGGCGCTCAACCTGCTGCTGTTCCCCGGCGTCACGGACCGTGAGGGCGAGGTGAAGGCGCTCGAGCGGTTGGTGAAGAAGTACCGCGTGGACCAGGTGCAGACGCGCTCACTGGCCATCGACCCGCTCCAGTACCTGGAGGCCGCGCGCGACGTGGGCGCCGGCGGAGAGCCGGTGGGCGTGCGCACGCTGCTGCAGCGGCTGAAGGCGGCGCGGCCCGGCATCATCATCGGCAACTTCGCGCGGGGACTCGAGGAGCGCGAGAACGCCGCGGGACGCGGGTAGGGCGCTCGACCTGGGTGGATGGGGCCCGGTGAGGAGGGCCCTGCATCCAGGACGGGACGACGTGGGCGGGGGACTACTCGCCGCCCGGGGGCATCAGCTCCTTGGCCACCAGGTTGCCCATCACGGCGTCCTTGGGGATGTAGCCGTCGGCGCCGGCCTCGCGGCAGATGCGCTGGAGCTCCTCGACGTTCTCGCCGGAGCACAAGAGCACCTTGATGCCCTTGAAGAGGCTGTTGCTCTTGATGAAGCGGCAGAACTGCTCGCCGTTCACGTTGGGCATGCGCACGTCCAGCAGCACCAGGTCCGGACGCGTCTGCTTCTTGAGGATGATCTTCGTGGCCTTGTCCGCGGTGTCCGCGACGTGGACCTCGAAGCCCTTGGCGACCAGGTCCGCCTCGATGATCCGCGCGGTCATCTCACTGTCGTCGACGATGAGGATGCGCGGCTTGCGGCCACCCGTGCTGGGTGCGGCCTTGAGGCCCGTGGAGGCGATGGGGGCGGGCGCGGCGGGGGCCGCCTGGGGGGCCTGCGTGGGGGCGGGCGCGGGGACGGCGGCGGGGACTCCCAGGGCGGGGGCGCCGATGAGGTTCATCACGCCGCTGATGACGGCCTCCAGGCCGCCGCTCTTGAGGATGTAGCCGTCCGCGCCGGAGGCCTTCGTCTTGCCGGCCAGCTCCGCCTCCGAGATGTCGGAGTAGAGCACCAGCTTGGAGGTGACCTTCTTCTGGCTCCGGAGGTACTCGACGACGTCGTCGCCGAACATCTCCGGCATGTTCACGTCCATGAGGATGAGCGCGAACGGCCCTTCGGAGAGCTTCTGGTTGAGGCTCGTCAGGTCCTGGGCCCCGCTCACCTGATAGCCGGCGGCGGTGAGGGCCCGGACGGTGAGCTCCACCAGCATCGGGCTGTCATCAATGACCAGTACGCGCGACATCGTCCTCCTCAAAGGATTCGGGGTGGAACCCTACACCTTTGGTTCAGCGCGGACCATCGAAACGGCGAGCGGCCGGCCAGCTTGATGCCGACACTTGACCGGTTTTCGTCCCCTCCGGATACTCGGACGCCTTGACCACGACCTCGACTCCCCTCCAGCGAGCACTCCGGATGGCTCCGGACCGCGCCGTGGCCGTCCAAGCCCGACCGGAGCAGGAGTTCTTCTGCTTCCGGGTGGGAGACCTGCGGCTCGGCGTGCCCAGCGAGAACGTCCTCGAGGTGTTCCGCGCCGGCCTGCTCACCCCCCTGCCGAGGACGCCCTCCTTCATCATGGGCGTGACGGGCCACCGCGGCGAGGTGCTGCCCGTGGTGGACCTCTTGCGCTTCCTCTCCAAGGGCGAGGCGCGCATCGGTCCCCGCACGCGCCTGTTCATCGGCATCACCGGCAGCATCGTCGCCGGGGTCGTCGCCGACACGGTGCTGGGTCTGCGCCGCTTCCCCGTGGCGGACATCCTCCCACCGCCGCTGGGCGGTGACGCGGCGGCCGAGCACCTGCTGGGCGTGGTGCAGGGCGCCACGCCGCAGGACAGCATCAATCTGCTCAACTTCTCCAAGCTGTTGCAGACGGCGCGGCAGCGCGCGGTGGCTCGATGAACGACGAGTTGATCGAGGAGAAGACGGAGGAGGTGGACATCCTCTTCTTCGAGATTGGCGGGGGCCTGTTCGGCACCGACGCGTCGCAGGTTCTGCGGATCGATCGCTCGTTGCCGGAGGACATCACCCTGCCGGAGCTGGGCCCGCTGCACCGGGGCAACCGCGCGTTGGTGTTCGACACGCCGGAGGGCGAGGGCCACCTGAAGGTGGACACCGTCCGGGGCGTGCGCCCCATCCCCGTGACTCAACTTCGCCGCATGCCCCCCACGGCGGGCGCGGCCGCTTATGCCGTCGGTGTGTGCCTGGAAGAGGCCCGCACCGTGTTGCTGATTGACCTGGTGGAGACCGCCAGGACCCGAGGAACTCAAGGAAGGCACTGACCGCAATGTCCCTGGACACCCCCAACGAGAAGCCCACGTCCAAGGCCCGTTCCGCCCGGAAGGCCCCTGCCTCCAAGGCGGCCGGTGCCGCCGCGCCCGCGGCCTCCATCCCCCACAAGGCCTTCACCGACACCCTGTTGACGGTGCTCGCCGGCAACCTCCAGGCCCGCGTCCCCAAGGAGCTGGTGGGCGAGGGCGCCGAGGAGCTGGCCCACCTGCTCAACCAGGTGCTGGACAACTTCGCCAGCTCCGAGCACCGCAAGCACGTGGCGGCGCAGGAGATCGACCAGGCCCTGGACGCGCTCATCAGCCTGGTGCGCGAGGGCGATTTGTCCCGGTGGAACACCACCACCGAGGACCCCCAGCTGGGGCCGCTGCTCGAGGGCTTCGGCAAGGTCATCGAGACGCTGCGCACGTTCGTGCGGGAGATCAACGAGGCGGCGCTGAGGCTGTCCTCGTCCGCCAACCAGGTGCTCGCGGCGTCCACGCAGCACGAGACGTCCTCCACGGAGCAGGCCGCCGCCATCCACGAGACGACGGCGACCATGGAGGAGCTCAAGCACGCCTCCGCGCAGATCGCCGAGAACGCCGGCAGCGTGGCGCGCGTGGCCGAGGAGACGCTGGGCGCGGCGCGCGCGGGCCGTGGCGCCATCGGTGAGTTCATCCAGGCCATGCAGCAGATCCGCAGCGACGGCGTCGCGGTGGCGGACTCCATCGCCAAGCTGTCCAAGCGCGTGGAGCGCATCGGCACGGTGGTGGAGGTCATCGACGAGATCGCCGACCGCTCGGACCTGCTCGCGCTGAACGCGGCGCTCGAGGGCAGCCGCGCCGGTGAGGCGGGCAAGGGCTTCTCCATCGTCGCGGCGGAGATGCGCCGGCTGGCGGAGAACGTCCTGGACTCCACCAAGGAGATCAAGAACCTCATCACGGAGATCCGCGAGGCCACGGCCGCGGCCGCGGGCGCCGCCGAGGCGTCCAAGTCCGCCACCGAGTCCGGTGAGAAGCTGGGCGCCGTCGCCGCGCAGGCCGTCGAGGGCATCCTCGCCGGCGTGCAGGAGACGAGCGACGCCGCTCGCGTCATCAACCTCGCCACGCAGCAGCAGCGCACGGCCACCGAGCAGGTGGTGGCGTCCATGGCGGAGATCGAGGACGTGACGCGTCAGACGACGCAGGCGTCGAAGCAGGCGACGGGCGCGGCCGCGGAGCTCACGCAGCTGGCCGCGCGTCTCGCGGAGCTCATCAAGCGCTTCAAGGCCGACTAGCTCTTCCGGGAAGGGGAGGGTGCGCAGCACTCACCGCCCATGGACACCGAGGCTCTCAAGAAATCCCTCCTGAAGAAGTTCCAGGAGGTCACGGCCGACCGCCTCCAGAAGATTCAGCTGGGCGTGTTGGACCTGGAGAAGGAAACCGCGGACCAGGCCGCGGACGACGTCGCGCGCGAGCTGCACACGATGAAGGGAGAGGCCCGCATGCTGGGCCTCGCCGCCATCGGTCAGCTCGCCCACGCGGCGGAGGACGTCCTGCGCGCCGAGCGCGAGGGACGCACGGCCACGGAGATCGCCACGGACGTCATGCTCCGTGCCTGCGACGTCCTGTCGGACCTCATCGAGGACCTGTCCGGCGCCAACACCGGCACGCCCGCCAGCGAGGACATGGTGCGCGCGCTGGCCGAGGTCTCCGGTCAGGCCGCGCCCGCCATCCCGGGTGCGAAGCCCCCGCCTCCCGCTCCGGCGCCCGCCCCCGTGGTGGCCGCGCAGGTAGCGGCGCCCGTGGTCCGGGCTCCGGTGGTGGAGGCCCCCGCCGCGCCCGTGGCGCATCATGCGCCCGCGTCGGGTCGTGCCGACGAGGAGGCCCCGAGCGCCGCCAAGTCGGCCATCGCCGACCGCACCATCCGCGTCAACGTGGAGGTGCTGGACTCGCTGGGCCTGCTCGCCGGCGACCTGCTGGTGGAGAGCGCCCGAGGGAGGCTGCGCAGCTCCGAGACGGAGGCGCTGTTCGAGCGCTTCAGCCGCATGGGCGACCGGTTCCTGCGCCTGGCGGAGGCACTGGAGATCCCGGTGGAGGTGCGCACGCAGCTGGATCGCGTCGAGAGCGACCTGCACATGCTGCGCGACGATGCGTTCCGCTTCGTTCGGCGCAACGACGACGGCATCAATACGCTGCACGGCAACCTGTCGAAGATGGCGGACCACGTGGCCGAGGCCCGGCTGGTGCCGCTGTCCACCGTGTTCGACGCCTTCCCGCGCGCGGTGCGCGACATGGCGCGCACGCAGACGAAGGAAGTGGACCTGCTCATCGAGAACGCCGACATCGGCGTGGACCGGTCCATGCTGGGCGACGTGCGCGACGCGCTGGTGCACCTCTTGCGCAACTCGGTGGACCACGGCCTGGAGTCCCCGGAGACGCGCCAGGCGCTGGGCAAGCCGCAGACGGGCCGCATCCGCATCCGCGTGCGCGTGGACGGCGACATGCTGCACATCGAGGTGGAGGACGACGGGCGCGGCATCGACCCGGAGCGCCTGCGCCAGGTGGCCATCAACAAGCGCCTCATCACCGCGGTGCAGGCCGCCTCGCTGTCGGAGCGAGAGGCCATCGAGCTCATCTTCCGTCCCGGCTTCTCCACCCGCGAGCAGGTCAGCGAGCTGTCCGGCCGCGGCGTGGGCATGGACGTGGTGAAGCGCAAGGTGGAGACGCTCGGCGGCTCCGTGGGCGTCAACAGCCGCATCGGCCGCGGCACCACCATCACCCTGCGGCTGCCCCAGTCGCTCGCGCTGATGAAGGTGCTGCTGGTGCGCCTGGGCGACGACGTCTACGGCATGCCCGCCGCGGACGTCGAGGCCGTGATGCGCGTCAAGCCGGAGGACCGGCTCGAAATCTTCGGCACCCTCGCGGTGCGCCACCGGGGCAAGCCCACGGCGCTCGTCGCGCTGGGGCCGCTGCTGGGCCTCAACGGCGGCAACCGCTTCGACAAGCCGCCGGCCGTCGTCGTGCGCCATGGAGAAGACCACGCGGCGCTGGTCGTCGACGGCTTCGTGGACGAGCGCGAGGTGGCGGTGAAGCCGTGCGGCGGGGAGTTCCTCAAGGGCGCGCCCTTCATCGCGGGCACCGCCGCGCTGGAGGACGGCCGCATCGCCGTGCTGCTGCACGTCCCGGACATCATGACGGAGGTGCGCCGCATGGCGCGGCCCGTCACCCAGGCTCCGGCCGCCAAGCGGCTCCGGGTCCTGCTGGTGGACGACTCGCCCATCGCCCGCGCCACCGAGGGCGCGCTCGTCAAGGCGCTGGGGCACATGGTGGAGGAGGCGCAGGACGGCGAGGAGGCCTACGGCAAGGTGCAGAACAACACCTACGACCTCATCCTCACCGACGTGCAGATGCCGAAGATGGACGGCTTCTCGCTCGCGCGCAGGCTGAAGTCGACCCCCGCCGTGGCACGCATCCCCGTCATCATCCTGTCGTCGCTCGCCTCGCCCGAGGACAAGCGGCGCGGCCTGGATGCGGGCGCGGACGCGTACCTCGTCAAGGGAGAGCTGGGCGTGGAAGTGCTCGCGCAGGCCATCGATCGGCTGACCTGAGGAGCGGCGTTTGGGCGGACCGGTCGCGGCGGCGATGGCGTTCAGGGTGCTCATGGTGGGCAAGGGGCTGCGCGCGCTCGCGGCCCGGGGCCTGTTCGACGGCGAGTCGCTCGTCCCGGTGGGGCCCGCCGAGGTCGACTTCCCCGGCGCGCTCGTCGCCGTGCAGCGCCACTTCCCGGACGTGGCGCTGGTGGACCTCACCAGTCTGGAGGCGCTGGAGGCCATCGAGCAGGTGATGGCGGGGCGGCCCGTGCCCGTGCTGGCGCTCCACCCCGGGGCCCTCACCGGCCAGGAGGCCTTCCAGGCCATGGCCCTGGGGGCGCTGGACGTGATGGAGCGCCCCGCGCTTCCCGGCCCGGAGTTCTGGGCCCACGTGTCGCGCAAGCTGGTGATGCTGGCCCAGGTGAAGGCCGTGCGGCAGACCCAGACGCGCCCCTCGGCGAAGCTGCCCAAGGAGGAATTGCCCCCGCCGCCCTATCCCCTGGTGGCCATTGCCGCCTCCCTGGGGGGGCCCAAGGCGGTCGCACAGGTACTGCGGAAGATTCCACGAGACTTTCCCGCGCCCATCGCCTACTGCCAGCACATCAGCGAGGGTTTCACGGAGGGCCTCGCGCACTGGCTGACGATGGAGACGGCGCTGGGAGTGACGGAGGCGGAGCACGGCATGGTGATGGTGCCCGGGACGGTGTACATCGCCCCGTCGGGCAGTCACCTGTTGGTGCGACCGGAGGGCAGGTTGGAGCTGGACTCGGGGCCCGCGCTCCGAGGATTCCGGCCCTCGTGTGACATGCTGCTCACTTCGGCCGGGGAGTCCTTCGGCTCGCGCTGTGTCGGAGTCATCCTGACGGGAATGGGGCGGGACGGGGCTCGGGGGATGAAGGAGATCCGGGAGCGGGGAGGGCGGACCATCGCCCAGGATGAGAGCACGTCCGCGGTGTGGGGCATGCCTCGCGAGGCGGTGTTGCTCGGGGCGGCGCAGGAGGTGCTGCCGCTGGAGCGCATCGGCCCCACGTTGGTGCAGTGGGTGGAAGCGTGCTGAACGTGAGCAACAAAGTGCTTCAGCAGCTGGCCGCGCTCCTCCTGGAGCGCGCGGGGCTGAAGATCACCCCGGATGGGTTCCACAGCTTGCGGCTGGCCCTGTCCACGCGCATGCCCGTGCTCGGCATCGAGGAGCCGGAGCGCTACCTCCAGCGACTGACGGGCGTGGGGGGCGAGGAGGAGCTGCGCTCGCTGTTGCCCCTGGTGACGGTGGGGCACACGGAGTTCTTCCGCGACGCCAAGCAGTTCCGCGCGCTGGAGAAGAGCGTGCTGCCGGACCTGCTCGCCCGCGCGCGTCGGGAGATGCGCAAGGTGTCCATCTGGTCCGCCGGCTGCGCCACGGGCGAGGAGCCCTACAGCATGGCCATGGTGCTGGCGGAGCTGGGCGCGCTCTCCGTGGAGGTGGACCTGTGGGCCACGGACCTGAACCTGGCCGCGGTGGAGGCCGCCCGTCAGGGGCGCTTCTCCATGCGCCGCAGCATCAGCATCCAGCCGGAGCGGCTCGCCCGCTTCTTCCGCCCCGTCGAGGATGGCCACGAGGCCCTGCCCGCGCTGCGTGAGTACATCCGCTTCGACGGACAGAACCTGGCGGTCCCCGTCTTCGACAAGGTCGCGCTGAACTCGCTGGACCTCATCCTCTGCCGCAACGTCATCATCTACTTCGACCTGCCCACCATCCGCGGGCTGATGGACCGCTTCCTGAGCGCGCTGCGGCCCGGGGGGCTCTTGTTCCTCGGGTACTCGGAGAGCCTCTTCAAGGTCTATGATCGCTTCGAGATGATCGAGGTCGACGGCGCCTTCGTGTACCGGCGTCCGCCCAGCGACAAGGGCTACCGTCCGCCGCCGCTGCGCATCCACCCGTACCCCGGCGCCGCCGACACGCAGGCTCGCGCGCCGGAGCCCGAGCCCTTCTCGCCGGCCGTCTACGCGCGCCCCGCGGTGGAGCTGGCCCAGGGCGCCCGCTCGCGCGCGAGCACCCCGGACACCGCCGCCACCCGGGGCCCCGGCGCGCTCTCCGGAGCCTTCCCGGCGGTGCGCCCGCTGCCCGCCGCGTCCACCCCGCCCGCGGCGTCCGGCACGCAGCCGCCCGCGACGACGAAGACCAATGACCTGGGCCGTCCTCGTGTCACCGTGGAGCTGCCGGCGGTGAGCCCCGCGGACGCGGTCCGCACGCGTCCCACGGTGGAGCTGCCGGCGGTGTCCGCGCCCGCCCGCACCGTCACCGGTGAGATTCCCGCCGCCACCGCGTGGCCCAAGCTGCTGCCTCCGGCGGAGCGGCTGGCCATGGCGGTGCGGAAGATGACGCAGGGGGATTTCCCCGCCGCCATCCAGGGCGTGCAGCGCCTGCTGGTGGACGAGCCGAGTGACCTGGACGCGCTGCTCACGCTGGGCAACCTCTACTCGCTCACCGGGCGCATCACCGAGGCGCGGGAGGCGTTCGCCCAGGCCATCCAGCGCGAGCCGCTGTGCGTGGAGGCGCGCGTGTTCGGCGGCGTGGCCGCGCTGCAGGCCGGGGAGCTGCGGGAGGCGCGCTCGGAGCTGGGCAAGGCGCTCTTCCTGGAGCCCACGCTCGCCATCGGCCACTACCTGCTGGCGCAGGTGCAGGAGCGCAGCCACGACTCCGAGGCGGCCCGTCGCAGCTACCGCAACGCGATTGCGCAGCTGCGCTTCCCCCAGCGCACGCTGGCGGGGCACTACCCGGAGATGCTGGACTCGGCCGAGGCCATCTCCCGCGCGGCGCGCTATGCGCTCGCCGCGCTGGAGGAGCAGCCTCCGCACTGACGTCGCGCGGAGGCCGCGGGGCCTTCTTCAGTCCAGGGAGGACTTCACCTGGTCCAGCGACTTGCTGGGGTCCAGCACGGCGCCGAACTTCTTCTGGAGGTAGGACTTGGCCTGCCCGCGCAGGAGCATGCCCGGGTCCGTGCCCTCGCCCTCGACGGCCTTGTCGGTGATGACGAACGAGGCGTCCAGCTGGATGCCCATCACCTTGCCGACAATCTTCGCGCCCTCGCCCTGCCAGTCGGCCTTCACTCCGTACTTGCCACCCCAGTACCGGAGGAGCTCCTCGACGCGCTGCTTCACCTGGTCCTTCGGCAGGGAGTGGGGGATATCGAACTTCAGCATGCCCATGGCACGGCTCCTGATTTCAGTGTCCTGGCCATTCGTTTATCGACGCCGGGCCGAGAAGGGAACCGCCGAGTCATCCGCGAGCGCACGAATGTCAACGGCCCGGCGCATCACTCCTGGACGCGGCGCGAGCGCTTGAGCTTCACCGGCGGGTCTCCGGGCCGCCCCCAGCGCGTCATGTACGGCGCCAGGTTGAACTTCTCCGCCGTGCGCGGCGAGCTCATCGGCCGCACCTTGCCCAGCACCTTGCGCTCCTGGAACGGCCGGTCATGCAGCCCCAGGACCCACATGAAGTTGGCCACGCTCGCGGGGTCCCTGCCGTCCACCGCGTACTTGTCGTTGAGGTGGGCGATGCGCTTCAGGCCCTCGTCGGGCGTGGCGCTCCACTCGAGGATCTTCTTGCCCCACAGCATGCGCAGGTAGTTGTGGATGCGGCCGCGCTCCAGCAGCTCGCGCTGCGCCGCGTTCCACAGGCCGTCCGCCGTGCGCGCGTGCTCCAGTTGCTCCAGGGAGTACAGATGCTCGCGCGGGTCCTTCTGATGCGTGGACAGCGTCTCGCGCGCCCAGCCCGGCAGTGACTGCACGGAGAGCTGCTTGTCCTCGGGCGTGTGGAAGCAGAAGTTGAAGCCCAGCTCGCGCCGCACCAGCAGCTCCTCGAGGAAGCTCCTCACCGCGGGGTGGTCCGTGCCGCGCGCGCGGATGGCCGCCCGGGCCGCCTCGCCCGCGAAGAGGTTGCCCCAGTGGAAGAAGGGGGACAGGCCCGACTGGTGCGCGCGGCCGGGGTCATTGCGCTCGGTGTCGTAGCCCTCGAGCTTGCCGTGGAGGAACGCCTCCAGCGTCTTGAGCGCCGCCTTGCGTCCACCGCGCTCCTCGAGCGCCGCCACCTTGTGGTCGATGTGGAAGGCGGCCAGCTCCTGCCGGGCCTCCTTCGCGTCGGCCAGCTCGAAGCCCGGCTCCAGCGCGCGCCCCGCGGCCGCGGCCTTCACCGGACGCGCGCGCAACGTTCGTCCAAGGTATTCGGGCCACAGCTTCTGGAGCTTGGGCCGCAGCGTGTACGCGCCGGCCTGCGCCGTGGCGATGCGCTGCATGGGCACCACGCACGAGGCATCCACCGCGAACAGCGGCACATCCAATGCCTTGGCCGCGCCTCGCAGGTGGCCCGGGATGATGTACGTGGGGAAGAGGTCGGACACCACCGCCGCCGCGCGCCGGCCCAGCTCCGCCAGTCGGGGGCGATGCTGCTTCGTCGTGCGCGGCAGCTCCAGCCAGTAGGGCAGGCCGCGCGACGCGAAGGCCGACGCGAGGTCCGCCATGCCCTCCAGCGCCCACGCGTGGAGCCGGTCCGACGCATGGGGGTAGTCCGGACGCAGCGCTTGATACACGACGACGGGCAACCCCAGGTGATTGCCCAGCGCGATGGCGGTATCGAGCGCGTGGTTCTCCTCGGCGCGATGGTTGACCATGCACCAGTACAGGACGAAGTCCCGACGTGAGGAGGGCAGGGGGACATCCTTGATGACGACCACACGCGCGGAGTCGACATCGAGCTCGGACCACGAGAACCCGTTGGGCATGATGCGCACGGATGCCCGAGCCCGCTCCGGGTCGCGAGGGAATTGAAGCATCCGTGCACGAATGCCGTGCCCGTGACGCTTCGAGCCACCGAGACACACTTCCACCTGCCCAGGTGCGCGCAAAAAACACCACCCGGGCCTGGGTTGTGGTCTTGTGTCGTTTGGACCCAAGGAGTCCTTGCGTGTCACCTCTGCGAAACTGGCTCTGTCTCTGCTCCGTCTTCACGCTCCTGCTCGCGTCGCCCGAAGGCGCGCGGGCCCAGGTGGGCTCGTCGTACCCGTCGGAGCCGGCTCCGGCGCAGCCCGCGTATCCTCCGCAGGACGCCGCGCCCTCGACTCCGCCGGAGCCGACGCCGCTGCCCCCCGTGGACCCGTACGCCGACCCTCGGATGGCCGAGCCACCCCCGTCGAACCCCGTGCCGGCGTCCCCGGACCCCGCGGCGATGCCTCGCGTGGACAACCCTCCACAAACCTCGGACGTGCCGCGCGCGGATGAGCCGGACCTGCGCCAGTCGCCGCTGACGCAGGACGGCACGCCCGCGTCGCTGACGCCGTCGGCCTCGGCCACGCCGCCGCCGTACGTGGACAGCGGCGCCATCCTGGATGGACGTCAGCGCCTGGGGCCCTTCCTGTCGGGGCCGGGCAGCTTCCGCTTCATCGCGCACCACACGGCGCTGGGCGCGCTGGGCGGCTTCTTCACCCAGGCGTTCGCCAATGACTTCGACTTCGACCAGAGCTCGCGCGAGGCGATGCTGGCCGGCACGTTGATTGGCGCGGGCCTGGGCTTCGGCGCGTCCTCCTGGTGGCAATTCAACAACTGGGTGGACAAGCCCATGTCGTCCTTCACCATCATCAACTCGGGCGTGGGCGGCGCCTTCATGGCCGGCTTCATGGACCTCTTCACGCAGGACGCGGGGGTGCTCACCTGGTCCGCGTTCCTGGGCGCGGAGCTGGGCGCGTGGCTCACGGCGGGGCTCGGCGGCGGGCAACTCCCGCTGAACGACGGCCTGCTCATCTCCTCCGGCGCGGGCTGGGGCGCGGCCTACGCGGCGCTGCTCTTGGCGGTCATCCACTTCTCCGGAACGGACATCTCCTCGAAGACGTGGCGGGACACGCTGCTGCTCGCGCCGGGCATCGGCGCGGGCGCGCTGGCGCTGGCCACCATGCGCTACAACCCGACGCCCTCGCAGATTCTCCGCGCGGACCTGTTCGGCGCGGGCGTGGGCGCGGCGGTGCTGCTCATCTCCGGCCTGGTGCTGGGCGGCTTCGACCAGTCCACGCCGTACGTGCTGTCCTTCCTGGGTTCCGCGGGCGCCATCACCACGGTGAGCCTGCTGTGGGAGGAGAGCGTGGACCGCTCCGCGCTGAAGAACGCCAAGGACCGGCCGTACCGCAACGTCTGGTGGTAGACGGCCCGGAGGGCGGGCGAGCATGCGTCGTGGCACCGAGGGGAGGCAGACACCACCTTTCCTCGCGACATGGCGCGCGTCCATCCCTTCACGGCCCTGCTGACCCCGCTGGCTCGGACCCTCGAGCCCAGCGGCTACGTGCCGCGCAGCAACGCGGTGCCCCAGCCTTCCCACGTCCGGCCCCTGCTGGAGGCCGCCAACCCCACGGCGGAGCTGCGACGCCAGCGGGAGTCGGGCACCTTGCTGCGCGACGCCCGGCCCGCGCTCTACGTGGTGGAGGTCCACAGCCCGGCGGGCAAGCTGGGCGGCCCCCCGGTCCGCTACCTGCTGTGCGCGCTGCGTCCGGACGCGGGCACCCCGCTGGAGGATGACCCGTACCGGCCCCGTGCCTGGGAGGCCGAGCCCGCCGTCACGCTGACCGCGGACGACCACGGGGTCTTCCGGGGCCTGCTGGCCGAGGCGAGCGAGCGCTCCACCCTGGTGTGGGAAGGGGACTACGACGGCCACCGGCTGTCGTTGCGCCGCATCGAGCCTTCCCCTGTCTCCAAGCGCATCCAGGCCGTGCTGGACGAGGCCCCCATGCGTCCGCTCAGCGCGCTGGCGGAAGGAGGGCCCACGCTGGCCGCGGTGGTTCCCCTGTCGGACCCGGGGCTGGAGGTGCTCCCCATCCACCGCGCGCTCAAGGGCGTGGAGACGTTCAAGGAGGAGACCTTCCTCACCCTCGTCACGGCCTACGCGCGGGTGTACGAGCTGGACGAGCCGCTCGACACACCGCGAGGGCTCATCGCCGCGCGGGAGCGGCTGGCGACGCTCATCACCGGGCACCACGCGGTGCTGCTGGTGTTGCCGGGCGGTCGTGGCCGCATCCTGCGCTTCCGGCAGGGGTTGGACCTGGCGCACCTGAAGGGCGCGCCGCGCAACCCGACGCTGCGCAGCCTGGACCTGGCGCTGCTCAACGCGCTGGTGCTGAGGACGGTGCTGGGCATCCGCGAGCCCGAGGCCGCGGGGCATCCCCAGGTCTTCCCGGTGCAGGGGCTGGAGACGCTGGTGAAGGGGGTGGAGTCCGGCACGTTCCAGGTGGGCTTCGCGCTCAATCCTCCGCCCATCTGGGAGGTGCGCGCGGTGATGGAGGCCCAGGCCACATTGCCGCCGAGGACGCTCCGCGTGGAGCCGCTGCCTCCGGCGGGCCTGCTGTTCCTCGACACGGAAGCCTAGTCCGCCCGCGTGAGGGTGCTGACGCACAGCGCGCCGGACGAGTCGGGGCGCTCGGCGTCGGAGCTCCAGGCGGGGCCCGGCGAGACGCTGGATGCCATCTGTGGCGGCGCGGTGCGGGTGCTCCAGCGTCGGCTGGGCTATCGCTTCACGCTGGACCCGCTGTTGCTGGTGCACTTCGCGGTGTCGGTGGGCGGCGCGGGGCGCGGACGGCTGATGGACCTGGGCACGGGCTGCGGAATCATCCCGCTGGTGCTCGCCTGTCGCTGGCGTGGCAAGGACCTCCTCGGGCTCGAGCTGCAGCCCGGCCTGTTCTCCCTGGCGCGGCGCAACGTGCTGCTCAACCACTGCGAGCAGGAGGTGTCACTGGTGCAGGGGGATTTGCGGCGCGTGGACGAGCAGTTCCCGGCGGGCGGCTTCGCACAGGTGCTGTGCAATCCGCCTTACCGCGCGCGGGCGACGGGGCACACCAGCCTGTCCATGGAGAAGGCGCTGGCGAGGCATGAACTCGCGTGCGAGCTGTCGGACGTGTCGAGGGCCGCGGCGCACCTGCTCGAGCCCCGGGGTGGGCTGTGCATGGTGTACCCGGCGTCACGCTTCGCGGAGCTGGTGACGGTGCTGCGCGTCTTCGGGCTGGAGCCGTGCGTGGTGCGGTGGGTCCATCCCCGCGCGGACCGGCCCGCGAAGCTGGTGCTGCTGCACGCGGTGAAGGGCGGTCACCCGGAGCTGACCGTCCTGCCGCCGCTGGTGGTGCACACCGAGGAGGAGCACGCCTTCACGGACGAGGTGCGCGCCATGGTGGTGTGAGGGCGGCCCGGTGTGAGCCGCCCTCGGGGAGCCTGTGCTACGGCGACGTCTCGGTGGCCTGACCCGGGGCGGTGGGGGCCGCGGGCGCGGCGGGGATGGGGGCCGCATCTGAGGACTGCTGTACGGGCGCGGGCGTTTCCATCGTCTGGCTCATGAACACGGCCGGGGCCTGGGAGATGAGTCGCTGCAGGTCCGCCTCCGCGTTGAGGGCCAGGGGGTGGCCGTGGTGCTCGTAGCAGCGCCGCCGCTCATCCAGCATCTTGCTGTCCCAGACGGTGAAGGGCTCGGTGGGCTCCAGCACGGAGACGCACAGGCCCATCCAGTCCACGAGCTTCGCGAGCTCGATGCGGGTCTCCTCGCGCGCCAAGGTCAGCGAGTCCGCCGAGAACGGCTCGGCCAGCACGTCCACCAGCTTGCGGCCCAGTGCCTTGTCCGTTCGAGCGATGACGGCCAGCTCCGGGAAGATGGAGGAGGTCACCTCTCGCGCCGGCCATGGATTCGTGCGCAGGGCGATGAGCCCGCGCTCGAACAGGGCGGCGGCCTCGGGCAGCTTGCGCTGTCGCATCCGCAGTACCCCCTCGAGCAGGTCCGCCTCCACGGGGAGCGTCGCGCGCATGGGCTCGAGATACTTCAGGGCCTCCTCGTCGCCGACACTCGCGAGCACCCGCGCCAGCACCAGTTGTTCGCGCGGGCCCACCGGCTCCCACCGCTCCTTCTTCCAGTGCGTGTGGATGGCACCCAACTGCCCCTTGTTGAACGCGTCGATGATGGGAACCCAGCTCTTCACGACGGAGCTGTTGGCCTCCTCGCGCGACAGCGGGATGGTGTACCAGGCGCGGTTGACGGCCACCCGGTCCCAGTTCACCTGTCCCTTGATGTCCGGACGGCCCGTGCCCAGCACGTTCGTCATGGACCACAGCGTGCGGATGGAGAATCCGGTATCACGGCCCAGGCTGCGCGCGAAGGCGAACTCCATGAAGGAGACGTCGTCCGTGTTGATGAGCTCCTGGCTCTCCTCCGCCACCTTGGTGGTGAAGGCGGGACCGGCCACGAAGCGCGCGAGCACGCCCTCCACCTCATCCGTGCGCCAGGTCGCGCGCAGCGCACTGCGGTAGGGCTCCTCCGCGATGCGGGTCCGCATCCTGTCGACGTCGTGGACCAGGGGCTTGCGCGTCGCCACGAGCAGCAGGTCCCCGGAGTGGACCTGCCACGTCTCCACGGCCTCGAACTCCGAGGAGAGCGTGGCATAGGCGCTCTGCACCGTGAGCGCGTCCACTTCATAGGCCTGGAGCCACTGGACGAAGATGCCGCCCTCGGCCAGGCGCTCCTTCACGGCCTGATAGAAGTCGCGCGTGAAGAGGCTGGAGATGCCCGCGCGGTAGGGGTTGGACGGCTCGGAGAAGATGATGTCGTAGCGCTGCCGCGTGGTGAGCAGGACCTCGCGCGCGTCGGCGATGAACGTGTGGACCTTGGGGTTGTCCATCACCTTCTGGTTGACCGCCTCGCAGCGCCGCGCGACGTCGAGGATGGCGGGCTCGATCTCCACCACGTCCACGCGCTCCATGCCCGGCACGGCACCCAGCCAGCCCGCCGTGCTGCCGGTTCCCAGGCCGATGACGAGCGAGTTGCGGGCCTCCTGATGGAGCAGCGCGCCCAGCAGGCCGCTCATCACCTGGGTCGGCGCGTCACCGATGGCGTTGCCGTCCGACTTGCCGTTGACGATGAAGGACAGGCCGTTGTCGGAGTTGAGCGCGACGCTGCTCTCGACGCCATCCTTCTCCCACACGATGCCGCGCGACTTGCTGCGCACCCACGCATCGATGTGGTTGAGTGTCGGGTTGGCGAGCGCGGCGCGTCCGGCGCCCACGCTGCCGTGCCGCCACGCCGCGGTGGGGCCTTGGGTCGACAGCAGCACCAGCGCGAGCACGGCGACGGAGATGGGGACGAACAGCGCCGGCATCTGGCGCTCCAGCTTCAGCGACAGCGCCGCGGACGCGAGGCCCAGCACGGCGAGGATGCCCGCGACGAGCTGCCAGGTGACCGGCGCGCTCATCAGCGGAATCACGCCGAAGCCCCCCGCCAGTGAGCCGACGATGGAGCCCACCGTGTTCCAGGCATAGACTTGGCCCACCTGCTTGCCCACGTCCTGGCTGCCCTTGCCCACGAGCGCGAGCAGCAGCGGGAACTGCACGCCGGAGATGAACGCCGCGGGGAGGATGACCACCGAGCCCACCAGGGCCCACCCCAGCATCATTCCTCCGAAGCCGGCGCCGCCCAAGGGACGCAGCAGCGCGGCGAACACCGCGAGCCTGTCTCCCAGCGCGAAGGGCAGGGCGATGAACGCGGCCTCCAGGGCACACGTCAGCGCGAAGCCCGACAGCGTGGCCGGCCGATGCCGGAAGACGATGGAGTAGGCCGCGCCTCCCAGACCGATGCCGAGCAACGCCATGGCCAGGATGAGGCCGAAGGTGAAGGTGGTACCACCCAGGATGGGGCCCAGCATCCGGTACCAGACGAGCTCCATCAGGAGGAACGAGAAGCCGACGAGCAGGGCCGCCACCAGCGCGAACATGGACGAGGGCGTCGCGCGCGCCACGGAACTGGAGGGCTGTGCCACCGGTGCGGCGACGACGTCCGCGGGGACGGGCGCGGGCTGGGGCTCGGACGCGGCCTGGGGCTTCGCCGCCGCGGCTTCCGGCTCCATCGAGCGGCTCACGCTGCGCGCGCAGATGGCGACGGCCGCGTTGAGGAGGCAGGCGATCCACAGCGTGGTGCGGTTGCCGTACACCTCCAGCATGAAGAAGGTGGACAGCGTCGCGCCGGTGACGGCGCCCAGCGTGTTGACGCCGTAGAGGATGGCGAGGTGTCGACGCGCGGGGTCCTCATCCGACTGCACCGCGCGCGCGGCGGCCGGCAGCGTGCCGCCCATCAACACCGTCGGCACGGCGAGCACGAGCGTGGAGAGCACCAGCCGCGCCACACTGCCGCCGAAGAGTCCCAGGCTGGGCGTGCCGCCGACACCGATGTAGGCCGCGCGTGCCAGCTCCACCAGGAACGGGCTCAGGCCCGCGGTGGCCGCGATGAGCAGCTCCAGGTTGGCGTAGTAGTTCAGCGGGCGTGGGTTCCGGTCCGCGCGGGCACCGAGCAGCACACCGCCCAGCCCCAGCCCCGCCATGAAGATGGCCAGCACGGCCGCCGACGCCGCGGTGCTGGCGCCGAAGATGAGACGGAACTCCCGCAGCCACACCGTCTGGTAGACAAGGGCGCAGAGCCCCGAGCCGAACAGCAACGGGGCGACCCTCGACACACGTGAAATCATCAATCGGTTCTCTCGTCGGGGGACGGTCTCGAGGGGGGTGAGGCCGTCCTTACGGCGCGAGAGTGTCGCAGAGATCCCCGCGCCATTTCCATGGCGCTCGGTCCTTCGTCCACTCGGAGGGCATGCGTCCTCCGGGCGGCCGGACGTGGATCAGGGCGCTGGGGCCTGCTCGACCCCCACCTTGGCCTCACTCCCGGAGGGGGCGGCGGCCTCGGCCGCGCGGCGCTCCTCCTTGCAGAAGGCCAGTCGCTCCTGGATGACGGACAGGGGGACGGCCATCTCCAGGGTGAAGGAGTTGCCGTCGGGCTTCACCTTGGCGAAGTCGAGCAACTGGGCCAGGTCCTTGTCCTCGCCGGCCTGCGCCTTGATGCGCGCCAGCGACAGCGCGGCGCCCAGGGACTTGCCCAGGTCCGTCACGTCATCGGCGTTCGGGCCCTGGATCTCCGCCACCAGCGCCACGTCGGAGCTGGCGTCCAGGTGCAGCTCCACGTTCTGCGCCACGTCACGCAGCCGCTGCGCGAGCGCCGCCTGCTCCTTCGGCAGCAGCCGGGCGATGTGCTCCACCGACAGCACGCCGTACATCTCGCCGTACGTGCTGTTCTCGGAGATGGCGGGCGGCTCGTCCGGCCCACGCCCCTCCACGCGGTCGATGGCGGCCTTCACCTCGTCGGGAGACCTGCCCATGACGAGCAGCTGGTTGTTCCACGTCCCGATGGAGGGCCCACCCCGGCGCGTGACGGTGGTGCCGTCCTTCATCGTGTCGGTGGACTCGCCCGGCTCGTACACGCGCGCGCCCTGGCCATAGTCCGCGGACACGCGGTCCCCCAACAGCTCCTGGTAGCGCGCGTTGCTGAAGTTGCCCGACAGCATCATCCCCTCGTCGGTGATGACCAGCCGGTCCAGGTCCTGGAGTGGATCCACGCCGCTCTTCTGACGGAACTCGTCCAACTGCTTGCCGCCGTCGCGCATCATGCAGTCCAGCAGCAGCGCGCCGATGGGCGAGTGCCTCAGCGCGTTGGCCTCGATGACCACCGCCGTCTTGCCCGGGCCCCGGGGCAGGGCCGCGAGCAGCGGATCCCTCGGCTTCGCGGGCACGGCGGCCTGCTCGCCCGCGTCCGGCGCGACGGGCGTGGGCTGTGTCCTGCGCCGCTCCGCGCGCTCCCGCTCCGGCGCGCGCATCCGCCGGGGGAAGTCCACCTTCGGCTCCTCGGTCTCGGTCTTGTCGCCCTGACCCAGGAACATCAACACCGCCGCGGCCACGAACAGCAGCGCCGCCATCGCCAACCACGCCCCTCGCTTCTGGCGCCTCTCCATCTCAGTAGTCCTTTCCCTCGAACCGCCAGAATCCCACCACCAGCGCCGCCATCCCGAAGACGAAGACGCCCAGCAGCAGCGTCCCCAGCGAACTCACCTCCAGCGGCAGCGACGCGGCCAGGTCCCCCGCGGCCTCCGCCAGCGCCGACAGCCGGGGGAGCAGCAGCGTCACTCCGAGGAAGGCGTCGCGGCTCAGCCCCTCCTCGAAGAACCGGGCGATCTGCTGCCGGTTGCCCGCGATGATGCCGCCCACCATGAAGGCGAAGCCCGCCGCCGCGCACAGCGCCGCGCTGCGCACCAGCGTCGCCGTGGTCAGCATCACCGCGTACACCGCCGCGAAGCCCACGCACGCCATCAGCCCCGCGACGAGCGGCCCCACCGTCCAGTACCCCGCCTTCACCCCGAAGATGAGCACCAGCCCCGTGGTGCCATACAGCGTCCCGCCCAGGGCCAGCGTCATCACCCCCAGGAACGTCCCCGCGAGCAGGTGCCAGCGCTGGATGGGCAGCGCGAGCAGGTGCTCGATGCGCCCCGGCGACATCAGGCTGGGCGCGAAGTCCGAGCACGCGACGATGCCGAACAGGATGCCGCCGTAGAACACGATGAACGCCGCCGCCTGGTACACCGGCCGCAACGCCACGTCGACGGACTGGATGTTCGCGCGGATGTCCTGACCGAACAGCCGCGACGCCGCCAGCGCCCCGTCGATGACCTCCAGCCGCAGGCTGAGCGCCACCACCGCCAGCACCAGGGTGATGCCCACCATGAAGGCGAGGATGAACTTGCGCGACACCGCCTCGCGCAGCACGTAACCCGCGATTCCCACCACCGGCCTCATGCCGCCACCTCCGCCCGCGTCGCGCCGGCGCCCATGGTCCCCAGCAGCACCGACTCCAAGTCCATCCCGTCCCGCCGCAGCTCCACCAGCAGCGCGCCCGCCGCCCGCGCCCGATCCAACGCGCCGTTGAGCACCGCCGCGTCCTCGGCCTCCACGTGGTACACGCCGTCCGCCCGCGCCTGGGTGAAGCCCGCGAGCGCCAGCGCCTCCGCACTGGACCCCGGCGCGAAGCGCGCCACCCACCGCGAGCCCCCGCGCACCAGCTCCTCCAACCGACCCTCGCGCACCACCCGTCCGTCCGCGAGGATGGCCACGCGATCACACACGCGCTCCGTCTCCGCCAGGAGGTGCGAGTTCAGGAACAGCGTCGTGCCGCGCCGCACCTCCTCCTGGAGGATGCGCCGCACCTCCATGCGCCCCATCGGGTCGATGCCGTCCGTGGGCTCGTCCAGGATGAGCAGCTCCGGCTCCCCGACGAGCGCCGCCGCCAGCCCCAATCGCTGACGCATGCCCTTGGAGTACCCACCAATCTTCCGGCCCACGGCGTCCGAGAGGCCCACGCGCTCGAGCAGCTTCAAGTGGCCCGGTGCGTCCGGCTTCAGGCCCTTGAGCTGGCGCACCGTCGCGAGGAACGCGGTGGGCGTCCACGAGCCGGGCAGGTGCAGGCGCTCGGGCAGGTAGCCGATGCGCGCGCGGATGCGGGCATCCTCGGGCGTGCCACCCAGGACGCGCACGGTGCCCTCGGTGGGCTGGACGATGCCGAGCAGGCTCTTGATGAACGTCGTCTTCCCCGCGCCGTTGGGGCCGATGAGGCCGAAGGCACTTCCTTGGGGAACCGACAGGTCCATGCCCCGCAGGGCGATGTTCCCCGTCCTGCGGAAGGCGCGCTGGTACGTCTTGCGCAGGTTCGTCACTTCGATGGCGGGCGTCTGGGATGTCACGGTCGAAACTGTAGACGAGCCAGCCGTGCGGCGATTGCCTGTGTCGGTCCGCCGGGGGAGGGGCGTGCGGCCGTGCACCCGCTTCGAATCCCCGCGACCGCGTTTTCGCGGCCCTGGGAAATCGGTTTCGCACGCCCGAGGTCGCTGCCGCGCCGCGACACCTCGTCGTTTCGCCCCCTTGCGATGTGGCCCCTGGCTGGTCCGTCCCGTGCAACCCACGCCGGCACACCCCAAGGCAGGAGGAAGTGGATGACGTACGCGGAACGCGTCGAGCAGCAGCGTGAAGAGGCCCGTCGGGAGCTGGCGGCCGCCGAGCAGGAGCTGGCGTCCGGCGGGGAGGCGGCGCGCGTGCGCTACGCCCGGGCGCTGCACGAGGCGGACCTCGCGGAGGCCCGCGCCCAGCGCCACGCCCGGGAAGACTGGCGTCATCAGCACAGCTGGAGGCTCGTCGCAGGGTGAGCGGGCGGGCGCCCGGACGGAAACGATGAAGGCGTGGGCGCGCCGGTTTATACCGGCGAGCACCATGGCCCATCCCGTCCACCGCCCCCGCCGCCTCCGTCGTTCGCCCGTCCTGCGCGAGATGGTGCGCGAGACGCGCCTCGACCCGGGGAACTTCATCTACCCCCTCTTCGTCGTGGAAGGCCGGGACGTGCGCCGTCCCATCGCCTCCATGCCGGGCATCTTCAACCTCTCGCTCGAGCACGCCGTGGCCGAGGCCCGCCTGGCCAAGTCCCTGGGCGTCCCCTCCGTCATCCTCTTCGGCATCCCCGACCACAAGGATGGGCAGGGCACCCAGGGCTACGCGCGCGACGGAATCGTCCAGCGCGCCATCCGGGAGATCAAGGCGGCCGAGCCCGACCTCCAGGTCATCGCGGACGTGTGCCTGTGCGAGTACACGGACCACGGCCACTGCGGCGTGCTCGAGGACGGCCACGTGGTCAACGACGCCACGCTGCCCCTGCTCGCGCAGATGGCCGTCACCTGCGCCCAGGCGGGCGCGGACATCATCGCGCCCTCGGACATGATGGACGGCCGCGTGGGCGCCATCCGCAAGGCGCTGGACGAGGTGCGCCTCGTCGACGTCCCCATCATGTCCTACGCGGTGAAGTACGCCTCCGGCTACTACGGCCCCTTCCGCGAGGCCGCGCAGAGCACGCCCAAGTCCGGAGACCGCCGCGGCTACCAGATGGACCCGGGCAACGTGCGCGAGGCCCTCAAGGAAGCCGCGCTGGACGTGGAGGAGGGCGCCGACATGCTGATGGTGAAGCCCGCCCTGGCCTACCTGGATGTCATCCGCGCCGTGCGCGAGCGCTTCGACCTGCCGCTGGCCGCCTACAACGTCTCCGGCGAGTACGCCATGCTCAAGGCCGCCGGCCAGAATGGTTGGATTGACTACGAACGGGTGATGCTGGAGACGCTCACCGGCATCAAGCGCGCGGGCGCCGACCTCATCATCACCTACCACGCGCTGGAAGCCGCGAAGCTCCTGTAGCCAACACCGACAGGCCCCGCGCGCGGGTTGCGCTTGATCCGCCGCGGGCGTTGCGTCCAAATAGCCGACGCACGATGCCCACCAAGAAGAAGCGTCCCAGACGCAAGTCGGAGAAGCCCCCGCCCCAACGTCGGCGCGGTCCGGCGAAGCCGAAGCGCTCCGGCACCCGGCGCGCCCCCGTGATTCGTACCGGGGCTTCGTTGCAGTACAAAGTGGTCGAGCTGTCCACGGTGGACGAGGGAGCGCTGGAGCGCACCCTGAACGAGTGGACGGCGAAGGGCTGGAACCTGGACGGCGTGCAGTTCGCGATGCGCGAGTCCTCCAAGCGGCCGGCCATGGCGTTCATCCTCTTCACCCGTGAGGGCGTGGCGGCGGCGCCGGACGAGGACGCGGCGCGAGCGAAGCTCTTGCGCCTGTCCGAGTCGGGTCCGACGTCCTTGGGGAATGCGTGGACGCCGGGCGAGGGTTCCCATCCTCCGTTCCATCCCTTGAGCGCGCATGAGCGGCTGGCGCGGCTGGCGGGGTTGGACGAGCCGGAGCCACCCGAGGAGGGTCTCACGTTGGAGCCCGAGGAGTGAGCGCGCCCCCTGAGCGCATCCTGATGGCGGCCAGCCGTGGCGGTGGCCGCGCGTTGAGGCTCGTCGTCGAGGACAGCGCGCCGGGCTCGCCGTACCCGAAGGCGTCGCTGTGGCTGCGCCTTGGCGCGCGCGCGGTGGACGTGGCGGTGGCGTGGGGCCTGTATGTCGTGTGCGGCCGCGCGGGCTCCGTCGTCGCGCTGCTGTTCCTCCTGCTCGCGGACGGGATGATCCAGGGCCAGAGCGTGGGCAAGCGCATCTTCGGCGTGAAGGTGATGCACCTGCCCACGCGCTCGGCGGCGCGACACCGTGACAGCACGCTGCGCAACGCGCCGCTGTCGCTCATCGTGCTGTTGGGGATGATGCCGGAGCCGCTGGGGCCGGTGGCCGCGGTGGCGGGGCTGGTCGTCATCGGCGGCATCGAGGCGTGGCGCGTGGTGAGGGATCCGCTCGGCTGGCGGCTCGGCGACACCTGGGCGCAGACGCAGGTGGTGGACGGGAAGGTTGTGGCGGGCGCAACCGTTGCAGCCCGCGACCCGGTGGCGCATCAGCGCGCGCCGGGCAGACTCATGTCCGCGGCGAAGGTGCGCCGCGGTCGCTCGCTCAAGAAGAGAAGGGGGCTACCGTGCGCATCGCGCTGACCCACAATCTCAGGTTGTCTGATTCGGAAGAAGAAGCGGAGTTCGACACCCAGGAGACGGTCAACGCGCTGGCCGCGGCCATCGAGCGGCTGGGCCACCGGCTGGAGCGCTTCGAGGTCAGCGGTCCCGCCTCGCGCACCGTGGCGCGGCTGGAGGCGTACAGCCCCGACCTCATCTTCAACACCGCCGAGGGACGGCGCGGCCGCTTCCGCGAGGCGTTCTATCCCGCGCTCTTCGACGAGCTGGGCTTCCCGTACACGGGCTCGGACGCGTACGCGCTGGCGGTGACGTTGGACAAGCAGCTCACCAAGCTCGTGTTGTCCAAGCAGGGCATCCGCACGCCGGGCTGGCAGTACGTGGAGAAGCTCAGCGAGTTGACGGCGGAGAACCTGCGCTTCCCCGTCATCGTGAAGCCCAACTTCGAGGGCTCCTCCAAGGGCATCACCCAGGACTCCATCGCGGAGACGCTGGACGAGGTGCGCGCCAAGGTGTCCGCCGCGCTGGAGAAGTACCCCGCCGGCGTGCTGGTGGAGGAGTACATCCCCGGGCGTGACCTGACGGTGCCGTTCCTGGCCGCGGTGGACAACGACTACGACGGCGTGCTCACGCCCGTGGAGTACGTGGTGGACCCGGCGGTGACGGCGGGTCGGCGCTACGCCATCTACGACTACGAGCTGAAGACGAAGAAGGAGAACGCGGTCTCGGTGCTCGCGCCCGCGCGCATTCCGGCGCGCACCGCCGAGGACGTGCGGAAGATGGCGCAGAAGATCTACCAGGCGCTCGACTGCCGCGACCTGGGCCGCATCGACTTCCGCCTGAGCGACGCGGGCGTGCCGTACTTCCTGGAGATCAACGCGCTGCCCAGCCTGGAGCCGGGCGCGGGCATCTACGCCTCCGCGGAGCTGGACGGCCTGCACCTGGACGGGGTCATCAACTCCATCATCCAGAGCGCGGCGAAGCGCTACAAGATCAAGGACTCCTCCCGGCGCCAGGGCAAGCCCGCGCGCAAGACGGGGCCGCTGCGCGTCGGCTTCACGTACAACGTCAAGCGCGTCAAGCCGAGCGCCCACGGCGAGGCGGTGGAGGACAGCGAGGCCGAGTACGACTCGCCCAACACGCTGCAGGCCATCCGTGAGGCCATCGCGTCCTGGGGCCACGAGGTCATCGACCTGGAGGCCACCGCGGAGCTGCCCACGGTGCTGTCGAGCACGCCGCTGGACATCGTCTTCAACATCGCCGAGGGCTTCAAGGGCCGCAACCGCGAGAGCCAGGTGCCGGCCATGCTGGAGCTGCTGGACATCCCGTACACGGGAAGCGATCCGGCCACGCTCTCGATTGCCTTGGACAAGGCGCTGGCGAAGAAGATCGTCCGTCAGGCGGGCATCCTCACGCCCAACTTCCAGCTGATGGCCACGGGCAAGGAGCGGCTCAACAAGGAGTTCACCTCCTTCCCGCTCATCGTGAAGCCGGTGGCGGAGGGCAGCTCCAAGGGCGTCGTCACCAAGAGCGTCTGCCACAGCGAGGCGGAGCTGCGCGAGGTGGTGCGCGAAATCGCGAGCAAGTACCAGCAGCCCGCGCTCATCGAGGAGTACATCGGCGGGCGCGAGTTCACGGTGGGCCTGCTCGGCGAGCGGCGCCCGCGCGTGCTGCCGCCCATGGAGATCGTCTTCCTGGACAAGGGGGAGAAGAACCCCGTGTACAGCTTCCAGCACAAGCTGGATTGGACGGACCGCATCCGCTACGACGCGCCGGCCAAGCTGGAGCCCGCGCTGCTGGAGAAGCTGCGCACGGCCGCGCGCAGCTCGTTCATGGCGCTGGGGTGCCGCGACGTCGCGCGCATCGACTTCCGCATGGATGACAAGGGGCGCATCTACTTCATCGAGTGCAACCCGCTGCCCGGCCTCACGCCCGGCTGGAGCGACCTGGTGCTCATCGCGCAGGGCGCGGGCATGGACTACCGCGCGCTCATCGGTGAAATCATGGCCCCCGCCATCCGCCGCTACAAGGAGCGCGCGTCGCGCCGCGCCGCCAGCGAGCACCCGCATCCCGCCGCGCAGCCGGGGCTGCACAAGGGCCCCTCGCTCGACGAGCACGCCGCGCCTGTCGCCACCTCGGCTCCGGTCGCGCCCGGGAGCAGCGCTCCGTCGAATGGCTCGGGCACGCCGGTGAGCGACGCCAGCACCGCGTCGACGGACGGCGTGCCGCGCATCGAAGCCAAGGCCTGACGCTCGGCCGCGGGGGCCCTCTTGGGAGGGCCTTCCGCGTGCCTGAAGATATTACGCGGTCGGAGTGGTTGACGGTGGGTGATGGTCCGCTAGTGTGCCCGGCATGGTGCACATCCCCGAGTACATGGGACCGCGGGTTCGCGCCCGCGAGCTGGGACTTCCGTTGGGCCGGTTCAAGCCCGGCAGATACAACGCCATCACCGACGTGGAGGGCGTGCTCGTCGGTCACTGCACGCTCATCCAGGGCGACGGCCCGCTGAGGCCGGGGCACGGCCCGGTGCGCACGGGCGTGACGGCCATCATGCCCAACAAGGGCAACATCTTCATGGAGCGGATGACGGGAGGCGGCTTCGTGCTCAACGGCGCGGGCGAGGTCTCCGGCATGACGCAGCTCATGGAGTGGGGC